>CAXTCK010000015.1:12670-33414 GCA_964242425.1 uncultured Acetobacteraceae bacterium | reverse complement strand
CCACCCTCCTCCCCTACCCGCCGCTCTCCGGATCTCACCGCTCCCCCCCCCGCCCCCGCCGGCCCACGCACCGCCAGCGTCGGCAGCCCCGCGGCGGCGAGCGCGCACACGCCCGAATCCCCACGCCGCGGCAGCACCAGGGTGAGGGGCCCCGGCCAGAAGGCGGCGGCCAGCCGCCGTGCCAGCGGCGTCGCCACCACCTGCCGGAACGCCGCGTCGGCATCGGGCAGGTGGGCGATCAGCGGGTTGTAGGCGGGGCGATTCTTGGCCGCGAACACCGCCGCCACCGCACGGGGGTCGGTCGCGTCCGCGCCCAGGCCGTAGACGGTCTCCGTGCCGAACGCGACCAGGCGGCCGCCGGAAAGCAGGTCGGCGGCGCGGTCGATCCCGTTTCGGTCCGGGTCCAGGCGCTCGGTCATGGCGTCGGCATGAACTCCATCGCGGCCCGCTCGGTGCTGTGGCGCATGCGCTGCCTTGTAGCATCCCGGGCGTGGAGTCGAGGCATGCCGATGCCGATCTCGTTACGTTCCCGTCGGGCCGCCCTGGCGAACGCCGCCACGGCAAACGAAGTGCGGGTTGGTCCAGCCGGGCTTGCCGTAGCGCAGCGGGCTGCCGTCGAACAGCGTCACGCTGCCTCCCGCGGCCTCGACCACCGCCTGCGGGGCGGCGGTGTCCCATTCCATGGTCGGCCCGAGGCGCGGGTAGAGGTCCGCCGCCCCTTCGGCCACGCGCACGAACTTGACCGCCGAGCCGATGTTGCCGAGCTCGGCGATGCGCTGCTGCCCGAGATACGCGAGCAGGGCCGGATCGCGCGCATAGTGCCGCGACGCCAGCACCGACAGCCCGGCTTCGGGCGGTGCGCGCACCGCGATCGGCGCCTCGCCTTCCCGGTCGCGCCGCAGCGCCATCCGGCTGCCGTCCTCGCCGACACGGCCGAGATACAGCGTGCCGTAGGCCGGCAGCGCCACCGCGCCCAGCACCGCCCGGCCACGGCGCACCAGCCCGATGTTGACGGTGAAGTTGTCGGAGCCGGCCGCGAACTCGCGCGTGCCGTCCAGCGGGTCCACCAGCCAGAACGCGTCGCCCGTCGCCACCGCGATGCCGGCCGCCGCTTCCTCTTCCGCGATCACCGGAATCGCCGAGGCGGCGCGCAGGCCGGACAGGATCAGCGCCTCGGCCTGCCTGTCGGCCTCCGTGACCGGGGAGCGGTCATCCTTGAACGTCGTTCGGAACCCGCCTCGCCGGATCTCCAGGATCAGCGCCGCCGCGTCCGACGCGAGCGCCCCGGCCATGGCAAGCAGCGCCTCGTCCCCGACAGGATCTGGAACGTCGTCCGGAGGGGCGGAGCCTTTGATCATGCGCAAGGGGGATAAGCGAAGGCGCCAAGCCTTGCAAAGCAACGGGCGCCTGCAAGGCCGTCCGGCCTTGCGGCAGCGCGGCCCCGGGCTGATAAGTCCGGGACCCTTGCCGAGCCCCGTGCGACCGGGACCGCAACGCCGGAGCGTTTCTCCATGCTGGACATCGAGTACACCCGCGCCGTCCTGCCGGGTCGAGGCGCCGTGGCGCTGCTGGTGCCCGAGGATGGGGAGCGGCCGGCGCTGTTCCGCGCCGCCGACGAGGCGACCGGCGGTGCCGTGTCGCGCGCCGTGGAGGCGAGCGAGTTCTCGTTCGGCAAGAACAAGAGCCTCGTGCTGCCCGGGCCGGGCGCGGGCCTGTCCCGCATCGTGCTGATCGGCCTCGGCAAGACAGCCGAGATCGACGCCCACGCGGCCGAGGCCGCCGGCAGCGCCGCGTTCGGCGCGCTGAAGACCAGTTCCCAAGGCGCGATCGCCGTGGACGGGCTGCCGGCGTCGCTTGGCGTGCACGCGGCGCTGGGGGCGGTGCTGTCGAGCTACCGGTTCGACCGCTACCGCACCACGCAGAAGCCGGACGAGCGGCCCAAGCTGGAACGGCTCGCCGTGTTGTCGCCCGACGCCGAGGCGGCCTCCTCCTGGCCCGCGTTGAAGGCGATCGCGCACGGCGCCTTCGTCACCCGCGACCTGGTCAGCGAGCCGCCCAACGTTCTCACCCCGCCGGTGTTCGCCGACCGCATCGCCGAGCTGTCGTCGCTCGGGCTCGACATCGAGATCTTCACGCCCGAGCAGATGCAGGCGCTTGGCTTCGGCGCCCTGCTGGCGGTGGCGATGGGCAGCGAGGCCCCGGCGCGCATGGCGGTGATGCACTGGCGCGGCGCCGCCGATCCCAAGGCCGCCCCGGTCGCCTTTGTCGGCAAGGGGGTGACGTTCGACTCCGGCGGCATCTCCATCAAGCCGGCCGGCGGCATGGAGGACATGAAGTGGGACATGGCCGGCGCCGGCACCGTCGTCGGGCTGATGGCCGCCCTGGCCGGGCGCCGCGCCAAGGTGAACGCCGTCGGGCTGGTCGGGCTGGTGGAGAACATGCTGTCCGGCCGCGCGCAGCGTCCGGGCGACGTGGTGAAGACCGCGTCCGGGCAGACGGTCGAGGTGATCAACACCGATGCCGAAGGCCGCCTCGTCCTGGCCGACGTGCTCTGGTATGCCCAGGACCGCTTCAAGCCGCGCGCGATGATCGACCTCGCCACCCTGACCGGCGCCATCATCGTGGCGCTGGGCCACGAGCATGCCGGGCTCTACAGCAACGACGACACCCTGGCGGGGCAGCTCGGCGAGGCCGGCCGCCTGGTGGGCGAGAAGCTGTGGCGCATGCCGCTCGCCGAGGCTTACGACAAGGCGCTGCGCTCCGACATCGCCGACATGAAGAACATCGGCGGCCGTCCCGGCGGCTCCATCACCGCGGCGCAGTTCCTCAAGCGCTTCGTGGGCGAGGTGCCGTGGGCGCATCTCGACATTGCCGGCACCGCCTGGGCCAGCAAGGACGCGCCCGGCGTGCCCAAGGGCGCCACCGCGTTCGGCGTGCGCCTGCTCGACCGCCTGGTGGCCACGCATTACGAGGACTAGCATCGGCTTGTTGCGGCACCCGCCGGTACGGGTGCCGCCCGGGCGATGCTACGGCCGGGCCGACCTGCCGCTCCTGCCGGGATGGCAGGCCACCCTGCCGGCGCTGGCGGCGGCGCTGCGCCCGATCCACCCGCACGTGATCCACACCAGCCCGCTGCAGCGCTGCCGCCTGCCGGCCGAAGCGCTCGGCCAAATGCTTGCCGTTCCGACGCGAACGGATCCACGCCTGATCGAGCTCGACTTCGGCGACTGGGACGGCGCCGACTGGGACACGCTGCCGGGCCAAGCCCTGGAGCAATGGGCCGCCGATCCGCCCGGCTTCGCTCCGCCCGGGGGCGAGTCGGGCCAAGCGTTGATCGAGCGCGCGGCGCAATTCTGCCGCGACCTGTTGCATG
Organism: uncultured Acetobacteraceae bacterium; assembly: GCA_964242425.1. Taxonomy (GTDB): domain Bacteria; phylum Pseudomonadota; class Alphaproteobacteria; order Acetobacterales; family Acetobacteraceae; genus Lichenicola. The sequence continues at coordinate 30,041 of CAXTCK010000015.1, read as the reverse complement.
GAGGTGCCAGCGCCGTCGTGGTGTCGCATGGCGGGCCGCTCCGCCTGCTGGGCCCGATGCTTCGCGGCGAGAAGCCTGATCTGCTACGGCCTGCACCAGGACTCGGCATGCTGGAACTAGTTAATTTTGCATGAAGCTTGGGCCGCGCCCGCTGCATGGCTGCCGCCAAACCCACGCTTATGTTGCATTGCACAAAAACGCTTGCGCCTCGGCTTGGACCGCCATATGTTGCACCGCACAAGACAACGGAGCAACTCCCATGGCACACGCCGCCTCGTTCACCACGTCATCCACCGCCTCGACCGGCCCGGCCCTGTTCCGGCAGTCGATCAACCTGTTCCGCCAGCGCGTCGCCGAATACAAGACGCGCGCCCGGATGCGCACCGAGCTGAACAGCTACTCCGACCGCCACTTGGCTGACATGGGCCTGACCCGCGGCGATATCGAGGACGTGGTTCGTCACCAGTTCGCGCGCTGAAGCCTGACACCCGGCTTTAGCCGGCAGCGGCAAGCGTCAACAGCACGCTTTCCGTCAGCACGCAGCAGGCGCCGAGCACGTCCCCCGTCTGCCCGCCGATCCGTCGCCAGGCCAGCGCCGCGACCGCCAGCCCAACCAGCAGGCAGGCCGCAAGCGCTATGATCGCGGCGACGGGTGGGACACATCCCAGGGCGATCGCGGCGGCGACAACAAGCGCCGTCGCCGACGCCAGGGGCGGAACCCGTCCCACCATGCGGCCCAGCCCATCCATCCGGGCAGGCGGCAGAAGCGCCAGCACCGGCAGCATGGCGGTGCGCGACAGGGCTCCGGCCAGCACGAGGCCCGTCCACGTCCGTCCCGGCGGCAGCGCCGAGATTGCCGCGACGCGTATCCCCAGCGACAGCACCAGGGACAGCGCCCCGTAGCTGCCGATGCGGCTGTCGCGCATGATCTCCAGCCTGCGTTCCGGAGTCGCGCCGCCGAAGCCGTCCACGGTGTCGGCGAGTCCGTCCTCGTGCAGGCCGCCGGTGAGCATCACCGCCACCGCGACGCTCCATGCCGCCGCCAGCAGCGGCGGCACCCCCAGTCGTCGTGCGATCCAGAACGAGGCGGCGTTCGCGGCACCGACCGCCAGCCCCGCCAGCGGATAGGTCCAGACCGCGCGCCCGGGCCGGTATGGCGCGTCGAAAGGCACCAGCCATCCGACCGGCAGCCGCGTCAGCAGCCCGAACCCGCAGGCGAGGTCCGCGCGCAGGTCGCGTAGCGGCGTCACGCTTTGCCGGACACGCCGGCCTCGGCGAACGACGCCATGCCGGCATGGCAGGCGCAGGCGGCACGCAGGATCGGCACTGCGAGCGCCGCCCCGGACGCCTCGCCGAGTCGCATCCCCAGATCCAGCAGCGGGTCCAGCCCCAGCGCCGCCAGGAGCCTGCGATGCCCGGCCTCGGCCGAGCGGTGCGACGCGAGCGCGTGGTCGAGCCCGCCCGGATGAAGCCGCAGCAGCGGCGCCACGGCGGCGGTGCAGACGAACCCGTCCAGCAGCACCGGAACCCCGTGATGCCGCGCCGCGAGGGCCGCCCCCAGCAGCGCCGCGAGCTCGTAACCGCCCATCCGACGCGTCGCCTCCAGCGGATCCGCGACGGCAGCCCCATGCAGGGCCAGCGCCCGGTCGATCGCCCCGGCCTTGCGCGCCACCCCGTCATCGTCCAGCCCGGTGCCGCGTCCGGCCCAGTCGGCGCCGGTCCCGCCCAGCAGCGCGGCGCACAAGGCCGACGCCGCCGTGGTGTTGCCGATCCCCATCTCGCCCAGGCAGAGCAGGTCGGTGCCCGGCTCGACCGCGCCAAAGCCGACGGCGACCGCGTCGAGGAAGCCCGCCTCGGTCATGGCTGCGTGGCGGCTGAGGTCGGCGCACGGCGCCAGCTCCGCCAGCTCGACCACGCGCAGCACCGCGTCCGCCACCCGTGCCAGCTGGTTGATCGCTGCCCCGCCCGCGGCGAAGTTCGCCACCATCTGCGCCGTCACCTCCGGCGGGAACGGCGACACGCCCTGGGCGGTGACGCCGTGGTTGCCGGCGAACACCAGGATCTCCACCCGGTCGAGGCGCGGGATCGGCCGGCGCTGCCAGCGCGCGAGCCAGACCGCCAGCTGTTCCAGCCGCCCGAGGCTGTTGCGCGGCTTGGTCAGCACCGCCTGCCGTGCCAGCGCCGCCGTCTCCGCTGCGCTGTCACCCTCGGGCAGGTCGGCACAGGCGCCGCGCAGCGACTCCAGGCTGGAGAACGGCACGCTCACGGAACAAGCCCGTCCGGCTGCAGCGCGATGGCGTGGAAGAACGAGCCGGACACGTGGCCGCGCCGCCCGCCCGCGACACCGAGGTCGGTGCCGGAAGCATCCGCGAGCGTCGCCAGCGGCAGGTCGCAGCCGGGATCGGACACCGCCGCGTAGTGGAACTCGTGCCCGCGCAACGCAGCACCAGCCGGCCCCACCGGGGAGTCCGCCAGCAGGCGCGCCGCGCGATATCCCAGGTGCAGGCGCCGGTCGGCGAAGCTGGTGCCGTGGCCGAGCAGCCCGGTCATCGCGTGGCCGACGCCGCGCGCGTCGACCAGCACCTTGCCCAGCACCATGTAGCCGCCGCACTCGCCATGCACCGCACGGGTGTCGGCGAAGCGCCGCAGCCCGTCCTGGAAGCGGGCGGCGGCGGCAAGCGGCCCCGCATGAAGCTCGGGATAGCCGCCGGGCAGCCAGCAGCAGTCGGCCTGGTCTGGCGGCGCCTGGTCGGCCAGCGGCGAGAACAACAGCAGCTCGGCCCCGGCCCGTCGCCATCCGGCGGCGAGGTGCCCGTACAGGAACGAGAACGCCGCGTCGTCCGCCACCGCGATCCGTTGCCCGGGCGGCGGCAGCGCCGGCGCCGCGACGAGGTTTGGCGGCAGCGCGAGCGGCGCTGCGGCGGCGAGGATGCCCCCCAGGTCGAGCTCCTGCCCGGCCACCGCCGCCAGGGTGGCGAGGAAGCCGGGCAGCGCGTCGTGCTCGCGCGCCTGCACCAGCCCGAGATGGCGTTCCGGCAGGGCCAGCGCCGGGTCGCGCGGAATGCTGCCGAGCAGGGGAATGCCCGCCTCCCGCAGCGCCGACGCGGCCCCGGCATGGTGCCGCGGCGACGCGACCCGGTTCAGCACCACGCCCGCCAGCCGCACCGCCGGGTCGTGCACCGCGAAGCCGCGCGCCACGGCCGCCACCGTCTGCGACTGCCCGGACACGTCGAGCACCAGCACCACCGGCAGGCCGAACCGCGCTGCGAGGTCTGCGGCGCTGCCGCGGCGCCCGGGCGCCCCGTCGATGCCGTCGAACAGCCCCATGGCGGACTCGACCAGAAGCAGTTCCGCGCCGTCCGCGGCCTCGGCCATCGTCGCGTCTAGAAGCGCCGGCGGCATCGCCCAGCTGTCCAGGCACAGGCTCGGGTGCCCCGACGCCGCCTCGTGAAAGGCGGGGTCGATGTAGTCCGGTCCGGACTTGGCGGCGCGAACCGCCAGTCCGCGATGGCGCAGGCCCGCCAGCAGCGCCAGCGTCACGACCGTCTTGCCGCCGCCGGAGCGGGGGGCCGCGATCAGCAGGCCGCGCGGGCTCATGAACGGGCTCCGTGACAGGGGGTGCGGCCGGTCCTATGACGGCAGGCGTGGAGCAGGAATCGCATGCCGATCCTCATACGCCCAGATCCGGCCCGCTCCGGCGTGGCTGGACCACCGGCTCCTGCGCCGCCGCCGCCGCCAAGGCCGCCTTCGCGGCGCTCCTGACCGGCCGGTTCCCCGACCCGGTCAGCATCGTCCTGCCCGGTGGCGCCACCGCCGCCTTCGCCCTGGCGGAAACGCGTCGCGACGGCGACACCGCCCGGGCCGGCATCGTCAAGGACGCCGGCGACGATCCGGACGTCACCCATGGCGCGCTGGTCAGGGCGGAGGTGCGCCTGCTGCCGGCCGGCAGCGGCATCCGCTTCCGCGCGGGGGAAGGGGTCGGCACCATCACCCGGCCAGGCCTGCCGCTGCCGCCGGGCGAGCCCGCGATCAACCCGGTGCCGCGACGCATGATCGCAGAGGCCCTCGCGGGCGAGGCCGGCGGCGTCCCGCCCGACGCCGAGGTAACCTTGTCGATCCCGGGCGGCGAGCGCCTGGCCGAGCGCACCCTGAACGGCCGGCTCGGCATCGTCGGCGGGCTGTCGATCCTGGGCACCACCGGCATCGTGGTGCCGTTCTCCTGCGCCGCCTGGATCGACACCATCCGGCGCGGCATCGACGTGGCCCGGGCCATGGGCCTGTCCCACGTCGCCGGCAGCACCGGCGCCACGTCGGAGCGCGCGGTGCAGGCGCTGCACGGGCTGCCCGAGGTGGCGCTGATCGAGATGGGCGACTTCGCCGGCGGCATGCTGAAATACCTGCGCGACCATCCGGTGCCGCGCGTCACGGTGGCGGGCGGCGTGGCCAAGCTGGCCAAGCTGGGGCAGGGCCGGCTGGACCTGCATTCCAGCCGCGGCAGCATCGACCTGCCGGCTCTGGCCGCGATGGCGGTGGCGGCCGGCGGCGACCCGGCGCTCGCGGGCCGGATCACCGCCGCCAACACCGCGGCGGAAGCCTTCGCGCTCGCGGCCGAGGCAGGGGTGGCACTTGGCGACGCGGTGGCGGCGCAAGCCTGGCAGGTGGCGGCGGCGGTGCTCGCCGGCAGCGGCGCCGAGCTGGAGCTGGTGCTGTTCGACCGCAACGGCGTCACGCAGGGCCGCACCCCGTTCCTGCCGGTGTGACGGCTCATTCCCGGAACCGCCTGCGGTACGCCGGGTCATACAGCGCGCTGTCGCGGAAGCCGTCCGCCTCCAGCGCCCGTCCCACCAGGATCAGCGCGGTGCGTTCCGCCGGCTGCAACGCCATCAGCCCGACGATGCTGCCGAGCGTGCCGCGCACGACCCGCTGGTCCGGCCACGACACGCGCACCACCACCGCGACCGGCGCGTCGGCCCCGTGCGACGGCGTCAGCTCCGCCACCACGCGGTCGAGCGCATGCACCGCCAGGTGGATCGCCAGCGTGGCGCCGGTGGCCCCGAACGCCCGCAGCGTTTCGTTCTCCGGCATGGCGGACGCGCGGCCGGACACGCGCGTCAGCACCACGCTCTGCGCCACCTCCGGCACCGTCAGCTCGCGCTCCAACGCCGCCGCCGCGGCAGCGAACGCCGGCACCCCCGGCGTCAGGGTGAACGGGATGCCGAGGCGCTTCAGGCGCCTGACCTGCTCGGCCACAGCACTCCAGATCGACAGGTCGCCGGAATGCAGCCGCGCCACGTCCTGCCCGGCGCGGAACGCGGCGGCGTACTCAGCCTCGATCGCGTCCAGGTCGAGCCCGGCGGTATCCACCAGCCGCGCGTCCGGCGGGCAGTGCACCAGCATCTCGCGCGGCACGATCGAGCCTGCGAACAGGCAGACCGGGCAGCGTGCCAGCAGGTCGCGTCCGCGCAGGGTCAGCAGGTCGGCGGCACCCGGGCCTGCGCCGATGAAGTGCACCGTCATGGGCCCGCCGGCGCTTGCGCCAGGGCGCAGGTGACGGCCGCGGACGCGATCCGCGCCAGCAGCAGCTGTCCCTCCGGACCGGAAACGGCCAGCGCGCAGCCTTCCGCGACCGAGGCCGCCCCGACATGCGACTGCGCCCGCGCCGATCGTGTCCGGCACCGCGGCTGCGCCGCGTCCAGCGCTTCCGGGGACACCACCCGCAGCGCCACCGACAGCAGCCTCGCCGCCGCCGCCGGACCGGCCTCGTGCTTCCGGAACCACGGCACCGCCAGCACCGACAACCCGGAACCGGACGCCCGGACCGCCCGCTCGACCAGCCCGACGATCTCCTCGGCCGCCGCACCCGGACGGAGCCCGATCCCGGCGACCACGATCCCCGGCACCATCCCCCGCATCATCGTTGCCGCCACGCCGCAAGCTGGGTCACGGTCATCGCCGGCCGGAAGCCGTGCATGCTGCCGATCCGGTCCAGCCTTTCCACCGACAGCCTGGTCAGGGTGCCGCCCAGCCGCGCCCGGGCGTCGAACAGCACCCGCTCGGTCTCGATCGTCACCGCGTTCGCCACCAGCCGCCCGCCCGGGCGCAGCGCCGACCAGGCCCGCTCCAGCACGCCGGGCACCGCAGCCCCGCCGCCGACGAACACCGCGTCCGGCGGCGACAGCGCGTCGAACCCGTCCGGTGCTGCGCGCTCCACCACCACCAGCCCGGGCACGCCCAGCGACCAGGCGTTGCTTCGCGCCCGCGCCGCCCGGTCCGGCCGCGGTTCCAGCGCCTCCGCGCGGTTGCCCGGGTGTCGCAGCATCCACTCGATCGACACCGAGCCTGAGCCGCAGCCGACATCCCACAGCAGCTCGCCCTGGCGCGGCGACAACGCGGACAGGGTGACGGCGCGCACCTCCCGCTTGGTCAACTGCCCGTCGTGACCGAAGCTCTCGTCCGGCAGCCCGGCCGCAAGCGGGATCGGCCGCGCCTCCGGGCTGGAGTCCAGCGCCACCCCCACGAGGTTCAGCCGCGCGATGTCGCCCGGCATCGCCGCGTCGGCACGCTGCCGCCTGACGCGCTCGCGCGGACCGCCCAGCGCTTCCAGCACGTGCAGCACCGAGCCGCCGAACCCGTGCGCGCATAGCAGCGCCGCCACCGCCGCCGGCGAACGCTCGTCCGCCGACAGCACCAGCAGCCGCGCCCCCGGCTGCAGCGCCGGGCGAAGCGCTTCCACCAATCGGCCGCACACCGACAACAGCGCCGTGTCCTGCAACGCCCAGCCCAGCCGGGCGCAGGCGAGCGAGAACGCGGACGGTGCCGGCAGGCATCGCATCTCCTCTGCCGGAACGTGCTCCGACAACAGGCTGCCGACGCCGAAGCAGAACGGGTCGCCGGACGCCAGCACCGCCACCGCCCGGCCGCGGCGCGACAGGACCAGCGGCACAGCGTCCGCGATCGGGCTCGGCCAGCGCAGCGTGTCGCCGCGCAGCAGCGGCGCCGCCAGCCCGAGATGCCGCGCCCCGCCCACCACCAGCTCCGCCCCGGCGATCAGCGCGCGCGACACCGGAGGGAGCGCCTCGACACCGTCCTCGCCGATGCCGAGGATGCTGAGCCACGGCGTCATGCCCGGGGCCGGAAGGAGCACGAAGGGTGACAAGGGTGCTGATCCTCGGCGGCACCAGCGAGTCCAGCGCGCTGGCGCGGGCGCTGCAGAACGACGAGCGCTTCGCGGCCACCGTGTCCCTGGCCGGCGTGACCCGGACGCCGCACCTGCCGCCGCTCCCCACACGCATCGGCGGCTTCGGCGGCGCCGGCGGCCTGCAGCGCTGGCTCGAGAACGCGCAGACCGGCGCGCTGGTCGACGCCACCCACCCCTTCGCGCAGCAGATCAGCCGCAACGCGGTCGCGGCCGCCATGAGCGCCGGGGTGCCGCTGCTGCGGATCGACCGGCCGGCCTGGGAGCCGGTCGCGGGCGACCGTTGGACCGTGGTCCCCACCATGCAGGCTGCCGCCGCGGCGATTGGCGAACAGCCGGCACGCGTCCTGCTCACGGTCGGCCGGCAGGAGCTGGCACCGTTCCTGGCCCACCCGCAGCACCACTACGTCGTGCGCAGCGTCGACCCGCCGCCGCCCGGACTGCTCCCGCCAGATGCCACCGTGCTGTCGGCGCGCGGCCCCTTCAGCCTGCCGGACGAACGTGCGCTGCTCCTCCGCCACCGCATCGGGCTGGTGGTGACCAAGAACTCCGGCGGCGACGCCACCGCGCCCAAGCTGGCGGCGGCGCGGGAAGCCGGGCTCGGCGTGGTGATGGTGGCACGGCCCGTTTCCCAGCCAACCCCGACCGTGCCGGGCTGGCAGGACGCCCTGCACTGGCTGGAGCGGCGCCATCAGGAATCCGCCACGCTGCGCCGGGTGTAGAGCCAGGAACGGCCATCATCCCGGTGGACCAGCCGCGTGCCGGCGCAGCCGACCAGCACCAGGGTGCGCATGTCGGCCAGCGACGCATCCGCCCGGCCTAGCGTGGACACCACGATCCGCTCCTCCGGACGGCTGACCGCAGTGGCAAACGCCACCGGCACCGTGCCCGGCAGCACCTCGCGCAGCGCCTCCAGCGCAGCCCCCAGCTGCCAGGGCCGCGCCCGCGACAGCGGGTTGTACAGCGCCATCACGAACCCCGCTCCCGCCGCCGCGCGCAGGCGGCGCAGCACCAGCGGCCAGGGCTTGAGGTTGTCGGACAACGAGATGGCGCAGAAATCCCCGCCAAGCGGCGCGCCCAGCCGGGCCGCCACCGCCATCATCGCCGAGATGCCCGGCACCACGCGAACCTCCAGCGCCCGCCACGCCGCCTCGCCATCCTCGATCGCCTCGAACACCGCGCTCGCCATCGCGAACACGCCCGGGTCGCCGGACGACACCACGCACACGGTCCGCCCGGCCGCCGCCAGCGCCAGGGCATGGCGCGCCCGGTCGAGCTCCACCCGGTTGTCCGAGCCGTGCCGCACCACCCCCGGGCCCGCCTCCACCCGATCGAGATACGGCGCGTAGCCCACCAGGTCGGTCGCCTCGCGCAGCGCCGCGTCGGCCTGCGGCGTGCGCAGGTCGAGCCCGCCCGGCCCCAGGCCGACCACCGTCAGGCGTCCGGCCCCGCTCATCGCGACCGCTGCCGTCCCGGAACCAGCACCATCGAGAAGTACGGCGCGGCCCGCCCATCGGTGTCGGCCACCGGCGACAGCACCTGTCCGGCCTGCGTGCCGCGCTCGACATAGATCGCCCGGTCCGACAGCCCGGCCCGATCCAGCGCGCGCCGTATCTTCGGCAGGTTGCGCCCCACCTTCATGATCACCGCCGCGTCGCAGGCGGCGAGGCGTGCCGCCAGGCAATCCTCGTCCAGGGTGCCGGGCAGCACGCACAGCACGTCGTCGCCATGCGCGATCGGCATCGCCGCCGCGGTCCAGCATCCGCTCATGCCGGTGACGCCCGGCACCACCTCGTGCGGGTAGTCGGCGCGCAGCCGGTCGAACAGGTACATGGACGAGCCGTAGAAGAACGGGTCGCCCTCGCACAAAAGCGCCACGTCCCGCCCGGCTTCCAGATGCGCTGCAAGCCGCGACGCGCAGTGCTCGTAGAACACCCCCATCTGCGCCGGATAGCGCGGGTCCCGCAGCGACAGCTCCGTGGTGAACGGATACTCGAAGCGCTCCTCCATCGCGTCGGAGCGCAACCGCTCGCCAGCGATGGAGCGCGCGTGGCCGACGCGTCCCCGCTTGGCGAAGAACGCCACCACCGGCGCGCTCCCGATCACCCGAAGCGCCTTCACCGTCAGCAGCTCGGGGTCGCCCGGCCCCATGCCGACCGTACGCAGGGTGCCAGGGGCGGTCCCGGCGCTCATTCCGCGTCGCTCGCCAGCGCGTTCACCGCTGCCGCCGCCATGGCGCTGCCGCCCTGCCGGCCGAGCACGGTGGCGAATGGCAAGGTGCCATACGCCGCCAGCGCCTGCTTGGATTCCGCCGCCCCCACGAAGCCCACCGGCATGCCGATCACCGCGGCAGGCGGCGCCGCCCCGGCATCGAGCAGCTCCAGCAGGCGGAACAAAGCGGTGGGCGCGTTGCCGATCGCCACCACGCTGCCGCCGAGCTGCTCGCCCCACAGCTCCAGCGCCGCGGCGGACCGGGTGTTGCCGACGACGCGGGCCAGCTCCGGCGTCCGGGCGTCGCGCAGCGTGCACACCACCGCGTTGCCGGCCGGCAGCCGGGCGCGGGTGATGCCGTGCGCCACCATCTCGGAGTCGCACAGCACCGGGCAGCCGGCCCGGAGCGCCCGCCTCGCCACATGCGCGAAGCCGTGCCCGAAGCGGATGTTCGCCGCCACCTCCACCAGCCCGCAGGCATGGATCACCCGCACCGCGACCGGCACCTCGTCGGGACGGAAGCGCTGGAGGTCCGCCTCGGCGCGTATGATGGCGAAGGACCGGGCGTAGATCGCCGCACCATCGCGTATGTAGTCGCGCCCGTCGCTCACGATGCGTGAACCATGTTCACGAGCGTGGACGGCTGGCGCAGCAGCGCGGTGACGGCGTCGAGGTCGAGGCCACGCAGGACCGGCTCGTCCGACGCCCGTCCGTTCCGCACCACGTCGTAGCGGTTGTCGCGGCCGACCAGGGTCAGGGGCGCCGGCCCCGGATGGCCGCAGCCCTTGGCGCAACCCGACACGTGCAGCATCGCGTTTCCGCGACGGCCGCGCGGCAGCAGGAGGCCCAGCCTCGCCGCATCCATCGGGGCCGGTCGCGCCGCGCGGGCGCAGCCGGGCGCGCCGATGCAGGACGAGACGAGCAGGCGTGGATCCTCCGGATCGAGCAGCGCGTCCGGCAGCGCCGCGCGCAACGCCGCCCCGCCGCCGGGATGCAGGCCGGCCAGCAGCACCGACCGCCACGGCGTGACGCGCAGGATGCCGTCGCCGCATCGTTCCGACAGCTCGGCCAGGGTCCGCAGCAGCGACGCGTCGAGCCGTCCAGGCGGCAAGCCGATCCCGAACGCGCCGCCCGGCAGCGGACCGACCGCGACCGGCGCCGGTCCCGCCATGGGCAGGGCCGGCTCCGGATGCAGCCCCGCGATCCGGAACAACCGTGAACCGTGTTCAGGACAACGCGCCGGCCGCAACGGCGGATCGTGGGCGAGCGCCGCGTGCGCCAGGCGCAGGGCCAGGACCGGGCCATCGGTTGCGCCGCAGCGCGCCACCGCGCCTGCGGCCTCGACCCGCCAGCCATCCCCCGACGCCCGCAGCGCGACATCCGCGCGAACGGTGTCCAGGCCCAGCGTCCCGCCGCCATCGACCGCGAAGCCGAACTTGGCCGGCAGCCGGTCGAGATCCCGGTCGGCCGACAGCGCGTCGCCCAGCGCCCGGGCCACCGCCAGCGTGTCGGCATGGCAATCCGGGTCGCGGCCGGCGAGCGGAGACACCAGCAGGTTGTGCCGCCGCTCCGCCGCCTCGTCCGCATCCGCAAGCCCGGCGGCGATCGCCTCCATCGCGAACGCGGCGGCGGAAGCGGCGGTGAAGCCGCGGAGCTGGAGGTTGCCGCGGTTGGTGAGCTCGATCGCCCCGTTGCCATGGCGCAGGGCGCCGTCCGCCAGCCTGCGCGCGGATGCGGCGTCGAGCCGGGCCGCGCGTGGCTTGATGCGCAACAGCAGGCCGTCGCCCGACTGCATCGGCTCGAACAGGCTGGGACACCAGCCGCGCGGGGACGGGGCGTTCACGCGTCCGCCCCGGGGCATGCGGGCAGGCTGTTGCGTCGCGGCCGCCACAGCCCGCGACGCCTCGCCTCCTCGAAGCGGGCCGCCATGGCAGCGTGCGCGTCCGGATTGGCGTGGCGCAGGAAGCGGTCGGTCCGGGGATCGCCAAGGGTGGCGTCGAACAACAGCTCGAACTGGGCATCGAAGCGGTGCGGCACGGTGGCGGCGAAGGCGTGCAGCGCGTCCACGGTGCGGGCGATCTCGGCCGCCCCGCGATAGCCGTGCCGCGCCATGCCGTCGATCCAGGCGGGATTGGCGGCACGGCCGCGCACCACGCGCGCCACCTCCTCGGCCAGCAGGCGCAGGCGCGGCGCGTCCGGCCGCGAGGTGTCGGCGTGGTAGAACGCGGGCGCGCCACCCAGCAGGGACGCGGCGGCCGCGAAGCCGCCCTGGAAGGCGGCCGCGTCGAGCCCGTCCAGCAGGTCGGTCTCGGCATGGTCCTGCACGTGCACCAGCGCGTCCGCGCCCGCGACCCGTGCGGCGAAGCCGGCCGCGTCGGCATCGCCGTCCCGCCCGCCGCCGTAGCGGTACGCGCCGGCATGGAGATAATCCCGGCCCAGCTGATCGACGCCGTCCCAGGCGCCGCGGGCCAGCTGGTCCTCGATCCCGGTGCCGTAGGCGCCAGGTGCCGCGCCGAAGATGCGCGCCGTCGCCGACGACCGCGCCGCGCCGTCCAGCCCCTGGGCCGCCTGCGCCAGCGGGTTCCAGTCGCCCTCGTCCCGCGACGCCACCGCCTCGACCGCCTGGTCGAACAAGGCGATCTGCCCGGGAAAGCCGTCGCGGAAGAAGCCGGAGATGCGCAGCGTCACGTCCACGCGCGGCCGGTCCAGCAGCGCCAGCGGCAGCACCGTGACGCCGGACACGCGGCCCGAGCCCTCGTCCCAGACCGGCGCCACGCCCATCAGCAGCAGCGCCAGGCCGAGATCCTCGCCGCCGGTGCGCAGGCTGGTCGAGCCCCACAGGTCGATCACCACCCGCCGCAGCCAGTCGCCCTGGTCCTGGCGGTGGCGGTCGAGCAGGGCGGCCGCGGTCTTGTTCGCCAGCAGCATCGCTGCCCGGGTCGGGATCGCGCGCGGGTCGAGGCTGAACAGGTTGCGCCCGGTGGGCAGCACGTCGGCGCGCCCGCGCGTGGGGGCGCCGGACGGGCCGGGCGGCACGAAGCGGCCGTCCAGGGCTGCCAGCAGCGCGCCCATCTCCGCAGGTCCGCTCGCCAGCAGGTCGGCCTCGAGACGGTCTGGGTCCGCGCCCGGCAACACTCCTCGCATCGCCTCCAGCAGCGTCGCCGGGGAGGCGGGCGACGTGCCGAACACGTGCAGCCCGTCGCGCAGCTGCAGGTTCTTCACGTCGCACAGCAGGGCGTCGAGCCGGGCCAGAGCGTCCTCGTCGCCGCTCCCGGCGCGGTCCACCCCGAACTCGGCCAGCAGCCCGCTGTCCTCGGCGCGGTCGAGGATCTCGGCGCGCAGGATCGAGGCCCGCCTGCGGTCGAGCCCGTCCGCGGCGGCGTAGTCGTCGAGCAGCCGCTCCAGCTCGCGGGCAGCGCCATGACTGCCGGCCACGGCGACCGGCGGGGTCAGGTGGCCGATCGTGACCGCGCCGAGCCGGCGCTTGGCCGCCGCCGCCTCGCCCGGGTTGTTGACGATGAAGGGGTAGATCACCGGCAGGCCGCGAAGCAGGGCGGCGGGCGCGCAACCCGGCGACGCGGCCGCGGCCTTGCCCGGCAGCCATTCCAGCGTGCCGTGCGTGCCGAGATGCAGCAAGGCGTGAACGGCGTTCACGTCGCGCAGGCACAGCATGAAGGCGACCAGGGCATGCCGCGGCGGCAGGGCAGGATCGTGGTAGCCGTTCTTGCGGTCCAGGACCGAGCCGCGGTCCGGCTGCACCGCCAGCAGCAGGTTGCCAAGGCGGAGGTGCCGCAGCGCGAAGCAGCCCGCCACCACCGCCGGGTCGTCCCCGGGCGCGCCCCAGGCGTCGAGCACGCCGCGCCGCAGGGTGTCGGGCAGGGTGTCGAACAGCGCCTGGTAGCGGTGCAGGGACAGCAACGGGGTGGGGGCCGCGTGGCACAGCGCCCGGACCAGCGCCTCGTTGTCCGGGATCGGGCCGGTGTCATACCCGGCCGATGACAGCGCGCCGAGGATCGCCCGCAGGCTGGCGAAGCTGTCCAGCCCCACCGCATGCGCGACCTGGCCGCCCAGGCCCGGATAATCCGACAGCACGATCGCCACCCGGCGCTCCGCCGCCGGCGTTTGGCCGAGCCGTGCCCATCCGGCGGCCTGGTCCGCCGCCCGGTCGATGCCGCCTGCGTGCGGCCGGTTGACCGTGTGGACGTGGCCCGGCAGTGCCGCATGCGCCTGGCCGTGCTTGAACGACACCGGGCTCGACAGGAGGCGCCCGTCCAGCTCCGGCAGCACCACCTGCATCGCGAGGTCGGTCTGGGACAGGCCGCGCGTGCTGTCGCGCCACGCGTCCTCGCCCGCGACCGGTTGCAGCAGCTGCAGCACCGGCGCTCCGGCCGCGTCCAGCGGCGAGCCGGCATCGTCGCGACGCGCGGAAAAGAAGCAGGCGTTCAGCACCACCGCCGGACGGGTTTCGCGCAGCCGTTCGGCGACGAAGCCGGCGGCGTCGGCATCCTTCAGCGACGAGGCATACAGCAGCTCCGGCGCCAGCCCGCGCGCCTGCAACGCGTCCGCCAGCGCCTCGAACGGCGCGATGTCGTTCGCCAGCAGGTGCGACCGGTAGAACAGCACCGTGGCGCGCGGGCGGCTGTTCGCCGGGACGGTGCTGTGCACGCCGGCGGCGGGCACGGGCACGGGCCGTGCTCCGTCGTCGGCGACGCGCCCGGCCAGGTGGGACAACAGCGATAACGCCGACGACAGGTTGCGCGGGCCGCCATGCCGCAGGAAGCCGTCCAGCCGGGACAGCACCGGCGCCGGCACGGTGGACAGCTCGGCCAGCCGGGGGTCGTCGCGGTTGTCGCCAGGCAGCAGCGCCAGCGGAATGGCATGCCGGCGGCAGGTGGCGGACAGCTCCTCGGCGCCGTAGCGCCAGTAGTCCAGGCCGCCCAGCAGGCGCACCAGCACGCAGCCGGAGCCGGGCACCGTGTTCTCGTTGTAAAGGTCGACCGACAGCGGGTGGCGCAGGCGGGCCAGGCTGGCGAGGCGCAGCGACAATCGCGCGTGCGCCGGCATCAGCTCCCAGCACGCGGCGAGGCCGGACAGGTCGCTGTCGGAGAACGACAGCACCAGCAGGTCGGCCGGGGCGTGGCCGAGGTCGTCGGCCGGCGCCTGCTCGTCCAGGAAGCGGGTTTCGCGCACCAGCAGGTGCATGGAGAAACGCCTAGCCGCCCCGGAGCATGGCGGCGATCGCGTCGCGGTCCATGCCGGCGCGGCCGATCACCACCAGGGCGCCGGTGCGGTCCTCGTCCGGGCCCCAGGGCCGGTCGAACTGCTGGCGGAAGCGGGTGCCGACGCCCTGCACCGCGAGGCGCATCGGCCGGCCCTGCACCGCGACGAAGCCCTTCATGCGCAGCACGTCGTGCGCGGCGGTGGCGGCTTGGAGGCGCGCGAGCAGGGCGTCCGCGTCCGGAACCGGGGGCAGGGGCACCACGAAGCTGTCGAAGTCGTCGTGCTCGTGCGCCCCGTCCAGGGCGTCGTGGTGCGACGGGCGGGCCTGGAGGTCGTCCTCGGCGCGCGACGCCAGGCCAAGCAGCACGGCGGGGTCGAGGCGGCCCTCGGTGGCGCGGAGCAGCTTCACCGCGCGCGGGACCAGGGCGGCGATCGCGGCTTCCAGCGCCGCCAGCGCCGGCTCGCCCAGCCCGTCCGCCTTGTTCAGCACCACCAGGTCGGCGGAGGTGAGCTGGTCCTCGTACACCTCGGCCAGCGGGTTGTCGTGGTCGAGCGCCTGGTCCGCTTCACGCTGGGCGGCGACGGCCACGGGGTCGTCGGCGAAGCGGCCGGCCGCCACGGCGGGCGCGTCCACCACCGCGACCACCCCGTCCACGGTGACGCGGGTGCGTATCGACGGCCAGCCGAACGCCTTGAGCAGGGGCTTGGGCAGAGCGAGGCCGGAGGTCTCGATGACGATGTGCTCGGGCGGGTTGGGGCGATCGAGCAGCGCCTCGATGGTGGGCAGGAAGTCGTCGGCGACGGTGCAGCACAGGCAGCCGTTGGACAGCTCGACGATGTCCTCCGGCCCGCAGCCCGGGATGCCGCAGGCCCGCAGCGTGTCGCCGTCGATCCCGACCGTGCCGAACTCGTTGACGATCACCGCGATGCGCCGCCCGCCGGCATGGGCCAGCACGTGGCGCAGCAGGGTGGTCTTGCCGGCGCCGAGGAAGCCGGTGATCACCGTGGCCGGGACCTTGCCCGGCGGCGCCGGGGCCGGGGCGGGCGCGCGGACGGGCAGGGTGGCGCTCATGCGGCGGTATCCTGTGCTGGATTGGGGATGCGGCCCAGGATCATGTCGGCCAGCGAGGCGGGGCGCTTCGACGGCATCACGGTGCCGGTGCGCGACGCCCCGTAGCTGGTGGCGAAGCTGAGCAGGTCGGCCGCCTTGTCCGGGTGGAGCCGGCCGAGCAGGTAGGACCACTTGCCGGGCTGGGCGATGGCGGCGGCGCAGCCGCTGTTGCATACGGCCAGGCATTCGACGCCGTGCAGGCGCACCGGGGCGTCGTCGGCCTGCGCCAGCAGGGCGGACAACCGGTCGTGCAGCACCTGCCCCGGCACCGGCACGCCGTCGCGCTTCGGGAGGCCCATGCGGCAGGTGGTGCAGACGGTGAGAACGATGGCGGCGGGTTCGGGCACGCATCCCCCTGGGCAAGCGGCGCCGTCCGGACCATCCGGCGGCAGGCATGGGGGCTCGAACTCCGCCGCCGTGCGGGCACGGCAGCCGATACGGAGGCGTATCGCCGCGTTCCGGGCACCCCGCCGGTCCGCACGGATGGAACAAACGGCCCTGCGGCCGCCGGCGATGGCAGGTCTCCTGGCTTGCGGATCCGGTTCCGGCCGGCTGCCCGGCTGGATCCATGCGAGGCCCGACCGCCTTCCCAACGACGCGTGGTCGCCAGTGGCCGTGCGCGGGCCGCTCACCGCCTACAGTTGCGGGGGCAGCGACGGAATGGGGCATGATGCCCGCACCGTCTTCCCTTTTCACCCTTCTCTCGAAGGGACCATCGGCATGATCAGTAGCGGCTCGAACGGCTCGTCGTCAAAGCCGCATCGCCATCCGGCTAGCCGAGATGCAGCTTCTCGTTGTCGCCCCCCTTGGGCGGGATGCCGGTGAGCTTGGCCTTCAGGTAGCCGTAGGCGTGCACCATGACAGAGTTGGGAGCGTCCCAGTACTCCGCTTCCGACACCTCGATGCGCAGCAGGGCGACGTCGGGATCGTCCTTGCCCTTGGGGAACCAGGTGGACAGGATGTCGCTCCAGTGCGCGTCGATCGCGTTCTTGTCCTGCACCAGCGTGGCGCGGCCGGACAGGGACACGTAGTTCTGGTTGTCGGGGTTGGAATAGGTGACGCCGACGCGGTGCTCGGCCTCGACCTCGTCCACCTTGGGCGCGCTCCTGCGCGTGAAGAACCACAGCGTGCCGTCGAACTCCTTCTGGCTGGCCGCCATCGGACGGGCGCGCAGGTGCTCGCCGTCGTCGGTGGTGAGCATGGCGAACTTCGCGTCCTTCATCATCGACCACAGCTTGGCGGTCTTGTCCTGGTCCATGGGGATCTCCTCGTTGGGACGAGGATAGAGGAGCGGGAAGGGGGGAAGGTTCCGGTCCGGGCTGGCCTGCGCCGTCGGGACAGGCCGGCTGGTCGCGCGGCGCCCTCCTGGCGACACGCAACATGGTTTGTTTCCCGGGATGCGGGGTCATCCGGATGGATCCCTGGCCGCCGGGCCGATCCGCTTCCGGAGCGGGGCCCGCCGTGGCACGCTTGTTCGATGCGTCATATCCCGATCCCTTGCGTCCTGGTGTCCTTCCTGCTGCTGGGCGGCAGCGCGCCGGCGGTGCCGACGCCGAGCCAGCTCATCGCCGCCGCGCCGTCGGACGCGTGGCAGGCGGTGGCGCCGGAGAACCTGCTGGTGATGACGCTCGGCA
>CAXTCK010000015.1:10197-12570 GCA_964242425.1 uncultured Acetobacteraceae bacterium | reverse complement strand
TCGGACGCGTGGCAGGCGGTGGCGCCGGAGAACCTGCTGGTGATGACGCTCGGCACGGGGCAGCGCGTGGTGATGGAGCTGGCGCCGGAGTTCGCGCCGGTGCACGTCGCCAACATACGCGCCCTGGCACGCGCGCGCTGGTGGGACGGGGCCGCGATCGTCCGGGTGCAGGACGACTACGTGGTGCAGTGGGCGCGCATGCCGGAAGGGCAGGCGCTGCCGCCTGGCGTGGCGAGGCATCCGCCGGCCGAGTACGACAGGCCGGCGGCGGGGCTGTCGCTGCGGCCGCTCGGGCATCCGGACGCGTATGCGAGCCAGGCGGGCTTCGCCGACGGATGGCCGGTGGGGAGCGATGGGACCCGGACCTGGCTGGCGCACTGCTACGGCGCCGTGGGCGTCGGGCGCGACCTGCCGCCGGACACCGGGACGGGGGAGGAGCTGTACGCGGTGAACGGACAGGCGCCGCGCCAGCTGGACCGCAACATCGCCCTGGTGGGGCGCGTGGTGGACGGGATGCAGGCGCTGGGCGCGCTGCCGCGCGGGACGGGAGCGCTCGGGTTCTATGCCGAGGCGAGGCAGCGCGTGCCGATCGACACGGTTCGCGTCGCGGCGGACCTGCCGGCCGGGGAGCGGCCGCGCGTGGAGGTGATGCGGGCCGACGCGCCGTCCTTCGCCGCCGTCCTGGACGCGCGCGCCAACCGGCGCGACCCGTTCTTCGTCAGGACGGCGGGCGCCGTCGACCTGTGCAACGCGCCGGTACCGGTCCGGGTGTCGCCGGCGGCGCGCTGACGCGGCATCGTCGGTCGCGAAGCGGGCCGACCAGGGCGGGCGGGGACGCGGCGTGCGGCACGGCGCCGGGGCGGCAGATGGCCGGCTCGGGCACGGCGTGCGACCGGCGTCAGCGGAGCGCCTGGAAGAGTTCCAGCGCGCTCCGCTCCACCCAGCACTCGGCCAGCCGGCCATCCCGGACGCGCCAGATCGCGATGCCCGAGAACTCGACGGGCCGGTCGTCCGCCGGCAGGCCGAACATCCCGTTGTTGCGTCCGCGCGTGATCCATCGCGACACGACCCGGTCCCCGGCGGCGTTCGTGATGATCTCGAGATGCTCGTTGGTGGCGTCCCATACGGTTCGCTGCATGCCCGCCACCCACGCCTTGAACGCGGCGCGGCCCTCGACCAGCCGGCCGGCCGTGGTGATGCGGTAGTCCTCCGTCATCAGCTCGTCGATGGCGCCGAGATCGTGGGGAGGCGCCCAGACGCGGCGGAAGAACTCACGTGCCAGATGCTCTGCGTGCGGAACGACCATTCGGGCTCTCGACTCGGTGCGGGTCACGGGATCACCGGCAAGGCTACGCGGCCTGCGACGGCGTCGCGGCCAGCGTGATGTGGAACGACGCGATCCGCCATCCCCCGGCTGTGCGCAGGAGGACGGTCGAGAACCCGGCCTCGTGCCGGCCGGCGAGGGGCCCGGCGGGAGCCTCCAGGACCGATCGGGCATGGAGCAGGGCCACGTCCGGGCTCAGCATCCTCGCCGTGTCCAGGCTGATGTGGTTCCGGCTGCCCGCGTAGATCGTGGAGAAGATGCCGGCATGGCTGGCGGCGATCGCGTTTCGCCCCCGGAGGTGGTCCGCCCGTATGGTGACGAAGTCGGCGTCCTCCGCCATCGCGGCGACGAAGGCCGGTCCATCTCCCGCGTTCCAGGCATCTTCCAGATCGCGCAGGATGCCTGTGAACGCGGCGTGGTCCGCTTCGGCGACCGTCACCATGGCGGCCCTTCCATCAGGCGTGGCGTCCGCCCGCACGGAGCCGGCCGCGCTCACTCGGCCACCGGCCAGCGTTGCCGTCCCCGCGCGATCGCGACCGCTTCGGCGCCCATGCCGCCCGTCATCGCCAGCGCGATGCCGGTCAGCTCGGGACCTGCCGCGTCCGGCGTGCCGGTCCGGAAGGGCGGCTCGGGATCGTATTCCATCATGAGCTGCGTGACCTTCGCCACCTGTTCGCCGCGCAGCTCGGCCAGCAGCGTCAAGCCGAAGTCGATGCCGGCGGTGACGCCGCCGCCGGTGACGCGATTCCTGTCCACGACCACGCGCTGTCGCGTGGCGGTAGCGCCCACCGCTTCCAGAGCGTCGAAGCAGGCCCAGTGGGTCGCAGCGCGGTAGCCGTCGAGCAGCCCGGCCATGCCGAGCAGCAGCGAGCCGGAGCAGACCGAGGTGACGTAGCGCGCGGACGTCCCGATGCCGGCCAGGAAGTCGACGATCTCGGCATCTTTCATCGCCGCGTTGGTGCCCATCCCGCCGGGCACGAACAGCACGTCGAGGTCGCGCGGGCAGTCGGCGAAGGTCGCGGTGGGATTGAGCGACACCCCGGTGTCGG
>CAXTCK010000015.1:0-10097 GCA_964242425.1 uncultured Acetobacteraceae bacterium | reverse complement strand
GGAGCGCGGCGTGCACGACATCGCCATTCTGGCCCTGGACGGCATCGTGTCGTTCGACCTCGGCATCCCGTGCGAGGTGTTCGGGCAGGCTCGGCTGGCCGGGGGAAAGCCGGCCTACCGCGTGCGCGTCTGCGGCGAGAACGGCCGGGTGCGTTCCAGGGCGTTCGACCTCGACGTGCCCCACGGCCTCGACCGCGTGGTGCTGGCCGACACGGTGGTGGTTCCGGGCGTGGAGGACACCGGTGCCATGATCGCGAAGCCGGTCCTGGAAGCGATCCGGGAGGCGTGGAGGCGCGGCGCGCGCCTCGTGTCCATCTGCTCGGGCGCATTCGTGCTGGCCGAAACCGGGCTGCTCGACGGCCGGCGGGCGACCACGCACTGGCTGGGCACCGCCGAGTTCCGGCGCCGGTTTCCCGCGGTGGCGCTCGACCCGCAGGTGCTTTTCGTCGACGAGGGCCGCATCGTCACGTCGGCCGGTGCGCTGGCGGGCATGGACATGTGCCTCCACCTCGTCGCCCGTGACCATGGCCAGGCGGTCGCCGCGCACGCGGCGCGCCTGGCCGTGGCGCCGCTGCACCGCGACGGTGGGCAGGCGCAGTTCATCCGCCACGACCTGCCGAGAGCGAGCGACAGCCTGGCACCGCTGCTCGACTGGATGCTGGCGCACCTCGACCGAGCGGTCGGCGTGGAGGCACTCGCGGCGAGGGCGAACACCAGCCCGCGCACCTTCGCGCGCCGCTTCCGCCAGCAGACCGGCACCACACCGCTGCAGTGGCTTCTGACGGCGCGCATCCGCCGTGCGCAGGAGATGCTGGAAACCGGCAGCCACACGGTCGAGGCCGTGGCGGCGGCGGTCGGCTTCGAGTCGCCCGTCAGCTTCCGCGCCCGCTTCCAGCAGGTCGTCGGGATCAGCCCGAACGCCTACCGGCGCCGGTTCAACGCTGCGGATGGTGGTGCGGCCCGCGATCCCGCCGCGGCGGCACGGCCGACCGGAGACGCTTGATCGCCGCCGTGGGGAGAACGGGTTTCATACGTCGGCGGCCGATCAGGCGTGATGTTTTTCCTGAGGCCGAACCGGATCCTCGCTGCGGCACCGGCGAATGCCTGGTGGATGGCGGTGCCCAGGGTCGCGCCGGTGCGCGTCGCCAACGTGCTGGCGCGCCGGCTCGCGCGGGTGGCGGCACGGGACCAGCATCGTTCGGCTGCCGGACGACCATGTTGCCGCAGCGCCGCCCCTCCCGCCGCGAGTCGACAGGTCCGGGCAGCGTCGTGCGGCACGCCCGCGACGCGGACGGGGCAGAAAGATGCCCGCACGGCCCGCGTCAGAAGGCGGCCGCCATGGTGAAGGTGACGGAGGCGGGCTGGCCCGGCAGGCCGTCCTGGAAGGCAGGCGAGCAGCCATAGTTGCTGATCTGCTGCCCCTTGAACGGGCCGCTCTTGAAGTTGCCGCAGTTGGCCGGGGTCAGCTGGCTGTAGAAATACTGGAAGTAGCGGTTGTCGAACAGGTTGAGGACGTTGAGGTCGAAGTCGAGCCGCTTCAGCGGGCCAGCACCCCGGAGCGGCAGCTTGTAGTTCAGGTCGAGGTTGAAGATCGCGAACGGCGAGATGCCGCCGTTGGGATCGTAGACCGTCTGGCCGGCGGTGAAGTTGTAGTAGTTGTAGGTGCCGAAGCGGTCGGCGAGGCCCGGGATCGCGCCGATGTTGCTGTTGCCGTCGACGTCGAAGGTGGTCTGCTGCTTGCCGGTGTATTGCCCCTCGAAGCGCACGTTCAGCTCGTCCCTGGGCAGGAACAGGTCGTGGTGGTCGTAGTCCACGCCGAAGGTCGAGACCCAGTCGGGAATGCCGGTGACGGGTGCTCCGCGTATCGCCAGGCCGAACTGGTCCTCCTGCACGGTGACGGAAGCGAGCGCCGTCTTGAGGAATTTGGCGAGCGTGTAGGACACGTTGCCGAACAGCTGCCAGCGCGGCGTCGCCTGCCAGATGCCGGCGGCCTCGAAGCCCTTGAACTCGCGCTGGCCGTCGTTGGTGTAGATCTCGCTGCCGGCGAACGGGCCTGACTGGTACTGGAAGAAGCCGAAATCGCGCTCGACGTGCTGGTAGAAGTAGTCCAGCGACAGCGTCAGGTTGCGACGGTTGTACTTGATGCCCGCCTCGTACATGTGGACGATCGAGGCGTTCGGCGGACCAGCACCCGGCACCGCGTTCGGCCCGTAGTCGCCGATCGGCGCGAACAGCGCCGAGGTGCCGTAGCTGGCATACAGCGACACGCCACGTGCTGCGGGAAGGATCTTGTCCAGGTCATAGGACACGTTGGCGAACGGCAGCCAGGTGCGGTCCCACTTGTGCGTCTTGTACGGGCCGTACGAGCAGCTCGCGTTGCTCGACTTCGCAGCAGGCCCATAGGTCTGGCAGTACGCGGACGCGGCGAAGGCGGCGGTCGGTGCGGCGCCGAGCACTTCGCTGCCGAGCAGGCTTGAATCCGACGTTTGCAGCGTGACGCCCGGGGTGAAGTGCAGCGTGTTGTTGATCAGGTCGATCTTGTCCTGGGCATAGCCCTGGTAGATCGTGCGCTGCACGCCGCCGTCGAAGCCGGAGGTCAGGTTCTGCGGCGTGTGCGCGAACTCCGAATCGGTGCCGAGGTAGACCGTTCCGGAGTTGCCGCGGCTGGGCGAGCCTGGCTCGGTTTCCTTGGCGACCAGGCCGCCGATCTTGATCGTGTTGTCGATGCCGAAAACCTGCGGCGGGGTGAAGGTGGCGCGCGGCTGCAGGCCGTAGGTGTCGTTGTGCACCCTGGAGTACATCGAGTTGTAGCCGCACGGGCTGGTCAGGCCGGCGGCGGCCCAGCGCGCGGTGACGTCGGCGGGGCAGTTGTGCGTCTGGTCCGGCTGATACGGATAGGCGCGCGGATCGTAGTAGGTGTTGCCGAAGCCGTAGGAGTCCTGCTCGCCGAAGCCGGCCGGGGTGCGGTTGAACGGGCTGGCGCCGCCCACCGTGACGGAGCCCGGCGCGCCGGCGGGCCCGAAGATCTCGGGGTTGCCGTAGCTCTGGTTGTACGAGTCCGAATACAGGTAGAAGGCAGTCAGGCCCGCCGACACGTAGTCGTTGATGTAGGTGTCGTTCTTCAGGATCAGCGTGAAGTAGTCGTTGTTCTGGCGCACGAACTGGTCGCTCGGCGCGTAGTTGCTGAAGTCGCCGTTCTGCTGCAGGTAGGGCAGCGGCAGCGGCTCCGGCGTGATCAGGCCGTTGCCGGTGTTGTAGATCGCGGTCGCCTGGAACAACGACAAACCCTGGCTGTAGGGCTTGTCGAAGGCGAACTCCATGTTGTTGAACCGGGCGGGCGTGTAGTCGACGTATCCCTTGGTCTGCAGGTTGGAATATTTCAGCATCACCTTCGGCGCGTCGGCGCCCTGGCCAAGCCAGCCGTCCATGCGCCCGGAGTCGAGCTGGAAGCCCTCGTTAAAGGTGCCGAACGAGCCCACGGAGCCGAACAGGTAGGTCTGGGCATCGTTGCGCGGGCGCAGGCTGGTATAGGCGATGGTGCCGCCGATGGTGCCGAAGGTGCTCTTGTCCGGATAGGCGACGCCCGGATAGATCGAGGTGCCGCCGATCTGGTCCAGGTTGAAGTGCGCGCCCAGGACGCCCTGCAGGTAGGAGCCGGAGCCGCCGCTCAGCAGGTCCTGCGTCGGCACGCCGTCCAGGGTGGAGGCGACCTCGGTGGAGCGGATGCCGCGGATGGTGAACACCGGCTCGTTGTTGCCGATGCCCTGCTGGTAGACATAGACCGAGGGGGCCGCGCGCAGCAGCGTCGCCACCGATCCCTGCACGCCGGTCTGCGCGATCTGCGCGCCGCCGAGCTCGGTCACGGCACTGGGAGAGTTCTTCTCGCGCAGCAGCTGGCGCTGCGCGCGCACGGTGACGTTCTCGCTGTTACCGGCGGTGTTGCCGTTCTGCGTGCCGGGCGCCTGGT
Source organism: uncultured Acetobacteraceae bacterium (assembly GCA_964242425.1). GTDB lineage: Bacteria > Pseudomonadota > Alphaproteobacteria > Acetobacterales > Acetobacteraceae > Lichenicola. The sequence goes on along the minus strand of CAXTCK010000015.1, from coordinate 6,130 downwards.
TGCCGACGTCGGAGCGGATGCCGGAGGGCAGGCTGGTGGTGGGCGCCTGCGCCAACGCCGCACCGCCTGCCAGCATGGTGGACAAAGCGGTCGCACATGACAGCAGCAGGACCCGCGTCCGGGGTGGCAACGAGGTGAAAGACCGCACGACGTTGCCTTGCATGCAGGCACTCCTGAAGCTGGACCGCGGCAGCGCCTAGAGGTTGGGCGTGTGGCGGACGCTGCAAAGCAGCGCAATGCTGAACCGCCGGCAACAGTGTATTGCAGCTATGTAATGATTTGTTCCCGCCGTGTGACCGAAAGGTCTCAATCGTTGGAACCGGGTTGGCGGCGTTCCAGGGAAGGTTGCCGGCCACGACGGCTGCGGGAATGCCGGCGGGCGTGTCCGCCGCTCGCCCTCTCCATGACGGAACGATCGATCGGTTGCTGCTGGCATCACGCTCAACCGCATTCGCAACTGGACAACTCGTTGTTTACCTAAACCCCAGGTTGTAACAAATCAACTTGTGGGTGGATATGCGCGAAGCTGAACACGCCAAGGTTGAATATGGGTGTTCCTGAAAACGTCGTGGTGTGGTGCCTGTTTCGACATCCTGAAACGGAACGCCGGTGGTTGGACGGAACCGCCTCAAGACACCCTGCATTGTGTCGTTCCGACCCACGTCCTTGCACACGCGCATCATGATCGCTGCCTACATCCCGCGGCGCGCGGAGTCCGCTTCGGCGAAGGCAGGTGTTGGCGGCGGCGCGGACCCGGCGAAACCATCGGCATGGTGCAGGACCTGCCATAACTATTGGCAGTCGCATCGTAGGGATTAGCCAAACAGCATGTTCTGAATAGATGCACCGTCGTCACATGGATGTTCTTCGCCGAACGCTTCGGGATTGATCACCATGAGCAACGGGTGACGATCCCGGTGGCGGACCGGGCCTGGCCACGTTCGGGCGGCCGGGCGTTGCCGGACGGGCGTCGGCGGCACCGACCTGCGAGCGACGGAACGAGAACGGAACAACATGTCGGACACGAGGATCGATGCCGCGGGGCTGGACAGGGCGATGGTGCGGGTCGTGCTGCTGTCCAGCCTGGGCGGTGCGCTGGAGTTCTACGACTTCGTGATATTCGGCGTGTTCGGCGCCTACGTCTCCGCCGCCTTCTTCCCGACGGCCAGTCCCGCGGTGTCACAGGTGCGGACGCTGGCGGTGTTTGCGGCCGGCTACCTCGCGCGGCCCATCGGCGGGCTCGTGTTCGGCCGGCGCGGGGACCGGCAGGGGCGGCGCGGCAGCTTCCTGCTGTCGCTGGGCACCATGTCGGCCGCGACCGTGGCGATGGGCCTGGTACCGGGCTACGCCACGGGCGGACTGGCCAGCGTGGCCGTCTTCGTCCTGTTGCGGCTGGTGCAGGGCTTCTGCCTGGGCGGGGAGCTGCCCGGCGCCATCACCTATGCGGTGGAGGTCGTGCCCCGGCGCCACCAGGCCCTGGCCTGCGGGTTGATCTTCGGCTGCGTCAGCTCCGGCGTGCTGCTGGCCACCGGTGTCAGCCAGGCGCTGCACCTCCTGCTGGGTCCGTCGGCCATGGCCGGATGGGGCTGGCGCGTCGCCTTCCTGATCGGCGGTTTGCTGGGCGGGGCCAGCTGGGCGCTGCGGCGCACCCTGGAGGAAAGCCCGGCCTTCCTGCGCATGAAGCTGCGGCTGCACGGCGACGGGTCGGGCGGAACAACACGCGAGGGAACACGGGGGCCGCTGTCGGAGCTGGTGCGGACGCACCGGACGCGGCTGCTGGTCGGCATCGCGGTGACGGGGATCGTGCCGTTGTTCAACGGCCTGCTGTTCGCGCACATGAGCGGCTATCTGGTGAGGCTGCTGTCCTATCCGCCCGCCTCCGTTGCCGGCGGGCTGAACATCGCCAGTGCCGCCACCGCCGTCACGCTCGTGGTCGCGGGGCTGGTGGCGGACCGCTGGTCGCCGCTGGGCGTGTTCCGGATCGGCTGCTTCCTGCTGGCGATGGGCGCGATGCCGGCATACCTCGCGCTGGCGGGGCATGAGCTGCCGCTTCCGGTCATGTTCCTGCTGATCGGGCTGTCGGCCTGCTTCACCCACGGCACCTTCGCGTTCCTGCTCGCGGACCTGTTCCCGGCGGAGGTGCGCTTTTCCGGCGTGGCGCTGGCGATGAACCTCAGCGCGGTGATCTTCAGCGCGCTCGGGCCCCTGCTGGCCAGCATGCTGATCCTGTGGACGGGATGGCTCGCGGTGCCCGGCCTGCTTGTGGCCGGGGCGGCGGCACTGGCGCTCGGCGCGAGCGTGCTCCTGCCACGGCTGGGCGGTGCGCTGGGCAAGTGATCCGATGCGGCCGGGGCAGGCGGCGCCGTGCCGCGCCAGGCGCCGGTTCCGCTGGCCGGCATCGCGTGAGCGCGCGGGGGCAAACGATCAGGTCGGCCGGTCGCTGCTGGGGAAGCGTGCGACGGGGGAAGATTCGCGCGCGGGCGGATGCGATGAACCGGTCGGAACATTCCATGCGCGACGGCTTGCGCGCGCGCGGCGAGGTCCGGGCGATCGGGGAGAAAGGACCCGGCCGTTCCCGTCGCCTGGACGCGCCGGCGTCGCCCTGTGTATCCGGAACCATCGCCGGCTCCTGATCCCGTCCCGAAATCTGCCCCCGGGGCCGTGTCCGCGCCGCGGCGGCGGCAAGCAGGACGGGGCACCGGTTTGGCATCTCCATGCACATCCGGCACACACGCTTCATGCATGGCACCCTGCACCTCGTCCTGGGCGGCGCCCGCTCCGGCAAGAGCCGGCACGCCGAGCAGGTCGTGGCGGCGAGTCCCGGGCCGTTGTCCTACCTCGCGACCGGACAGGCCTTCGACGACGAGATGCGGGAGCGGGTGGCGACGCACCGGGCACGGCGCGACGGGCGATGGCACACGGTGGAGGTGCCGCTGCACCTGGCGGCAGCACTCGACGAGGCGGGCGACCGTCCGGTGCTGGTGGACTGCCTCACCCTGTGGCTGACCAACCTGCTGCTGGGCGAGCACGAGGTCGGAGAAGCGGTCGGGGCGTTGATGAACGCGCTGGCGCGTCGCCCGGCGCCGACGGTGCTGGTGGCGAGCGAGGTGGGAATGGCGATCGTGCCGGAGAACGCCCTGGCGCGCCGGTTCCGCGACGAGGCCGGGCTGCTGCACCAGCAGGTCGCGGCGGTGGCGGACCGGGTGGTGCTGGTGGTGGCAGGGCTGCCCCTGGTGCTGAAAGGGAGGGTGGAGCCATGAGCGATGTTCCCGATCCGGATCGGCACCGGAGCAAGATGGAGCGCCGCAAGGCGGTGCAGGACCGGGAGGTGGCGTCCAAGACGGTCGAGAAGGGGCTGCTGATCGTCCACACCGGGGCGGGAAAGGGCAAGTCCACCGCGGCGTTCGGTCTGCTGCTTCGCACGGTCGGGCGGGGTCGCCGCGCGGCGGTGGTGCAGTTCATCAAGGGGGCCTGGAGCACCGGGGAGCGCACTGTGCTGGAAGGCTTCGGGCCGCTGGTGCAGTGGCACACCATGGGCGAGGGCTTCACCTGGGAAACGCAGGATCGCGAGCGGGACGTGGCCGCTTGCCGCGAGGCGTGGGCGGTGGCGCTCGGCCTGCTCGCGCGGCCCGAGGTGTCGCTGGTGGTGCTGGACGAGCTCAACATCGCCCTGCGCTACGACTACCTGTCGCTCGACGAGGTGCTGGACGCCTTCGCGCGGCGCCCGGCGATGCAGCACGTGGTGGTGACGGGGCGCAACGCCCGGCCGGCGCTGCTGGACGCGGCCGACCTGGTCACGGAGATGGTGGCGGTGAAGCACCACTTCTCGGCCGGCGTGAAGGCGCAGGAAGGGATCGAGTTCTGAGTGCCACCCGGGCGCCCGCGCTGGCGCTGATGCTGCAGGGCACCGGCTCGTCGGTCGGCAAGTCGGTGCTGGTGGCGGGGCTGGCGCGGGCCCTTACGCGGCGCGGCATGCGGGTGCGGCCGTTCAAGCCGCAGAACATGTCCAACAACGCGGCCGTCACGCCGGACGGCGGCGAGATCGGCCGGGCGCAGGCGCTGCAGGCGCGCGCGTGCGGCGTCGAGCCGTCGGTGCACATGAACCCGGTGCTGTTGAAGCCGCAAAGCGAGGTGGGCGCGCAGCTGGTGGTGCAGGGGCGGGTGGAAGGCAACGCGCGCGCGCGGGAATATCAGCACATCAAGCCACGGCTGATGCCGCGCGTGCTGGACAGCTTCGCCAGGATGCGCGCCGAGGCCGACATCGTGCTGGTGGAAGGGGCGGGATCGGCCTCGGAGATCAACCTGCGGGCGAACGACATCGCCAACATGGGCTTCGCCGCCGCCACCGGAACGCCGGTGTTGCTGGTGGGCGACATCGACCGCGGCGGGGTGATCGCGAGCCTGGTCGGCACGCACGCGGTGCTGCCGCCGGACGACCGGGCGCGCATCCGGGGCTTCATCGTCAACCGCATGCGCGGCGACCCGTCGCTGTTCGCAGACGGCATGACCGCGATCGCCGGGCGCACCGGCTGGCCGGCGATCGGGCTGGTGCCGCACCTGGACGCGCTGCGCCGGCTGCCGGCGGAGGACGCGTCGGAGCTGGAAGCGATGGCGCGCGCGCCGCGCCGCGGCGGCCGGGTGCGCATCGCCGTGCCGCTGCTGCCGATGATCGGCAACTTCGACGACCTGGACCCCCTGCTGGCCGAGCCTGAGCTGGACTGCGTGCTGGTCGGCCCGGGGCGGCCGCTGCCGGCCGGCTGCGACCTGGTGATCCTGCCCGGCTCCAAGGCCACCATCGCCGATCTCGCCAGCCTCCGACGCGAGGGCTGGGATGTCGACATCCTGGCGCATCGCCGGCAAGGCGGACGGGTGCTGGGCTTGTGCGGCGGCTACCAGATGCTGGGCGGGCGGATCGCCGACCCGGACGGGCTGGAAGGGCCGCCAGGGGAGGTGCCGGGCCTCGGGCTGCTGGCGGTGGACACGGTGCTGGGCGGGCCCAAGCGGCTGGCGGCGGCGGAAGGCAGGCTGCTGCCGGAGAACGTGCCGTGCCACGGCTACGAGATGCATCTCGGGCGCACGCGCGGTCCGGACCGGGACCGGGCGTTCCTGCGCCGCGCCGACGGCAGCGGGGAAGGGGCGGTGTCCGCGGACGGGCGCGTGGGCGGCACCTACCTGCACGGGCTGTTCGCCGGCAACGAGGCGCGCGCGGCGCTGATGCGCCGGATCGGGCTCGATCCCGTCGCGCGGGACCACGAGGTGGAGGTGGACGCGGTGCTCGACGCGCTGGCGCAACACCTGGAGCGGCATCTGGACGTCGATGCGCTGCTGCGGATCGCGGAATGGTCCGCCTGAGCGGCGGTGCTATTCCAGGTTGTGGTCGTGCAGGTACTGGTGCCAGGGGCTACGGTCCTGCGGGTCCGAGGCGCAGGAGGCGACCGCGAGGCCGATGCAGATCAGGCACAGTCTGGCGAGGATGAACCGTTTCATGCGCCAGACCTGGGTCGGGTGCGGCTTTCCAACAAGTCCGGGCGTTGCTCCCATCGACCGGCAACCGCGCGGAGCCTGCCCATGACCATCACCCTGCTCATCCTGGCCCTCACGGCGGTCGTGCTGGTGATCGGCCTGATCGGGATGCTGGCCACCGGCGGCGACATGCTGCGGCGGCGGCGCGGCGACCGGGATCCCACCGTGATCGCGGACTCGACGGTGGAGTTCGAGGCCGATGTCGGTAAGACGCCGCCGGGCCCGTGAACCGCCCGGACCGGTCAGCTGCCGATGTGGTTGCCGACCAGGCTCATCAGATAGATGAACACGAACAGGCCGCCGATCACCAGCGACACGAATACCCAGCCCTTCATGACGTGCTCCACCGGTGGCCGACCCGGACGAGGGCCGTTTCGTTCGCATTCATAAGCCAGGGCGGCGGCGGCGCCAACCGTTCGGCTCAGCTCAGGACCATCAGGCTGGCGTTGCCGCCAGCCGCCGTGGTGTTGACGCTCAGGCTGCGCTCGTGCGTGAGCCATTCCAGCCTGAGCGCCGTGTCGTCGCGGTCCAGCCGGTGCAGCGGCACCACGGCGCCGTCCCGCGCCGCCAGCTCGCGGGCGAGGGCCGGCAGGCAGAAGCCGCTGGC
>CAXTCK010000014.1:15654-34137 GCA_964242425.1 uncultured Acetobacteraceae bacterium | reverse complement strand
CGGCGGCGGTGGTTTCGCGGATCGGCTTGCCGTTGTCGATGGTCTCGACCAGGGCGAGCAGGCTGAGGCGCTCCTCCATGCGGTCGGCGATGCGCAGCAGCACGCGCGAGCGGTCGGCGGCGGAGGTGCGGCCCCAGGCATCGGCGGCCTTGTGGGCGGCATCGAGGGCGAGGTCGACGTCCTCATGGGTGGAGCGGGCGACGGTGCAGATCACCCGGCCGTCGATCGGCGAGATGTTCTCGAAGGTCTGACCGCGGGTGGCGGCGACCCAACCGCCGCCGATGAAGTTGTCGTAGTGCGGCCGGATCGCGATTTCCTTGGCGACGTCGGCGAGAGCCTTCTCGACCATGATGCGTTCTCCCTTGTGCGGGTCCCGTCCTGCGGTCCGCTTGTTCGATGGTATCAGTGTGCGCCTTTCGGGGGCGCCTGTTCCAGACAGAAGGCGGTGAATTCGTCGCGGCTGGCAAAGGCGGTCTGGGTGCCGGGGCGGGTCACGGAGTGGGCGGCGTAGAGGCTCGCCTGGCTCAGGGCGGCGTGCATGTCCTTGTGCCGGACGTAATGGGCGGCGAAGGCGCCGATGAAGGCGTCGCCGGCGCCGCTGGTGTCGCGCGCATGCACGGGCACCGGGGGGACGTGCCAGGCCTCGGTCGGGGTGACCAGGAGCGCGCCGTCGGCGCCCAGCGTGACCACGATGCGGCCCATGCCGCGGTCGAGCAGGCGGCGCGCGGCGGTGGCCGCTTCCGCGCGCGTGTTGGCGGGCAGGCCGGTCAGGATCAACAGCTCGGTCTGGTTGGGCATGAAGAAGTCGACGGCGGCGATGCGGTCGAGCGACAGGTTCGCGGTGGCGGGGGCGGGGTTGAGCAGCACCGGCTTGTCGTGGGCGTGGGCCCAGTCGATGGCGTGGTAGACGGTGTCGAGCGGGATCTCGAGCTGCAGCAGGATGAGGCCGCAGCCGAGCAGGTCGGGAGCGGCCTCGTCGATGTCGGCCGGGAGCAGGTGGTCGTTGGCGCCCTTGACGATCAGGATGCTGTTGTCGCCGTTGGCATCGACGAAGATCGGGGCCACGCCGTTGGAGGTGCCGGGCACGGCGCGGACGTGCCGGGCGTCGATGCCGAGGTTGGCGAAGTTGCGCAGGGTGTCGGCGCCGAACAGGTCGTCGCCGACACGGCTGACCATCATGACGTCGGCGCCGAGCTTGGCCGCGGCGGCGGCCTGGTTGGCGCCCTTGCCGCCGGGACCGATGGCGAAGTGGGGGGCGGCCAGGGTTTCGCCCAGGCGCGGCATGCGGTCCACGGTGGTGACCAGGTCGACCATGTTGCTGCCGATGACAGCGATGCGTTGGCTCATGATCTGGGCACTCATGGAACAGCTCCGCGGGAAGGGTGGAGGGCGGCGATGCGGGCGTCCATGTCGGCCGCTTCCGCCGCGTCGAGATAGCCGAGGGTGAGGGCGAACTGCGCGCGGCCGCGGGGCGGCAGCAGGCGGACGTGGTTCTTGTGCCGCTCGGCCAGGTAGCCTTCCGGCTGGCAGGTCGAGGGAAGCGCGAAGGCGGCGACGCCGGCGTCGGGGTCGGTCATGATCCAGCGCACGCAATGGGGGAACTCGGCGGGCGCGTAGCTGAGCGCGAAGCCGTCGCCTTGAGGGCGGCGCAGCATCAGCGCGGTGCGGCCGGCGGGGTCGGTGCCGAGGCCGGACACGTAGAACACCTGCTCGGGATCGTAGCGGTCGGGCTGGTCCAGCACCTCCATGCGGGCGGGGTGCTCGGCCAGCTCGTCGATCAGGTCGAGGTAGTCGGCGTTGGGCCGGACATGGGCCGGCACGGCGCGTCGCACCGACACGGTGCCCGGGTGGAAGGGAGCGGGCTGCACGATGCGGCCGCCTTCGACGAAGGCGAAGTTGACGTGGGCCATGTACATCAGCTCCATCGGCCGGCCGGAGCGGTTCTCGACGGTCATGGCGAGGTCGAACAGGGCGTCGTCCTGGCGCAGGGTGACGCTGGGATGGGCCCGGTAGTGCGGGCCGAACGCGACCACGTGGTCGCGCTCGCTGGTGAGGCGCAGGGACAGCACGCCGTCCTGCTCCAGGAGGTCGAGGCAGGCGCCGCGCATGTCGGCGCAGGGGAACTCGCCGTGGGCCGGGTGGTCGTCGTCGGGGCCGGGAACGCCGTTGCGTAGCAGGCCGCTGTGAAAGGCGAAGCAGCCATAGGTGCCGCCAACGGTGTCGGACGGGAGCGGCATGTCGAAGCCGCTGCGCATGGCGAGGTCGACCTCGTCGAAGCGGGCGCTCCAGATCATCTGGCCGAACCAGGGCAGCACCACGAGCTCGCCGCGCCGGTTGCGCAGGCGGAGCGCCTCGATGCCGCTGGGATAGCGGAACAGGGCGGCGTGGAGGCCGTCGGCCTCCAGCACCGTGCGGTCGGCGGCGTGGAGGCCGCCCTGGTGCAGCGGGATGGTGGCGAGGCGGCGCATGGAGGTCAGCGGCTCCGGGTGCGAAGCGCGTTCAGCGCGATCGACAGCAGCAGGAACGCCCCCCAGATGAAATCGACCAGGAAGTTGCTGAACCGCATCAGCTGCAGGCCGGAGGAGAGCAGCATCAGCGCCAGCAGGGCGAGCACGATGCCGAACACCGAGCCGCGCCCGCCGGCGGGGTTGGTGCCGCCGAGCACGGCGATCAGCACGGCCTGCAGCAGGTAGGACACGCCGTAGTCGGACTTGGCGGCGTTGGTGCGGCCGGACAGGATGATGCCGGCGGCGCTGGCGAGCACGCCGCTCAGCACGTAGGACAGGAACACGGTGCGCGCGTTGCGAAGGCCGGCGAAGCGGGCGGCGCGGGCGCTGGTGCCGATCAGCTTGAGCGAGATGCCGAACGGGGTGCGTGCAAGCAACAGCGCCACCAGCAGGGCGGCGCCGAGGAACACCAGCAGCGGCACCGCGACGCCGAACAGCTCGCCGTTGCCGATGGCGCCCCACAGGGCGGGATAGCCGACAATGGCGGGGCCGCCGGTGAGCACCACGGCGATGCCGGTGTAGACCTGGCCGGTGCCGATGGTGGCGAGGATCGGGGTGATGCGCGCGCGCGCGATCAGCAGGCCGTTGATGGCGCCAGCGACCAGGCCGGTGGCCAGGGCGAGGAGGATGCCGAGCAGCACCGGGCCGGATGCCATGTGCATGAGCGACGGGCCGCGGGTGCCGCCATGGGCGTGGAAGTACAGGCCGGCCAGGATGCCGGACAGGTTGGCGATGCCGATCACCGACAGGTCGATGCCGCCGGTGAGCATGGCCAGCATCATCGCGATCGACAACAGGCCGAGCTCGGGGGCGATAAAGGTGATGGATTCGAACACGTAGGGGCGCAGGAACTTGTGCGGGTCCAGCGCCGACATGACGGCGAAGATCAGGGCGATCAGCAGCAGGAGCTGGAGCAGAGCCGGGTCCGGGCGCCGCAAGCGCGGCGTGGCGGCGGCCGCAGGTGGAAGGGGGGGCGAAGACGGGCGCGCGGTGGGGCTCATGGGTTACGCCGGGTGCGGTCGCGCCAGGCGGTGAAGCCTGCGGCGAGGATCACCACCAGGCCGACCACGATGCGCTGCCAGGTGGTGTCGATGTGCATCACGATCAGGCTGTTGGTGAGCATCACCAGGGTGAACACGCCGAGCATGGTGCCGAGCACGCTGCCCCGGCCGCCGAAGATGCTGACGCCGCCCAGCACCACGGCGGCGATCACGTCGATCTCGGTGCCGGCCAGGTCGTGCGGGTTGGCGATCCAGATCATGGAGCCGTGCAGCAGGCCGGCGAAGCCCGCGAGGCTGCCCGCCAGCCCGTAGATGAAGAAGGTGGTGCCGCGCACGCTGAAGCCGGCGCGACGGGCGGCTTCCTCGCCGCCGCCCAGCGCGTAGATGGAGCGGCCGATCAGGGTGTGGCGAAGCAGGAGGTGAACGCCGAGCGCCAGCAGCAGGTAGACCAGCACCATCGCGGACAGCCCGGCGTGCTGGCCGTTCGCCTCCGGGATGCGCAGAAGGTTGGTGCGGGCGAACGCGATCAGGGCGGGGGGCATCTGGTCGATGTTGATCTGGCTGGCGCTGACGGCGCCCAGCAGGAAGCCGCGCACGGCGGTGCCGGTGCCCAGCGTCACGATCAGCGGGATCATGCGCAGGCCGTGGACGAACGCGGCGTTGAGCAGGCCGAGCACGAGGCCGATGGCGGTGGCGGCGACGAAGGGAAGCAGCACGCCGTCATAGGGGAGTGCCACCATGGCCTTGATGACGAGGTACATGGCGGCGATGGCGAAGGCGGGAAACGACACGTCGATGCCGCCGGACAGCATCACCACCATCACGCCAAGCGCCAGGATGCCGGTGATGACGTTGGCGCGCAGCAGGCTGAACAGGTTGGACCACGTCCAGAACGCCGGGTTGACCGTGCCGATCACCAGCATCGCCAGCAGGGCGACAAGGGCGACCGCGAGCTCGGGGCGGCGCAGCAGCGGGCGCAGGACGGCGAAGCGGGCCGGGACGGCGGTGGTGATGGCGGTGCTCACGCCAGCGCCCTCAGGCGTTCGGACAGGACGCGCTCGCGCTGCGGCACCGCCTCGTCGCCGGGAAGCTCGGCGACCAGGCGGCCGCGATGCATGAGCAGGACGCGGTTGCAGTTGGCGGCGAGCTCGGGAAGGTCGTCGGAGATCATCAGCACGCCGAGGCCGTTGTTTTGCGCCAGCTCGCGGATGGTGGCGTGGATGCCGGCCTTGGAGCCGACGTCGACGCCAACGGTGGGGCCGTTCAGGATCAGCAGGCGGGGGCGCTGCAGCAGCCAGCGGCCGATCACCACGCGCTGCTGGTTGCCGCCGGACAGCTGCGTCACCGGGCGGTCGCCGGTGGGGGTTGCGATGGCCATGGCGCGGATGGTGTCGGCGGCAGCGGCGGCGGCGGCGCGGGGACGGAGCAGGCCGAAGCGGCTGAGCGAGCCGAGTGCCGTGGCGACGATGTTGCGGTCAATGGTTTCGGGCAGGAACAGGCCTTCGGTGAGGCGGTCCTCCGGCACATAGGCGATGCGGTGGGCGATGGCGCGCTGCACGCTGTTGAGGCGGACCGGGCGGCCGTCGAGGCGGATGGTGCCGCGGTAGCGCGGGCGCATGCCGAACAAGGCGAGGGCGAGCTCGGTGCGGCCGGAGCCGAGCAGGCCGGACACGCCGACGATCTCGCCGGGCAGGAGGCGAAAGGAGATGTCGTCGAGCTCGCCCGGAACGTGAAGGCGGTCGAGCTCGAGCAGCGGCGGGGTGGCGGGGCCGGAAGCGGGGGGCTGCCAGCGGTAGGGCGCCTCGGCGATGTCGCTGCCGGTCATGGCGCGGGTGATGGAGGCCTCGTCGAACTCGGCGATCGGGCCGGCGGCGACCACGCGGCCGGATCGGAGCACGGTGAGGCGCTCGCTGATGTCGAGCATCTCGCGCATCTTGTGGCTGACGAACAGCACGGCGATGCCGCGGCTCTGGATGTCGCGCACCACGCCGAACAGGGTGGCCACCTCGCGGCCAGTCAGCGCCGTGGTGGGCTCGTCCATGATCAGCAGGCGGGGATCGGCCATCAACGCGCGCGCGATGGCGACCAGCTGGCGGCCGGAGGTGGGCAGGCTGTCCACGGTGGCGTCGAGGTCGAGATGCACGCCGAGGCGGGCGACGGCGGCCTCGGCGTGGGCGCGCATGCGGCGCCAGCTGACCACGCGCTTTCGCGCGCGCAGCTCGGCGCCGATCGACAGGTTCTCGGCGACCGACAGGTTCCCGAACAGGGAGAAGTCCTGGTAGATCACCTGCACGCCGAGCGCGATCGCCTGCCGGGGGGTCATGTCGGGGACGGGCACGCCGTCCACCAGCACGGTGCCGCGATCCACCGCGTTGATGCCGGATACCACCTTGATCAGGGTGGACTTGCCGGAGCCGTTCTCGCCGGCGAGGCAGTGGATCTCGCCGCGGCCGATGGACAGCGACACGCCGTCGAGCGCGCGCACGCCGGCGAAGTGCCTGGCGACGTCGCGCAGTTCCAGCAGGGGTACGGTCACGCGGGGATGCGCCGGCTAGAAGTTGTACTCGCCCATGTTGGCCTTGGTGACGCCGACCCAGCCGTGGCCGAACAGGATGTTGGAACGCTTGGGATCGTTGGCGGCAAGCTTGTCGTAGCCGACCAGGCCGAGGTCGAGGCCGGCCTTGATCGGGCGCTTGGACAGGGCCATCACCGCCAGGATGTTCATGGCGTAGCCGGCGATGGCGGGATCCCAGAACTGGATGTAGTCGATGTCGCCATCCTTGAGGTACTGGCCGGCGACGGACACGAGGCCGGTGCCGGAGAAGAACAGCTTTCCCTTCAGCCCACGCTCGGCGATCAAGCGGCCGGCGCCGGCGGAGGTGGGCATCGGTGCGCCCAGGATGCCGCGCAAGGCGGGATAGGTGGTCAACACTTCCTTGAGCTTGTTGTAGTCGGTGGTGGCGTCGTCATAGGTTTCGATGCGCTTGGTCACCTGCGACATCTTGGGGAAGTTGGCCTGCTGGTAGGCGACGGCGCCGTCGATCCACTCGTTCTGCGAGGTGGAGGTGAGGCTGCCGACGGTGGCGACGTAGCCGCCCTGCCCGCCCATCTGGGTGCCCAGGTTCTGCATCAGCTTGGCGCCGTAGGCGTGGTTGTCGAACGCCTCGATGTCGTAGTCGGTCGCCTGCAGGTTGGAGGCCTCGTGCGAGATCACCACGATGCCGCGCCCGCGCGCCTTCTGCAGCACCGGCTCCACCGCCTCGACCGAGAAGGGCACGATGCAGATGGCATCCACGCCCTGCGCGATCAGGCTCTCGACGATCTGCACCTGTGCCGCCGCGTCCGCCTGGCTCGGCCCCACCATCCAGGTGTCGTGGCCCTGGTCGGCGCCGAACTGCTTCACGCCGACGCGCATGCGGTCGAACCAGGCGATGCCGTCCACCTTCACCACGGTGGCGATGGAGTACTTCTTGGTCGCCTTGGCGGTGATGTCCTTGGGGACCTTCGCCACGTCCACGGCCTCGCCGGCCGCGAAGGCGGGCCTGGTGCCGGCCACCAGGGTGGCGGCGCCGGCGGCCGAGGCCAGCAGCGAGAAGCGGCGGCGCGTGATCTCGATCATGGTAATCTCCCTGGTCGGCTGCCGGCTTGGGGTTCGTGCGCCGTGCTTGGCCGTGGCGTGGTCTAGGATGACGGGTGCGGCTTGTCAGTACGCTCCGGCGGCAGGTGCGGCATGCGTGACCAGGGCGATGCCCGAGCTGGTGCCGATGCGGGTGGCGCCGGCGGCGACCATGGCCGCGACCGCCTCGGGGGTGCGGACGCCGCCGGACGCCTTGACGCCGAGATCGGGCCCGACCGCTTCGCGCATCAGGGCAACGTCCTCCACCGTGGCGCCGCCGGTGGAGAAGCCGGTCGAGGTCTTGACGAAGTCGGCGCCGGCGGCGACCGACGCGCGACAGGCGGCGCGCTTCTCGTCGTCGGTGAGCAGGCAGCACTCGATGATCACCTTGAGCACCGCGTCCGGACAGGCGGCGCGCACCGCGGCGATGTCGGCCTGCACGATCGCCTCGCGGCCGTCCTTCAGGGCGCCGACCGGGATCACCATGTCGATCTCCTGCGCGCCCGCGGCGACCGCGGCGGCGGTCTCGGCGGCCTTGATCGCGGACGGCATCGCGCCGAGCGGAAAGCCGACCACGGCGCACACGCGCACCTCGCTGCCGCGCAGCAGTTCGGCCACCAGCGGCACGTGGACCGAGTTCACGCACACGGAGCGGAAGCCGTGGGTGCGGGCCTCGTCGCAGAACTGGCGCACCTGCGCCTCGGTGGCGTCGGGCTTCAGGATCGTATGGTCGATCAGCAGCGCCAGCGCCGGGCCGGACAGGGTTTCAGCCACGGATGAGGATCCTTGTCGAAAACGGTCCGGACGAGGCCGCACCGATTGTTAAAGATTTCACATCTGGTAGCTTAGTCACATCGTCCCGCAGCCCGTCAAGGTGCCGCGGGCTGCGGCGGGAGCGGCATGGACGAAAGGTCGACGGCAGGCGCGAAAACGTCACGCAACCGGCGGGAAGGTCGCCTGGAACAACTGCGTGCGCTGGCGGCGCCCGGCGGAGCGCTTCGGCTCGGCGACGCGGCGCGCGCGCTGGCGGTATCGACCATGACGCTGCGCCGTGACCTGGCGGAGGGCGGAACAGGATTCGACCTGCTCGGCGGCTACATCGTGCCGCGAACCCAGGCAGGCTACACGCTGGACACCGAGCAGGACAGCCACGTGCAGGCGAAGGCGGAAGCGGGACGGCGCGCGGCGTCGCTGGTGCGGCCGGGCGAAACCATCTTCGTTGATTGCGGCACCACCATGCCACACCTGATGGCGGCCCTTCCTTCCGATCTCGACGTCACGGTGGTGTGCTACGCGATGAACGTGGCGGCGCAGGCGAGCCGGATGCAGCGGGCGCGGCTGTTCCTGCTGGGCGGGCTGTTCCATTCCGCCTCGGCGACGTTCTTTTCCGAACACGCGTTGCGCAGCCTGGAACAGCTCGGGATCAACACCGCCTTCCTGTCGGCCGGCGGCGCGCATGGAACGCTGGGCGCCAGCTGCTCGAACTTCAACGAGGTGCCGGTGAAGCGAGCGGTGCTGGAGCGCGCGGTGCGGTCGTTCCTTGTCGTGGACAGCAGCAAGCTCGGCCAGGTGAAGCCGGCGCATTTCGCGGCGATGTCGGCGTTCCAGGAGGTCGTCACCGAGCATGGGGAGCAGCGCGGCCATGCCGCCGTCGTTTCTGCACCGCACCATGACGATGGGCGTTGACAGGAGCCGGCGGCGCATCTACCGCTTTTTCCCATAAGAGCAGTGAATGCTCGAATGTGAGGAACGGACAATGGCGAAGATGACGAGGCGGTTGGCGTTGGGCACGGTCGGGCTGGGAGCGCTGGCGCTCGCCGCCGGGCTCGGCGGGATGGCGCGGCACGCAGCGGCGAAGGGGCTGCTGATCGGGTTCAGCCAGGCGACGCTGCAGTCGCCGTTCTACGTGCAGCTCAAGACCGGCGCCGAGGCGGCGGCCAAGGCGTCCGGCGACACCGTGGTGGTGCTGGATGCCAACGGCGACGTGAACAAGCAGAACAACGACATCCAGGACCTGATCACCCGCGGCGTGAAGGTGCTGATCGTCAACCCGGTCAACCCGGACGCGGTGGCGCCGGCGCTGTCGGCGGCGGCGGACGCGCATATCCCGGTGATGACGGTGGACCGCGCCGTGCATGGCGACGTGGTGAGCTATGTCGGGCGCGACAACAAGATGATGGGTCAGATCGTCGGGCAGCAGCTGGTGGCGACGCTCAAGGCAGCGGGCGCCAAGCCGGGAGCCAAGATCATCGAGATCCAGGGCGACGCCGGCGGCACGGTGATGGCGGCACGGCGCGACGGCTTCAACGGGGCGGCCAAGGCGGCCGGCTATACGCTGGTGATGGGGCCGTATGCGGAGTACGTGCGCGCCAACGCGGTGACGGCGATGCAGGACCTGCTGCAGGCCAACCCGGACGTGAAGGCGGTGTACGCGCACAACGACGACATGGCGCTGGGCGCGCTGCAGGTACTGCGCGAGAACAACCGCACCGACGTGCTGGTGGCGGGCGTGGACGGGCTGTCGGAAGCGGTGAAGGACATCGCGGGCGGCAACCAGTATGTCGCGACCGCGGCCAACGACCCGATCCGGCTGGGCCAGGTGACGGTGCAGACCGCGCAGAAGATCGCCGCCGGGCAGAAGGTTCCCTCGTTCGTCGACGCCGGCACCGCGCTGATCGACAAGCAGACGGTCGGCCAGTTCAACACGGACAGCCTGTTCGCCCGCCACAACTGAGGCGACGCGACCGCAGGCTGTTTCCTCCCGCCTCCAAGGAAGACGACGATGCGCGCAGCGGTGATGCATGCTCCCGGTGACATCCGGGTCGAGGACGTCCCCAGGCCGGTGGCGGGGGCGGACGACGTGCTGCTCAAGGTCGCGGCGTGCGGCGTGTGCGGGTCCGACATCCCGCGCATGCTGACCAAGGGCGCGCACCGGATGCCGATCATCTGCGGGCACGAGTTCTCCGGGCACATCGTCGAGCTGGGCGGCGAGGTCGAGGGCTTCGCGCAAGGCGAGCTGGTGTCGGTGGCGCCGCTGATCCCGTGCCGGCGCTGCGACCAGTGCCTGACCGGCAGCTTCTCCCGTTGCCGCGACTACGACTACTTCGGCAGCAGGCGGGATGGCGCGTATGCGGAATACGTGTCGGTGCCGCGCGGCAACCTGCTGAAGACGCCGGCGGGGATCGATCCGCGGGCGGCGGCGATGGTGGACCCGGCGTCGATCGCGCTGCATGCGATCTGGAAGGCGCCATTCGCGATCGGGCAGACCGGCGGCGTGGTCGGCTGCGGGCCGATCGGGCTGTTCGCGATCCAGTGGATGCGGCTGATGGGCGCGTCGCAGGTGGTCGCGGTGGACGTGTCGGAGCAGAAGCTGGAGCAGGCGCGCGAGGCGGGCGCGACGCACACCTTCCTGAGCCACGGGCCCCGGCCCGATGTGCCGCCTTGCGACCTGATCGTGGAAGCGGCGGGGCATCCGTCGACGGCGAACCTGGCGGTGCGCCTGGCGGGGCCGGGCGGGCACGTGGTGTTCATCGGCATTCCCACGCAGGAAGTCGGGCTGGAGATCGCGACCTTCAACCACATGCTGCGCCAGGAGGTGTCGCTGCACGGCTCGTGGAACTCGTTCGGAGCACCGTTCCCGGGCAGGCAGTGGACCACGACGCTGGAGAAGCTCGGCAGCGGCGAGCTGCGCTGGGAGTTCATGATCACGCACGAGCCGGGGCTGGATGCGCTGCCGGAGGTGATGACCAAGTTCAGGGAACGCAACGAGTTCATCTCCAAGGTGATGGTCCGGCCGTAGACCGTTCCGGGCCTGGAGGCGTCGACATGAGCGTGCTGCTGGGACTGGATTTCGGCACCGGCGGGATCCGGGTCGGGCTGTTCGACCTGGAGCGGCGCGCGATCATCGCCACGGCGGAGGAAACCTACGCCACCACCCATCCGCAGCCGGGATGGGCGGAACAATCGCCGGTTGAATGGTGGGATGCGCTGGGGGCCGCGTGCCGGCGCACGATGGAGATGGCCGGGCACCCGGCGGTGGCGGGGATCGCGGTGGCGACCACCGCGTCCACCGTGGTGGCCTGCCGCGCGGACGGCACGCCGCTGCGGCCGGCGCTGTTGTGGATGGATTGCCGGGCGGGCGCGGAAGCGTCACGCACCGGGACAGCCAAGCATCCGGTGATGGCGCGAAGCGGCGGCAGCGACGCGGCGGAATGGCTGGTGCCCAAGGCGATGTGGCTCGCGGCGCACGAGCCAAACGTTTACGAGGCGGCCGACATCCTGTGCGAATGCGTCGACTGGGTGAACTTCAGGCTCACCGGACGCTGGGTGGGCTCGCGCATGAACGCGACCTGCAAGTGGAACTACGACAGCGAGGCCGGGCGCTTCCATCCGGAGCTGTACGAGGCGTTCGGGGCGCCGGGGCTCGCCGGCAAGCTGCCCGGCACGATCCTGCCGGTGGGACAGGCGATCGAGCGGGTATCGGCCGAGGCGGCGGCGCATCTGGGGCTGGGGGCGCAGCGTCCGGTGTTGGCGCAGGGCGGCATCGACGCACATATCGGCATGCTGGGCGCGAACACGGTGGACCCGGGCCAGCTGCTGATGATCGGCGGCACCTCGGTGGTGCACCTGTTCCATCTCGCCGCCGAGCGGCCGATGCCAGGGTTCTGGGGCCCCTACCCGCACGCGCTGGTCGACGGGCTGTGGCTGGTGGAAGGCGGGCAGGTGTCGGCGGGGTCGGTGCTGACCTGGCTGAGCCGGCAGATCTTCGGGCTGGACGCCGCCGGAACGCAGGCGCTGATCGCGGAAGCGGGGCGGCTGCCGCCGGAAGGAAGCGGCCTGCTGACGCTGGACTACTTCATGGGCAACCGCACGCCGTACCGCGATCCGCACCTGCGCGGGGCGGTGCTGGGGTTGTCGCTCGGGCACGATCGTGCCGCCCTCTACCGCTCGGCGGTGGAGGGGGTGGCGCTGGCCTCGGCCAACGTGCTGGCGCAGGCGCGGGAGCTCGGCGTGCCGATCGAGCGCATCGTCAGCGCCGGCGGGTTCGCCAAGAACGCCTTGTGGCTGCGGGCGACGGTGGACGCGATCGGGCTTCCGGTGCGGATGGCAGCCGAGGAGAACCTGTCAATCGTCGGCACCGCGGCGGCGGCGGCGGCCGGGGTCGGGCTGTTCCCGGACCTGCACAGCGCTGCCGCCGCGGTGGCGCGGGACGGGCGGCTGGTGGAGCCGGACCTCGCGGCGCACCGGCTTTATGCCGAGGGGCTGGAACGCTATCGCGAGGCGACCGCCTGCCTCACGCCGATGCTGCACCGGCTGTCGACACGCCCGGCGCCTGCCGCCGGGCCGGAACCGCGGGAGGCGCATCGTGTCGGGGCGCATTGAGGCGGGGCGCATTAAGGCGGGGGACGGCCACATGGACGAGGTCGATCTTCGCAGCCTGTCCACGGAAGCGCGCGAGCTGCTGACGCTGCAGGCGGCCAAGGGGTACTACAACCTCGACCGCACCATGGGCGACATCGCCAAGCAGCTCGGGCTGACGCGCTGGCAGGTGGCGCGGCTGCTCAAGGACGCGCGCGAGCAGGGGGTGGTGCGGATCGAGATCGTGCCGCGCGCGCAGCGCCGGCCGGAGCTGGAAAGCCGGCTGCAGCGGGCGTACGGGCTGCGGGAGGCGATCGTCGTGCCGGAGGCGGGCGACGACGAGACGCTGGCGGTGGACAGCGTGGCGCAGGCGGCCGGGCAGTACCTGGCGGCGCTGACGCCGCGGCCGGCACTGGTCGGCGTGTCGTGGGGCCGCACCATGGCAGCGGTGGCGCACTGGCTGCCGCGCCGCTGGAACGACGGGGTCGAGGTGGTGCTGGTGAACGGCGCCATGAACGTGCACGCCACCGCGACGCGCACCAACAACATCGCCGAGCTGTTCGCGCTGTCCGGGAACGGGCGCGCCACGCTGCTGCCGGTGCCGGCGATGGTGGGGCGCGCGGAAACGCGCGTGGTGCTGGAGCAGGATCCGGTGATCGAGGCGGTGATGGCGCTGGCGCGCGCGGCGCCGGTGGTGTGCTTCGGGCTGGGCAGCATGACGCCGGACTCGGTGCTGGTGCGGTCGGGATACATTTCGGAGGCGGAGATCGCGCGGCTGCGCCGGGCCGGCGCGGTCGGCGACGTGCTGGGGCGGTTCGTCGACGCCGCAGGCGCCATCGTCGATCCGGCGCTGGATGCGCGCACCATCGGGCTCGATCCGCAGGCGCTGCGCCACAAGGCGACGGCGATCGGCGTGGCGGTGGGGCGCAGGAAGCACCCGGTGGTGCTGGCCGCCCTCCGGTCGGGCTTCGTCAACGTGCTGGTCACCGACGAGCAGACAGCGCTGGTCGCCCTGGAGGCCGCCCGTGGAGCTTGACCTCGGGGCGCCGCCTGACCCTGCGACAATCGCGGACCGCGTCGTGCTGACGGTGGAGCACGCGGCCAAGGTGTTTCCCGGCAACGTGGTGGCGCTGGAGGACGCGTCTCTGCAGGTCCGGGCCGGCGAGGTGCACTGCCTGCTGGGCGCCAACGGGGCGGGCAAGAGCACGCTGCTCAAGATCATCGCCGGCGCGCACGCCCTGACGCGCGGCACGCTGACGCTGGACGGAGCGGTATGCCGGTTCCGCTCGCCGCTGGACGCGGCGGAAGCGGGGATCTCGATGATCTACCAGGAGCTCGACCTGGTACCCCAGCTGACGGTGGCACAGAACATGCTGCTGGGCCGGGTGCCGAAACGCTGGGGCCTAGTCGACCGGGCGCGGCGGACGGCGATCGCGGAAGCAGCGCTGCGGCGGGTCGGCGCCGGGTTCGGCCCGCACGTGACGGTGGGCACGCTGTCGATCGCCAACCAGCAGCTCACCGCGATCGCGCGCTCGCTGACGCTGGACGCCAAGGTGATCATCATGGACGAACCGTCGGCGGCGCTGAACGAGACCGAGCTGGAACGGGTGTTCGGGGTGATCCGGGAGATCAGCCGGCAGGGGGTGGCGATCCTGTATGTCAGCCACCGGCTGGGCGAGATCCGCGCGATCGGCGACCGGGTGACGGTGCTGCGCGGCGGCCGCAGCGTGGACACGTTCGACGTCGCCAGCACGACCGAGCAGACGCTGGTGGAGGCGGTGCTGGGACGCAACCAGGCGCTGCTGGAACGAAGCGCGCGCAAGCCGGCGCGCCCTACGGTGGCGCTGGACGTCGTGCGGCTGCAGGGCGCGCAGGGGCTCGACGTGCGGGCCTTGCGCGTGCGCGAAGGCGAGATCGTCGGGCTGTCCGGGCTGAACGGGTCCGGGCGGACCAGCTTCCTGCGCGCGCTGTTCGGCGACCTTCGGTTCGAGGGCGAGGTGAGTCTCGATGGCGCGCCGTACCGGCCGGCGCGGCCAAGAGACGCGATTGGACGCGGCGTTGCACTGGTGCCGGAGGACCGCAAGACGCAGGGGCTGGTGCTGGACTCCGCGATCTACCGCAACGCCATGCTGCCGGCGCTGCGGCGGCGCCGCGTGCTGACGCACGAGCGGATGCGCAGCACGGCGCGGCCGGTGCTGGCCGACCTATCGACGCGCTATCACACGCTGGACCAGCCGGTGCGGCAGTTGTCGGGCGGCAACCAGCAGAAGGTGGTGTTCGCGAAATGGGTGGTCGAGGGCAGCCGGGTGCTGCTGCTCGACGAGCCCAGCCGCGGGCTCGACGTCGGCGCCAAGGCCGAGCTGTACGCACTGGTGCGTCGGCTGGCCGAGGACGGCGCGGCGGTGATCGTCGCCAGCAGCGAGCTCGACGAGATCTTTGTCAATTGCGACAGCATCTGGGTGTTCCACGAAGGGCGCAACGTGTGCTGCTTCGATCCCCTGGTGGCGTCGCGCGACGACATCCTGAAGGCGGGCCTGATCGGCTCGGATCATTCCGCGGAGACGCCCTCATGACCACCCTGGCCGGGACCCTGCCGGAGCGCGACGCGGCCTTGTCCGGACGGCGGATCGGGACGCTGCTGCTGCGCTACAACTTCATCGTCATCTTCTTCGCGGTGGTGCTGATCGCGACGCTGCTGTCGAACAACTTCCTGACCTTCCGCAACATTTCCAACCTGTTCCAGCAGGCGAGCGAGGTCGGCATCGTCGCGGTAGGCATGACGTTCGTGATCCTGACGGCGAACATCGACCTGTCGGTGGGCAGCGTGGTGGCGTGCGGCGGCATGGTGGCGTCGTTGTTGATGGCCGCGGGCATCCCGCCGGTCCTGGCGGCGGCGGCGGCGCTGCTGGTGGGGGCGGCGATCGGCGGCCTGCTCGGCGCGATCTCGGCCTATGCCGCGGTGCCGAGCTTCATCGTCACTCTGGCCGGGCTGGTGACGGTACGCGGGATCACGTTCCTGATGTCGAACGGGGTGCCGATCGGCGGGCTACCGGCGGGGTTCGGGCGGTTCGGCTCCCTGGCGGTGCCGATCCTGCCCGGGGTGCATTTCCCGCTGCTGGCGCTGGTGTTCCTCGCGGTAAGCGCGCTGGCGGCGCTGGTGCTGCGCACCACCGTGTTCGGCGAGTACGTGTTCGCCACCGGGGGCAATGCGGAAGCGGCACGCCTGTCCGGGCTGCCGGTGCGCCTGATCGTGACGATCGTGTTCGCGATCTCGGGCCTGCTCGCGGCGCTGTCTGGCGTGCTGCTGACCGCGCGGCTGCGGATCGGCCAGCCGACCGCGGCGCAGGGGCTGGAGCTGGACGCGATCGCGGCGGTGGTGCTGGGCGGCACCAGCCTGTTCGGCGGACGCGGCGGCGTGATCGGCACCGTGTTCGCGGTGATGCTGCTGCAGGTGCTGCGCAACATCTTCAACCTGCTGGGGCTGGGCTCGTTCTACCAGATGACGATCACCGGGCTGATCATTATCATGGCGATCCTGTTGAACCGGGCGATCGACAGCAGGCAGGGACGACGTTGATGGCGCTTGGCTTGTTGTTCGACCTCGACGGCACGCTGGCCGACACCGATCCGATACATTTCCAGGCGTTCAACGCGCTGCTGGGTGAGTCCGGGCGGTCGCTGACGCACGAGCAGTACAAGCACTCGGTGCTGGGCGGCGCCAACGCGCTGATCATGCAGTGGCTGTTCCCGGACCTGGACCGACGCCGGCACGAGGAGCTCGCAAACCGCAAGGAGGTGCTGTTCCGGAAGCAGTCCGGGCACCTCGAGCCGCTGGACGGGTTGCGCGAGCTGCTCGAGGAGGCGGAGGGCCAGGGAGCGAAGGTGGGGGTGGTGACCAACGCGCCGCGCCTCAATGCCGAGCACATGCTGGCGGTACTGGGGTTGCAGCGCCTGCTGCCGACGGTGGTGGTGGGCGAGGAGATCGCGCGAAGCAAGCCGGACCCGCTGCCGTACCTGACCGGGCTGGAGCGGATCGGCTGTCCGGCGGAGCAAACGATCGCATTCGAGGATTCGGTGTCCGGGGTGACCGCGGCGTCCACGGCCGGGATCTACACGGTGGCGATCCGGACCACCATGGACGATGACGCCTTGCTGGCGGCAGGCGCCGACATGACGGTTGCGGACTACCGCGACCCCGCGCTGCTGGCGCTGGTGCGGGACGCGCTGGCCGGCGGCCCAATCCACAGGACGAACCGCCAACCGGATTCTCAAGGCAAGCCTTGAGCGGGTCCAGGGCAGAAACCCTGGGCTTCACCGCGGCGGCAGGGAGCCGCTATCCGGCCGCGTCATGTGGAAGAACGCTCCCGGCTCCACCTCCACATAGGCCGTGGGCCCTCCCCCGCGCAGGATCGGGCGAGCGGCGGCGGTGTCGTAGACGCCGTCCCGGATCAAACGGCGGTCGATGTGGACCGCGACCACCTGCCCCAGGGTGAGCCAGGTCTGCAGGGCGGTGCCGTCGAGGTCGTGGAGCTGGACCTGCTGCAGCAGCCGGCATTCAAAGGAGACCGGGCTTTCGCCGACGCGCGGCACGCCGACGCGGCGGCTGGGAACGGGGGAAAGGCCGACCAAGGCGAACTCGTCGATCTCCGGGCCGGTGGTGGCGCTGCTCGCGTTCATCGGCTCGGCGAGCGGGCGGGTGGCGAGGTTCCACACGAACTCACCGGTTTCGGCGATGTTGGCGACGCTGTGCTTCCAGCCGGTGGAGGAAAAGCCGATGATCGGGGGGGTGTAGTTGAGGGCGTTGAAGAAGCTGTAGGGCGCGAGGTTGAGGGAACCGGCGGGGTTGCGGCTGGCGATCCAGCCGATCGGGCGCGGGCCGACGATGGAGTTGAAGGGGTCGTGGCGCAGGCCGTGGCCGGAGGACGGCTCGTAGAAGTGCATCGCGTCGTCCGGGATGGTCGGCTCGGTCATCGGGCGGGTTCCTGAAGCGGGAGGGTCGGCGTGGTGGCGGTGGTACGGCTTCAACGACAGGAGGCAAGGGCTGTTGCGGGGGTGCGGGATGCACGACCGACATGCCGAAGCGTCCGCACCGCGGCCGCCGGTGCGGGAGAAGCCTGGGCACGTGGTCGGCGTGGCTGCTGGTGGCCCGTCAGGGGCCGCCGGTCGAGGATCCGGGCGGCAACCAAGCGCCCGGCGTCATCACGCTCTGCCTGCGCAAGGGGTCTTCGGGACCGTGTGATCCGCAGGTGCGAGACGCGCTGGGCGCCGCGCCGGCCGACGAGCTGTTCTCCGAGCCGCACTACCTGGACGAGGCACGGGTCGTCAGCGGTCGCGGGGGCGGTCGCGGAGCGGCCGGCCGGCCCCTGCTGCTGGTGAGGACGGCCAGCCTGCACAGCGGCGACGGCGACCCGCTCGTGCTGACGCGGGCGCTCGCGTACCAGCGCGACGCGGACCGGTTCGTGCCGGTCTATGACCACGTCACCGGGAGGAACAACCAGGAGGTGCGCTACGTGGAGGCGGGACCGCTGGAAGGGGACATCATCTCGGTGGAGCCGACGTCGGACGCGCCGTTCGGCTTCTGGATGGTGGTGGATGTGCCCGCGCCGGGTTCTGCTTTCAAGGAGGAGCTGCGGTATCGCAGCGCAACGCGCTATAGCGACAGCAACGCCTTGACGGTGATCGATTCCGAGATGCCGAACATCCAGCAGCACCTCGGCGTCTGGCGTCCCGGGTCGCCTTTGCCGCTTCCGGCTGGTCCCTGCCCGAGGCCACGCCTCGTGCGGACGGAGCTGTGGTGTGGTTGAGGCAGCGGCGCAGGGAGCAGGCGGAACCTCGGAAAGGTTCAACCTTTCCCGATGCTGCCGTAGGTTGTGGTCCCGCACAGGGTGGTCATTGGGCATCACGGCATGAACAGGACGGTATCGCTGCTCGTCTTCTGGCTGGCTGGGGTCGCGGGGTCGCCGGCCGCGCGTGCCGACCAGACGGTGGATGCCCTGGCCGG
>CAXTCK010000014.1:0-15554 GCA_964242425.1 uncultured Acetobacteraceae bacterium | reverse complement strand
GGGTCGCGGGGTCGCCGGCCGCGCGTGCCGACCAGACGGTGGATGCCCTGGCCGGGTGAAAGGCGAGCGGATCGTTTATGACGACCATGGCAGCATGATGCCGGGCGAGCCGCCCTGCGTGCTGTCGGTGTCGCGACGCGGCGGGGACCTCCTCATCGATGATGGTGGCGGGAGCTGCAAGAGCTATTGCGGCGAGCGCGGCTCCCTGAGCAACGAGACGCTTCCCTTCTCCAGCCGGCGAAGCATCGGCTACATGAAACGGCTGAAGGCGTCGCAGGAGTACATCGACGCGCTGAAGGATTGGGGCGCGCATCAGGCGCGGTGAGCGCCGCCTCCTGCGTGGTCCGGCGCGGGATCAAGGCGGCGGCGCATCAGGCGGTGCGGCAGGGTGACCTCGATGTACGGAGCGCCTTCGGGGATGTAGCCGCAGCGGGCGTAGAAGCCGATCGCGGTGGCGCGGGCCGACAGCCAGGCCTCGGTGGCGCCGAGGCGGAGGAGCTCAGCCTCGGCGTGGCGCAGCAGGAGGGTGCCGAGGCCGCGACCGGCCTGGGCGGGGTCGATGGCCATCTGGCGCAGCTTGGCGCTGCCGGCCGCGTCTGGCGGAAGCAGGAGCACCGTGCCGGCAAGGGTGTCGTCGAGGTGGAGGGCCAGATGGAGCTGGCCGGCTTCGGCGGCCAAGTCGGCATCGGTGAAGCGGAGGCCGAGCGGGGCGCGAAGCACGCGATGGCGGAGGGCCACCATCGCGTGCCAGGCATCGCTGTTGAACGTTTCGAGGACGATCCTCGGCACCCGGGCTGGCGGACGGCTAGCCGGGAGTGGTCGCGGCGACCGACTTCGCCGCGGCGGCCCAGCCGTTGACCAGGTTGTTGGCGTTGACCGAGCCGATGCCGGTGGCGAAGTCCCAGCCGGTGGTGGTGCCATAGGCCTTGGAATAGCTCCCGCTGCTGGTGGACAGCACGCCGTTCCTGCCGCTGGGCAGGTAGCAGTCGGTGGTGCCGGTGCAGTTCACGTCCATGTCGCCCTGCGTGACGTCGTAGAAGGTGCAGCCGGAGGCGGTGGCGTTGCCGCTGGTGGAGTTGCAGGACGGGTTGCCGGCGCTGCCGTACTCGGTGGCGGCGATGGCGTAGTAGACCGGGTTGGGGTTGCCCTGGCGCGCACCCTGGCGCTGGTTCACCAGGGCCTGGATGCCGGCCAGGATCGGCGAGGCGAACGAGGTGCCCCCGGCGCCGGACCAGCCGCTGGGCGCACCGGTGCAGGCGGCGCCGCCGTCGGCGGTGTCGGAGTCGCAGAACACGTAGTAGTGGCCCCAGGCGCCGTTGGCAGCGAACAGGGACACGTCGGGTAGGTCGCGCACGCCGTCCCTGGGGTTGCCGACCAGGGCCTGCCAGGAGGGCTTGGCGTTGCCCTTGCAGGTGCCGCCGACCACGCCGGAACGGGACGGGCTGCCGGTGGCGCAGCCGCTCGGGCCGCCGGAGCCGCTGGCGGTGGTCAGGTAGTATTCCTTGCCCATCGTGCTGTTGCAGAAGCCGGCGGAACCATAGGGGGTGGCATAGCCGGCGGCGGTCGCAAGCAGGGCGCTGGCGCAGGAATCGTTCCAGGGGATCTCGGGGACGTAGCTGCGGGCGGAGCCGTAGGTCGCGGTGTCCGAAGCGTTCCAGTAGGTGGCGGTGGTGTTGGCGTAGGTGTCGCCGAAGTCGGTGCCGCCGACGGCGACATCATAGGGGGTGGAGGCGAAGCCGCTGACGGCGATGCCGTGGGTGGCCGACGCCTGGTCCGCGTCGCAGCTGGCGGCACCCTCGTCGCCGGCGGACACGAACACCGACACGCCCATCGCCACCGCCTGCTGGTAGGTGGTGCTGTAGGCGGCGTTTGCGGTGGCGCCGTTCAGGGCCTCGCACTCGCCGTAGCTGATGCTGACGATCGCGGGCGGGTTGCCGTTGTTCAGAAGGTTCTGGAGCGCGATCAGGCCGCCAAAGGTGGTGCTGGTGTCGCGGCAGGAGGCGAGCTCGATGGCAGCGCTCGGGGCGGCGGCGCTGGCCCATTCGGCGTCCAGCGTGGCCTCGCTTTCGCTGCCCCCCACCACGCCCGGGTCGGAGCAGCTCTTGCCGCTGCTGGCGGGGTGCACCTGCGTGAAGGAGCCGGCGGTGTAGCCGGACAGGCCGAGGGTCGAGCGGAAGGTGGTCCAGTCGGCGGCCTTGTAGACGTCGGTGTCCTCGATCACCACGATCGTCTGGCCCTGGCCGGACGTGCCGGCGGCGAACAAGGGATTCAGGTTGTAGATGGTGGCGAGGTCGGCGGGCACCACGGCGTGGTAGGTCGAGCCGCCACTGGTGAAGGTATAGGCCGGACGGGGCTTGTGCTGCGGGTGCGGGCGGAAGTCGTTGAGCGACACGATGCCGCGGACGATGCCGGCGAGTGCCGAGGGCACGGTCGGATCCTGGACGTTGGCGATGTGGGCGGCGCCGTTCACCACGAACCGGTGGATAGCGGTGTTGAAGGCGCTGTGCACCTCCGACGCGGTGCCGGAGAAGTCGATCACCATCCGGTTGGGCTGCACCTCGTTGACGACGAGGCCGTGGCCCTGGAGCCAGGCAACCACACGCTGCACGTCGGAGGCAGCCGGGCCGAAGCGGGTGCCGAACTGCGAGGCGGTCAGCCACTGGTGATAGTCGGGCGAGCGGGGGTCGTTCAGGCCGGCGACAAAGGCGTCAAGGGCGGCGGCGGTGGCGGCGGGACGGTTCAGAAGCAGCTGCATGTGGTCGAGGAAGCGGTCGTCCTCGACGGCGCCACGGTCGTTGGCGGCATTGGCCTCGGGGCGGAAGTTGCCGGGAAGGGACACGGTCTGCCGCTCGTCGATGGTTCCCCCGATCAGCCCGGCGGCCTGCGCGACGGATTCCGTGGCGGGAGCGGTTATCGCGAACAGTCCGAGGGCCAGAACAGCTCGAAGGGATGACGACATGCGCTTCTCCTTGATCAGCGACACCATCGGGATGGTGCGGGGGCGGCGCCCCGATCGGCCGGTTCATTAGGCAAAAGTCGCGTGGATGTTGCAACGACATAAGCCGGTGCGGTGATCCCAAGATTGAGACGATGATGCGGGCGGGATCGAGGCGCCACGGGCGAGCGGCGCAGCGCTGACTCAAGACCGGACCATGGTCATGCGTCGCGGGTGCGGCAGCAAGACAGGTGCTGCGCAGGACAGGCTGGACGGGTGGATCCTGTCCGGATGACGGGGCTAGGCGTTGCTGTTGTTGAGCGAGGCGGCATCCCCCGCCTGTTCCGCCTTGAACGCGTTGTTGGCGCCGGCCAGCACGCCGGCCGCGTAGGAGGAATAACCGGCGGCGTAGCCGGACTGGTTGACGTCGCCGGTGTTGTAGCCGTCGAGGCCCTTGGCGACGTTGCCGCCGGCTTGGTCGATGTACATCCGGATGATCCGGGCGCCCATGTCGGCGCTCTGCGCGACGTTGGACGGCGAGTTCCAGACGCCGGGGTTGACCTGGAGCAGGCCGCCGTTCGACGCGTTGGTGCCGCCCAGCTTGCCGTCCACGTTGTCGCCGGACTCGACCGCGGCGTCGCCGGCCAGGAGATAGGGGCTGAGGCCGTTGGCGTTCGCCGCGGCAGTAAGCTCGGCGCCATACTTGATGCCCTTGAGCGGGCCATCGAGCGCCTCGTGCGTGGTGGGATCCTCAGGGCCGATCGCGCCCATCGCCGGGCCCTGCTCGTTCTGGCCGCCCTGGTTGAGGGGCTTGGGCGCGGCACCGTCGTTGAAGTTCGGATCGATCAGGCTTTGCGGATCGGACGGGTTGCCGAGTGCGGATGCGGTCGCGCTGGCGGGGGAAGCGGCCGAGGTGCCGGTCGAACTGGCCGCTGCGGGATCGGCGGCTGTCGAACTGGTGCCTGCGGGGCTGGTGCTTGCGGGATCAGCCCCACCTGAACCGGTGCTGGCGGGGCTGCCGCTGGCCGTGCTGGCACCGGCTGGGCTGGCGCCGGTCGAACCACCGCCTGTCGGAGCGGAGTTTGTCGATTGCCCAGAGGACGAAGGGCTGCCGGACGATCCGGAATTGCCTTCCAGCAGGTTGACCAGGGTCTGGAGGACCTTGACCAGATCCTGTTCGATCGCGGCGGATTTCCCGGTCTGCTGCCCCGACGCCTGCGAGCCGCTGCCGGACAGGAAGTCATGGATGCTCTGCTCGAACGCAGTCTCATTCGTGGCGTTCGAGGGCGGCGAGGAGGATCCGACGGCGCCCGTGCCAGCCCAGGAAACACCGTTGACCATGGCTGGAGAACCTTTTCCCGACGTTCCAGAGCACGTTGATCAGTATTATTTTGGTGACCCTAAACCGTTCTTCGGCAATATCGCAAGCGGAACCGCCCCGCTCCGGAATGACGGTTTCACAGCGCTCGCGGGCTGAAGACGCCGCCCGGCTCCGAAGCGGGTGGCGTCCTTCCGCACGGGAAGAAGAACGCCCCCCTCCCGACGGGACGGAAGACGATGCGGATCAGTCGTCGCTGTCCGCCTTCACGACGTTGTGGAACGAAGCAGGCGAAAGCATCGACTTCTCGCCTGGATAAGGGCGATGCCAGCCGGTGGCCGAGTACCAGATCACGTGGTTGAGGAAGTTCTCGTCGACGATGTCGGCCTTGGTCATGTTCGGGCGCATGACGCGGTCCGAGGCCAGCATCCAGGACTTCTCGAACGGGCTCATCCTGTGGGTGTTCGAGGCGTAGTTCGGGGCGCCGGTGCCCGGGATCGGCACGTTCCCGGGCCCGATGTTCAGCGGCGTGTTGGCCGGGACATGGGTGAAGGGCGTGTTGTCGGGCGTGTTCTGGAAGGCGTTGAACATCGGCGAGGCGACGCGGTCGAACTGGGTCAGAGGCTGCACGCCGAGGATGTTCTCGATCGTGCGTTCCATGTTCACCACCGTGTAGGTGGTGTTGATGACCTTGCCGACGCCGGGCGCCTGCGGTGCCGCCGCGTAGGGGCTGATGATGTAGGCGGGCTCGCGGTGGCCGTCGATGTGGTCGACGCCGTCCTGGGAGTCGTCCTCGGTGACGAAGATCGCGGAGGTCGGCCAGGCCTTGCTGTGGCTGATGGCGTCGACCAGGCGCCCGAGAGCGAGATCGTTGTCGGCCTCGTAGTTGTTGGGCAGCGGAGTGCCGCTGGTGGTGCCGTTGGTGTGGTCGTCCGGCAGCCAGATCACCGTCAGGTTGGGAACCTGGTCGGCGGCGTCCTGGGCCGCCAGGATCGGCAGGTAGTAGTCCATCCTGTACTGGTCGGGGATGCCTAGGTTGAAGGACGGGTAGTGCGGGTCGAGCAGGGCGTTGACGGCGGGGATCTGCGACTGTTCGGAGTCAGAATTGGGCGGGACGACGTTGGCACCCTGCTTGCCGCCGGTCTCGTTGTAGAGCGAGGTGTTGTAGAAGTCGGCCCAGGTATAGGGCTTGCCGGTGGCGGGGTTGTTCGCGACCACGGAGGCGTCGCTCCATTCGCCGTAGATCTTGACGTTCAGGCCCTTCTTGACCGCGTTGGTCCAGATGTAGCCCTTGCTGGTGAAGGTCAGGCTGTCGTTGTCGTTGCCGCCTGGATAGGAACGGATCCAGTCCGGCGACTGGATGTCGTTGGAATAGAACGATCCCGCCTCGATGGTCCAGGGATGGCCGTCGGCCGATTGCCGGCTCGGCGCATACAGGTTGTCGAGCAGCGGGAAGCGCTGGATCAGGCTGTGCTGGTTCGGCACGTTGGCGCCGAACACGGCGAGCGACGCGTCGCCCGCACCCTGGGTCACGTCGCCCAGCATCTGGTCGTAGGTGCGGTTCTCCTTGATGATGTACCAGACGTGCTTGATCAGCGACGGCTCGCCGATGTGCGCCGGGACCGCGACCGGTGCCGCGTTCGGATCGGCGTTGGACGCGGCGACCCTGGCGTTGGGGGACAGCCAGTGGTTGTTGCGCACCACCTTCGCGGTATCCTCGATCAGGACGTTGTTGTTCGGGATCCTGATCAGGTTGACGGTGCCGGTGTCCTGGTGGGTGTTGAACGCTTCGACGCCGTGGGCAGTGCCGATCGAGCCTTGCGCGCCGAGGCCCTTGTCGTTGGCGACGACGAGGCGACCGTTGGCCGGGTCAAAGGCGATGGAGGTGGGAAAGTAGAGGGTCGGGATGTAGCCGACCACCGCCTGGTCGTTCGGCTTGGCGAGGTCGATCACGGCAACCGCGTTGGACTGGCCGAGCGTGACGTAGAGCCGGTTGTCGACCACCGCGACGTCGTCGGCGCCGGCACCGAACGCGCCGTTGGGCAGGGGCACGCCGACCGGGATGGTACGGGTGACCTTGTTGGTCGTCGTGTTGATCACCGAGATGGTGTCGCTGTAGGCGTTGGCGACATAAACGAAGCCGTTCGCCTGCGCCATGCCGGCCGGACGCAGGCCGACGTCGACCGTCGCGGTGAGTTGGCCGCTGGCGTTGATCACCGAGACGGTGCCGGTGGTCGCGGCGCCCGTGGTGCGGTCGGCGACGATGGGCGTGCCGTCGGACAGGGTGGTGAAGTCGGCCGCGGTGGCGGGGCGGCCGCCCTCGTTGGACACGTAGGCGTGGTCACCGGCGACGATCACGTGGTTGGGAGCGTTGCCGACCGGGATCTGCGCGATCAGCGAGCCGGTGGACAGGTTGATCACGCCGAGCGCGTTGCTGGCGTTGAGGGCGACCAAGCCCTCGTTGTTGTCGACCAGGGCGATGCCGCCAGGGTTGGCGGTGCCGGGCGTGAAAAGGTTCGGGTTGTTCGGTGCCGGGATCGGGATCACGGCGGACGGCGTCAGCCTGCCGTTACGGGGGTCGACGTTCGCCACCTGGACCTGGCTGTCGTCCTGGCTGAACAACAGCTTGGAGCCGTCGGGGGTGTAGGCGATGCCGGCGAAGGAGCCGGACGGGTCGTCCTTGAAGGTGGAGCCATTGACGCTGACCGGCACGTAGCGCTGCAGCACGGCACCGGTGCTGGTGTCGAAGACGATCACCGATTCGGCCGCACCCATCAGCAGCACGGCGGCGGAGCGGGTGGCGGTGTTGGGATTGATCGCGACCTGCTTGGCGCGGACCGGGGAGCCGAGCTGCACCGTGATGCCGGCCGGCGTCAGCAGCTGGTTGTCGGAGGCCACCACCGATCCATTCAACTGGGGGCCGACGGTGCGCGTCTGGCTGTCGGCCGCTGCCGCGAAGCCGGGGGCGGCGAGCACCATCGCCAGCACGCTCGCAAGCGATCGGTTTGCATATGTTTTCAAGGGTGAACTCCTCGGGGCGGGCTTTGCCGGTCGATCGCTGCGGCGCATCCGAGGATGCAAGGGGCAGGACCGGCACGGCGGTCGACATCGGTCGATCCTGCCGGCCGGGGGGTGATAAACGCGCTGCCTGACGCCTTTCTGACGGGACAGGTCGCGGTTCATGAACAAATCGTGTCACCGGCCGGGTGCGGAGGCATGATGCGGGGATGAGCCAGACGCCGTATCGATATGAGGGCAGGTTCCAGAACCTATGCTGCCGCCGGATCAACAGCGTGGAGCCGACGCTGGCCGGATGCATGGCAGCGACACCTTCACAAGATGTTCGGTGAGCGGCTGGTGTCGAAGCCAAGCAGGAAGATCGGCGGGCTGCTTTTGTCCTGGGGCCCTGCCTGGAACGATGCCTGCCTCGATGCCGAGCAGAACACACGCGAGCGGTGCGGACACCAGATCGATGGAAGGTGCGCCAACCGATCACGGTTCCGGCGCCGGCTGTCGGGGAAGATGCGGCTTCGGGTTCCGAAGCGTTGGCGGCGGCCTGGTCGAGCCGCCGCAAAGTGCGGTTTCTTTCCCGCTATCTACTTCTTCGTCGCGTTGTAGATGCCGATTCCAAGCCCGGCGGCCAGGCCTCCCGCGGTCAAGGGCACCGTGTAGGGCTTCAACGCCTTGTCGAACAGGTCGCCGAACTTGTAGTTCCGTTCGGACCAGCGCGTCAGCCGTCCTTGCTGGGAAGTCTCGCCCTCGGCTGCCTGGCCGGCATGACCTTCCTCAGCGTGGCCGGCCTGATCGAAGCGGTCGGCGTTGGCGGCCGCAGGCGTATGGGCGTCGCCATTGTCGGAAACCGATTGAGTGCCGTGGTTGAGGCTCGACGCCGGAGGCGTATGTGGACCCTCGTCGGCGTCGAGCGCCATCGCCGGGGCATGGGCTTCTCCCTCGATGGGATCTTCGAAATTCTCGATCGCTGTGTGCATGCTGGAGGTCCGCGAAGGCGAGGGCGTTTCCTCGGGAAACGAACCGGGCATTGAACGGGAACCGTTGGCTGCGGGTTCGCCGTGGAACGCTTGATGCTCGAAGGTCGCCTCGTGCTCAGCAGAAGACGAGGTTCCGAGGCGCTGGGTTGCGGTGTCGAGGGCGGGTGCCCCGATATCGTCAAGATGAATGCTGCCGGCCATGTCAGTCACCTTTCGAACTTGCTGGTCACGGAGTTCCTTGTCCTGATGCTGTCGTCCGAAAGTCTTCAAGACGTTCGGCATCACGCGAACGCCAGCAGCCGGATTGGCAGAACCAGAGCAGGATCGGATGCATCGACCGCGCTGCGCGACGTTGCGCTTTCTGGGGTCCGTCATCTCCGCCATCCATAGGATTTCGGGCCCCAGGACAGGTCGGTTCATAATGGCAATGCTGCAGACGGTGCAAGTTCAATTGGCTTTCGGAACATGACAGTTTGAATGTTACCTTTCGGTGAAACCAGCTTGGCGGTTTTCTGAAGGATCGAGTAGCAACGATGGATCGCTGCTTGCCGGCAGGCTGCAAGACAGCAAGCATCGCAGGTTCGCAATACGAGCAGGCCGTTCAACCAGCCTGCGCATTCATTTTTTTAATGTAACGACAAGGAACATATCGATAACCGTTCGAAGGATCGTGCCCGTCCGATCGGCTGGTTGGCCGTGTGTGTCGTGGCGTGCGGCTGCGGCTCGATGCGTTCGAGAACCGCTCGACCGCTTGGCAACTCCTGGTTGCGGAGCAAGCCATGTGCACGAGCCGGGACGAAAGGCTGGCGCAGCCGGCAGGCACCGCCAGCAGCGGCTGCGCCCCGTCCTTTGCGAAGCGTTTGACCAGGAACATGCACTGGAACGTGATGGATCATCGTGTCGGCTGTCGCCATGGGCTGGACGCCGCCAGTCCCGACGGGACGGTGGCGTTCCAGGTTGGAGGTTCGTCGGACGCTTGAAGAAGCGTCTTGAAGCGGAAGGCTACCCATGGTGAGGTCGAGCCCATGACGATGCGTGCTTCCGCCTGTGTTGCGGTTTTTCTTGTTTCCGTTGCCCTGGGCGGATGCAGCTCCAGCTTCGGCAGCGGTGGCGGCGGGTCGAGCCCGAGCCGCACCTATGTGGTGTTGCCGAACGGGCAGACGGCGCCAGTGCAGACCTACAGCCACCCGCCCGGAAGCTGAATCCGGGTCACGGATTGCCCTTGATCGCGCAGGCCGGACCAGCGCGTCGGGCCACACGGGTCATGACCTGGCCGGCGAGCACGACGCCAGCGGGACCCGGGGCGAGGCCCGCTTGGTGCAGGGCGTCCTCGGTCCAGCTGTTGCAGGTGTAGAAGCCCGAATAACCGTGGCGGGCGGCGAAGAACACGCTGCCGGGGAAGAAGCCCGGGCCGATGCGCCGCGGCTGGCCGTTGTCGAGGGCAAAGCTGTGCCAGAGAAACGCGGACAGGCGGTCGGCCTGATCCGGCGACAACGGCAGCAGGGTTTCGGTGCCGCCGGCATAGGCGCGGTCGGGCGGTGCGGTCAGGCCTGCGACCAGAAGCACGCCGTCGCCCGGGAACGGGCCGATCAGCAGGTCGCCGAGATCGGTTACCGGTGCGGTCATGAAGGTGCGCCGGCCGAAGCCAACCAGCAGCACCGTCATGCCGGGAAACACCTGCCGGAACGTGGTCATCGGGCCGCGCAGGCTGCGGGCCGGGATGGCGAGGTCGGTGTGCCAGCCGTGGTCGACCACCCAGACCGCATCCCTGGACGGCACCGGCCGGTCCAGGCAGGCGGGGGGACGGGGTGCGGCGCAGCCGGACAGAAGGATCAGGAGCGGAAGCACCGCCCGCAGGCGGCCAGGGGTGTTCAGGACGTGCCGGCATAGAGGGCGGCGATGTCGTGCGACAGGGCGGCACGGCTGTCCGGCCGGGTGTAGAGCATGTGGCCGCCGGGGTAGACCTTGAGCCGGACGCGGTCGCGGCCCACCGGCATGTGCTCGATCAGCCAGCGCGAGGACGCGAACGGGCAGGTCATGTCGAAATAGCCGTTGGCGATGAACACGCGCAGGGAGGGATTGAGGGCGAGCAGCTTGCGCAGGTCGGGCATGCCGCGGGACACGAGGTCACCGTTCTGCTTGTAGTCCCAGGCGCCGTTCACCTTGAGGTTCAGCAGGTCGTACTTGAGCTCGGTGTGGTAGCCGAGCGTGTCGCCGACATAGCCGGTGAAGGCGTTGCCGAATGCGAGGCCGTAGCCGGACAGCACCGGCTCCGGGCTGTCGGCGTTGTCGATGCCTTCCGGGTAGGGGTCGGCGATGGAAACGGTATCGTCGTACAGGCTGTACAGGCGGCCGTCACGGCTGCGCACGTCGTGGGCGAACGGATCGAGCTGGGCGCGCTCCTTGGCCACCACCGCTTCGGGGATGCCGCTCATGTCGGCGACCTTGTTGTAGAAGGTTTTTGCCGCATCCGCGTTGAGCGGGGGGCCGACCAGGGTGGAAAGAAAGGGGCCGAAGGCGTAGCGGTAGGCGTCGTCGACGGCCTGCAGTGACAGCTTGCCGGCGCGGTCCAGGGTCGAGGCGGCCAGGCTCGGCAGAAGCATGGCGTTGGACAGCGGGTTGGTGTCGTCGGTGATCAGGCTCATCTCGATCGCGGGCGACACCATGACGATGCCGGCGAGCTCGATGTTCTGCTCGGTCTGAAGCGCCCAGGCGGTCTTGATCGAGCGGATGCCGCCATAGCTTTCGCCGACCAGGTACTTGGGCGAACGTTCGCGGTGGTTGCGCTCCAGCCAGATGCGGATCGCGTCGGCAAAGGCGGAACCGTCCTGCTTGACGCCGTAGAACAGCTTGTCGGCCTTGTCGGGATGCTCGGGCAGGCTGTAGCCGGTGCCGATCGCGTCGATGAACACCATGTCGGTGAAGCGCAGCCAGCTGTCCGGGTTGGGGCCGAGCTGGGCGTTGGCGCCGTCGGTGGGGTTGGAAGCCGGGAAGTTCAGCGCCACCGGGCCAGCGGCGCCGAGATGGAGGAAGGCGCTGCCGGCGCCAGGCCCGCCGTTGAAGAAGAAGCTGACCGGACGGTGCTGAGGCTGCTGGCCGTCGGCGACATAGGACACGAAGAAGACGCGGGCGGACGGGGCGCCCTTGTCGTCGCGCAGCGTCAGGGTGCCGGCGGTGGCGGTGTAGCCGAGCGACACGCCGGGGGCGGAAAACCCGTGATGGGTGACGCTGTCGGCGGGCAGAAGGTCGATCAGCGGGTTGTCGGATTTGGCCGGCTTGTCGGCAGGGGCGGCGGCGTCGTGGGCCGGCGGGGCGGCGGGCGCGTGCGCGTCCTGCGCCCGGGCCCCGACGAGGGGGATGGCAGTCGTGGCGGCGAGAAGGGCGATGCCGAGAAGCAGGGCACGCCGCACGGGGCGGCTGGAAACGGTCTGGACAGGAAGCATGAGAAAATCCGGCGCGTCGTGACGGCGGAAACTGTTTCCCGGAACCCGTCGGGCGTCCAGCCCTGGTGCTGCGAAATCCGCGCCCGACCAGCGGCGTTGGCGCGCGGTGCGGATCGCGACCTTCAACATCAACGGCGTCAATCGGAGGCTGCCGAACCTGCTCGCCTGGCTGGAGCAAGCGCGGCCGGACGTGGTGTGCGTGCAGGAGCTCAAGGCGGCGCAGGCGGACTTTCCGGCAGACCCGATCCGGGAGGCCGGCTACCAGGCGGCCTGGCAGGGAGAGCCGCGCTGGAACGGGGTGGCGACCCTGTCATGCGGGCGGGCGCCGGTGGTGACCAGGCGGCGGTGGAGGGGGTGCTGGTCGCTTGCCTTTATTTGCCGAACGGCAACCCGCAGCCGGGGCCGCGGTTCGCGGCCAAGCTGCGCTGGTTCGAGCGGCTGATCGCGGATGCGGCGGGACGCGCTGTTGCATCCGGATAACCGGGCGCTGTTCGGGCGGCTGCTGGCGCAGGGCTGGACCGATGCGCTCAGGCGTGTCCACCCGGTCAGACCGGTCTACAGCTTCTGGGACTACAAACGGGATCGCTGGCGGCGTGATGCCGGGCTGCGGCTCGACCACCTCCTGTTGTCGCCTGACCTCGCCTTGCGGCTGGAGGATGCGGGAGTGGACCGGGCGGTGCGTGGCGAACCGGGAGTGAGCGACCATGCGCCGGTCTGGATCGCGCTGCGCAGGGAATCGCGGAACGTGGGGCGTCCGCACGCCGTTGAACGGTCATGACGGACGCGATGCGGGACGACGAGTTCTTCATGCGGCGCGCCCTGGCGCTGGCGGAAGCCGGCGCGCGGACCGAGGGCGCGTCGCCGATCGGCTGCGTCGTCGTGCTGGACGGGGTGGTGGTGGGCGAAGGGCACAACGAGGTGGGCCTGCGCCACGATCCGAGTGCGCACGCGGAGATCGTGACGATCCGGCGCGCCTGCGAGAGCCTCGGGCGCGACGATCTGCGCGGCGCCACGCTGTACTCGACGCTGCAACCATGCGGGATGTGCAGCATGGCGTGCATCTGGACCAGCATCGGCCGGATCGTCTACGGCGCGCGGCGGCAGGACGTGCACCGGATGTATTTCGAGGACCGGCACCTGGACGTGCTGGACATCATCGACGACGCGTTCCGCAAGGACATGAGCGCGGTGGGCGGGGTGCTGGCCGGGGAGTGCGCGGCGCTGTGCTACCGGCCGGACGACGCGCCGCCGCCGGAGGCGCAGGCGAACGTTTGAGTGGGACGCGAAACGTTCAGCCCGGTGCGGGGTCGCTGCGAGCGGCTGCCAACGCATCCTCGGTCAAGCGCTTCTCGTTGCGCTTGAGGAACACGAGGGCGCTGCCAACCGCCACGACGGCGGCGATCCCGATGCCGAGGCCGAGCGGGCCGGAGATCCGCTCCATCTGGCTGCCGAGCAGATAGGCAGCGAGCGAGTAGCCCCCAGCCCAGCCGATGCCGCCCAGGGCGTTGTAGACCAGGAAGAACGGCCACGGCATGCGGTTGGCGCCGGCCAGCAGGGCGGCGAAGGTGCGCAGGACGGCGATGAAGCGGCCGAAGAACACCACCTTGCCGCCATGGCGGCGGAACAGGTAGCGGCCAAGCGTCAGCCGGTCGTTGGACAGGCCGACATGACGACCCCAGCGCGCCAGCAGCCGGAAGCCGAGGGAACGGCCGATAAGGTAGCCGAAATTGTCGCCCATGATCGCGCCGGCGATGGCGATGGCGATGACCCAGCCGATCTCCAGCCTGTGCGTGGCAGCGCAATAAAGGGCGGTGCCGATCAGCAGGCTTTCGCCGGGCAGCGGCGCGCCCATGCTTTCCAGCATCACAACGACGCCCACCACGCCGTAGCCGTAATGGGCGAGGAGGTGGTCGAGGTGATGGAACAAAGCCGTGCGCCCGCGATAGAACGTGTCAGGAACCGGCTGCGGCAGGTCCTGTCAAGGGCGAGGCGGGGCGGACACCGTGGAGGATGGCGCGTTGTTGAGGCGCGACAGGAGGAGGTCTGGCGCCAGACCTTCGGGGACCACGAGCATACGGCCAGGGTCGGCACCGTGCATCACTGTGACCGCGTTCCTGGGGCACACGCCGAGGCAGCCGACCTCCAGGATCCGCACCTCCCGCCTGCGGCCGGCCTCGCGCAGCGCGTGCTTGACGGCACGGGGCAGCGTGTCCGTTCCGTCCGGACCGAAGCCGCCGTCGAGCTTGCGGCTGCACTTGCGGCAGACCAGCAGGGCGTCCCGCCATGGACCAGCAACGGTCAGGATCTCGCCGCGTGCGGCCTTATGCTTTGCCATCCTGGATTCCCCGAAAACAGGAACAACGCCGGGTCGGTAGGAACGGTGCGCCCTGGCCGTGGAGCGACGGACTGGTGGAGCTGAGGGGAATCGAACCCCTGACCTCTTGAATGCCATTCAAGCGCTCTCCCAACTGAGCTACAGCCCCGGTTCGTCCGGTGGAGCGCCTGCGTGCGGCAGGAGGTCCTTGGGTGGCGCGCATATAGCCGTGGTTTCGGGGGCTGACAACCCTGCCGCGGCCGGGCCACGAGCGGCTTACTCCTGCAGCAGGCCCTGCTGACGCAGGAAGGCGAGCAGCGGCAGGATCGGCAGCCCCAGGATGGCGGCATGCTCGCCCCCGACGACGTCGAACAGCTGGATGCCGAGCCCTTCCAGGCGGTAGGCGCCGACACTGGATAGTAGTGCCCGGCCTTCGGCGGCGACATAGGCGTCGATGAAGCGGTCGGACAAGGCCCGCATGTGGAGGCGCGGAGTCGCCAGGTGCTGCCAGGCTACCTGGCCCCGCTGCAGCACGACAGTTGCGGTGTGCAGGAGGTGGTCCCGGCCGCGCAGTCGGCGCAGGTGGGCTGCCGCCTGGTCGAGGTCGACGGGCTTGTCGAACCAGTGCCCGTCGCAGGTCAGGATCTGGTCGGCGCCGATCACCAGAGCGTCGGGATCGGAGACGGTCGCGGCCTTGAGTTCGGCAAGCCTGAGAGCGGCCGCGTCCGGGCTCCATCCGGCGTCCTGCGCGGCACGCTTGACGGCGTCCTCGTCGAGGCTGGTCGGCTGCACGAGGACGCGCAGGCCAGCAGCCTGGAGCACCGCCAGGCGCGCGGTGGATCCGCTGGCGAGGATCAGCCGTGGAGTCGCGGGAAGCGACAACGGCGACGATGGGCCAGCCGGCAGGTTCATGACTTGGAGAGTCCCGGGGTACACGGGGATGAACCACGCTCCCGACACACGAGGTACCGAGTCATGTGGATGACGGGTACAGCTTGGATGGGCAGGGAGTTGTACACAGCCTCGATCGGACATCTCCTGGACAAGTTCAAAAACCGACACCACTTCAACGGCTTGGAAGTTGTACACGCTGTGGGCAAAGCGGGGTACGTTTTCCGCAAAGGGGGTACCCCGACATCCACAGGCTCCCCTAGGACTCCCCCCAATCTTTTCTTCTTCTTTCATGTTTAGATCAAAGCCATGACGAGCGAGACCGGGTCTGCCGGAGCGCCCAACCCGGACGGTTTCCTGAACATGAGCGACAAGCGGCTGCTGCGCGTGCTGCACGGGGAAGCGGTCTGGCCGCCGCCAGTCTGGCTGATGCGCCAGGCGGGACGCTACCTGCCCGAGTTCCGTGCGCTGCGGGCGCAGGCCGACTTCATCACGCGCTGCATGACGCCGGACATCGCCACCGAGATCACCCTTCAACCGATCCGGCGCTTTGGCATGGACGGGGCGATCCTGTTCAGCGACATCCTGATCCTGCCCTGGGCGATGGGGCAATCGCTCGAGTTCGTCGAGGGGGTGGGACCGGTGCTGGATCCGGTGCGCAGCG
>CAXTCK010000013.1:0-34250 GCA_964242425.1 uncultured Acetobacteraceae bacterium | reverse complement strand
CTTCCATCGGCTTTTCCTTGGCGGTGTCGGGGATGATGATGCCGCCCGCGGTCTTTTCTTCGCCGGTCAGGCGCTTGACGACGACACGGTCATGCAGGGGACGGAACTTCGCCATGCGGTGCGCTCCTCATAGGTCTGGGCGACGCCCTCGTGTCGAGCGACGTCGCTGGTTGGGCGTCCGGGCTCAAACCACCCGCGACGCGGTTGGCACTCGAAGCCTCGGAGTGCTAACGGCGATCTAGGCGCTTGCAGGGCTGGTGTCAAGAATGGCAGCACTCGGTCATCTGGAGTGCCAACCTGTTGATGCTGCTTGGAATTTTGTTGCGTTTCCGCAGGCGGCTCGATCAGGATCGGGGGTGTCGCAATCCTGTCATGTCCGGGAACCAGCCATGTCCTTGTCGCAGCAGCCCCGACCGTACCGTCTCACCACGGCCGAGATCCTGTACCGGCTGCCCGATCATCCGGCGGTGCTGCAAAGCTTTGTCTGGCAGGAGCTGGACCTGGCACCAGCCTATCCGGCGCTGCACCGCTTCCTGGCGTTCTGGGAACGCGAGATCGAGGGGCGGCTGCATTCGGTGCGGGTGGGGTCGCTCGACCTCGTCCGTGCGCACGCGATCCGGATGCCGGGCGCGATCCTCACCCTGCAATAGGCGGATCCTCGCTGGCGGCGGGCGGCGGCGGATCCAGCCGGGCGCCGTCCAGCACCGCCTGCTGGCGCGCCTCGGCCTGCCGGTCGCGCAGGATCTCCTCCCGGGTGCGGCCGAACCGCGCCCGGTTGTCCGCCGCCTGCTGCGACGCGTCCGCGCGTTCGCGCTGCCGACGCCTGGTCCGGAGGTTGACGATCTCGCCCATCCCCGCAACCTGCCACAGGTGTCGCCGTCCGATCCAGGCCGGCCAGACCGGACGAGGAACCACGGCGATGGGCCACATGATCACGTTGACCGCATCCGACGGGCACGAATTCTCCGCCTATCAGGCCGGCTTCGCCGACGCCCCGCGCGCCCTGGTGGTGGTGCAGGAGATCTTCGGCGTGAACCACCACATGCGGGCGGTCGCGGACGGCTTCGCCGATGCGGGCTACCGGGTGATCGCCCCTGCCCTGTTCGACCGCGCCGAGCGCGGGGTCGAGCTTTCCTACATGCCGGAGGACGCTCAGCGCGGCGTGGCGCTGCGCTCGGCGATCCGGCCGGAGGACACCCTGGCCGACCTGCTCGGCAGCGCCGACGCGCTCGGGCGGGAGAAGGTGGGGATCATCGGCTATTGCTGGGGCGGCGCGCTGGCCTGGGCCGGCGCCACCCGTTCCACCCGGTTCTCGGCTGCGGTGGGCTGGTACGGCGGCGGCATCGCCGCGACCAAGGAGCTGCATCCCAACTGCCCGGTGCAGCTGCATTTCGGTGCCGACGACGACCACATCCCGCTCGCTGACGTGGAGGCGATCCGGGCGGCGCAGCCGGGGATCGAGCTGTTCGTCTACGAAGGGGCCGGCCACGGCTTCGGTTGTTCGGAGCGTCCGAGCTACGTGGCGGGCGCCACCGCGCTGGCGCAGGAGCGCAGCCTGGCGTTCCTGCAGCACAACCTTTGAGGCGCCGCGCTCACCGACGGGTGTCGCCACGCAGCCACGACGGGAGCCGAATGCGTTTCGCCTGCGAACCAAGTGATCAAGCCGCCGTTGTGTCCCGCGAAACGCCACGAACGGGGAACGCGTCACATGCTCGGTACCATCCTGCTGATCATCCTCATTCTTTTGCTGATCGGCGCCCTGCCGACCTGGGGCTATAGCGGCGGCTGGGGCTACTTCCCGTCCGGCGGGCTCGGGCTGGTCCTGCTGGTCGTGATCATCCTGCTGGTGCTCGGCCGCATCTGAGCGGACCGGAACGGTTCGGGTGGATGCGCCCAAACCGTTCCGTCATGCGGGGCGACCCGCCTCGCGGGCGTGGAGAACAGGATGGCCGACCCGACGCCGAGGCTCAGCCACCTGCTGGAAACCTCCATCTACGTTGCCGACCTGGATCGCGCGCAACGCTTCTACCAGCGCGTGCTCGGGCTGGAGCTGTTCCTGCGCGACGACCGCATGAGCGCGCTGGGGCTGCCTGGCAATGCGGTGCTGCTGTTGTTCACGGCCGGCGGATCCACGCAGTCGACGCCCACCGGTGATGGGGACATTCCGCCGCATGACGGCGGCGGGCGGGTGCACCTGTGCCTGGCGATCCCGAGAAACGAGCTCGAAGCCTGGGAAGGCCAGCTCGCCGACAAGGGCGTGGCTCTGGAAAGCCGGATCACCTGGCCACGCGGCGGTACCAGCCTGTACTTTCGCGATCCGGACGGCAGCCTGGTGGAGCTGGCGACGCCCGGGCTGTGGCCGAGCTGGTAGAAACGCCGCCCCGTCGGCCAGGACGTGATCGAGGGCCCAGGAAACGAAGCGGGATCACCGCGGTTGTCGGCTTCCCACCTCCTGTCCGGGACCATGCACGATGCGTCATATCGCTTCCCTTCTCGCCATGGCGGCGCTGGCCGCGTCAGCCGGTGCAGCGCCTGCTCTGGCCAGCAGCCTGTCAGGCCAGGACCAGCAGTTCCTGGCGGACACGGCGCAGGGCGCCGCGCATGAGTTGGCCATCTCCAGGCTTGCAGCCGGACGGGCTCAACAGCCGCAGGTGAAAAGCTACGCGTCCATGGTGGTATCGGATCACCAGACGATGAACGCGGCACTGCGGAAGCTGGCCAAGCAGAAGGGCGTGACGCTTCCCGGCAGCATGTCGGCGTCGCAGCACGCCGACATGCGGCGTCTCCAGGCGATGAGCGGGCAGGACTTCGACCAAGCTTACACCAAGGACATGGTCGAGGTGAACCAGAAGGATCAGGCGGACTCGCAGAAGGAGGCCGACAGCACTGACGACCCGCAGGTGAAGAACTTCATCGAGCACTTCAAGGCGATGGACGCGAAGCACACGCAGATGGCGAAAGCGTTGCAGAACGGGTCCTGACGGCGTCTGGGTCCGAACGCCCGGAACCGTCCGGCGTCAACCGAGAACGCGCCCCGCGATCGTGCGCAGGCGGCCGAGCAGCTCCGGATCGCGCGCCGCCGGCGCGGTGATCAGGGCGTGGTCGAGCGCGCGGTCGCAACCGGCCGGGCATGGGCCGCGCGGCTCGCCAAGCCGGGGGATCACCGCGCGAACCAGATCGCGGGCCTTCTGCGCGTTGGCGGTCATCACCGCCACCACCGCGTCCACCGTGACGGCCTCGTGCTCCTCGCGCCAGCAATCGTAGTCGGTGACCATCGCCACGGTCGCGTAGCAAAGCTCGGCTTCGCGGGCGAGCTTGGCTTCCGGCATGTTGGTCATGCCGATCACGTCGCAGTTCCAGCTGCGGTAGAGCTCGCTTTCGGCGCGGGTGGAGAATTGCGGGCCTTCCATCACCAGGTAGGTGCCGCCGCGGCTGATCGGCAGGCCGAGCGCCTGCCCCTGCTCGTGCAGCACCGCGCCGATGCGCGGGCAGAGCGGATCGGCCATGGACACGTGCGCGACGCAGCCGGTGTCGAAGAAGCTTTTCTCCCGCGCGAACGAGCGGTCGACGAACTGGTCGATCACCACGAAATGGCCGGGGGGCAGCTCCTCCCTGAGGCTGCCGACGGCGGACAAGGACACCACGTCGGTGACGCCGGACTGCTTCAGGGCAGAAATGTTGGCGCGGTAGTTTACGCGAGACGGCGGGATGCGGTGGCCGCGGCCGTGCCTGGGCAGGAACACGCAGCGCACCCCGTCAAGGCGGCCGAACAGCAGGGCGTCGGAAGGCGAACCCCACGGGGTTTCCACCGTGCGCCATTCCTTGTCCTGCAGACCGTCGATGTCATACAGGCCGGAGCCGCCGATCAGGCCGATCACCGGCTGCACCGTGTCATTCGCGCCCGACATTGGACCACACCCTGCGCTTGAGAAGAAAAGCCAGCCCCGCGAGCAGGACCAGGTAGCACACCACGCCGACGCCGATGCGGCGCCGCTCGGCCCCGTGCGGATGCGACGCCCAGTCGAGAAAGCTCGACACGTCGCGCGCCATCTGCGGCACCGTCGCCCTGGTGCCGTCGGCGTAGCGGACGGCGTCGTCGACCAGCGGCGGCGGCATGGCGATCTGATCGCCCGCCACCGCGGGGTCGTAGTAGCTGCCGGGCGGCATGGTGGTTCCGGGCGGCGGGTCGCGGTAGCCGAGAAGGATGCGGGTGACGGCAGCGGCACCGCCGGGCAGGGTCAGCGCCAGCCGGGACATGTCTGGCGGCACCGCGCCGTTGTTGGCGGCGGCGGCGGCCTGCACGGTCGGGAACGGGGATGGCAGGTGGTCGTCCGGCCGGGCCGGGCGTCGCAGCGGCCGGCCGGCGGGGTCGGTGCCGTCGGTCACCTTGCGCGCCGCCGCCAGGGCGTGCACCTGCGACGCGTCCAGCCCGAGGCCGCCGAGGTCGGCATAGGTCAGCTGCTTCAAGGAATGGCAGGCGCTGCACACCTGCGAGTACACGGCGTAGCCGCGCTGGGCGCTGCCGAGGTCCACCGTGGAGAACGGTCCGGAGGC
The DNA here is from genome assembly GCA_964242425.1 of uncultured Acetobacteraceae bacterium. Taxonomy (GTDB): domain Bacteria; phylum Pseudomonadota; class Alphaproteobacteria; order Acetobacterales; family Acetobacteraceae; genus Lichenicola. Next base: position 29,696 of record CAXTCK010000013.1, on the reverse strand, counting down.
GGCTTGGGCGGGAATGGCGGCGAGAAGCGGCAGCGCCCGGAGCAGGAGGCGCATCAGGCGCTGCCGGGGATGCCGGACGGAGGCCCGACGACGCCCGAGGGAAGCCCGGTTATGCTCGAGGGAAGCAGCGGGCGGCGCTCGATGCGGGCCAGAAGCGGCAGCAGCACGAGGAAGTGCCCCAGCCAGTAGGCGGTGGCGATCCGGCTCAGCACGAGCCAGATGCCGGACGGCGGATGGAACCCGGCCACGCCCAGCAGCACGAACGACGCCAGCAGCACGAGAAGCAGCCAGCGGTAGACCGGGCGGAACCGGGCGCTGCGGATCGGCGAGCGGTCGAGCCAGGGCAGGATGAACAGCACCGCGAGGCTGCCTGCGGCCAGCAGCACGCCGAGCGGGCCGCCTGCGCGCAGGATGGCGTAGAACGGCGCGAAGTACCATTCGGGGGTGATGTCGGCCGGCGTGGAAAGCGGGTCGGCCTGCAGGTAGTTGTCGGGCAGGGTCAGCCAGCCCGGCAGGAAGAACACCAGCACCGCGAAGGCGATGGCGAACAGCGCCATGCCGACGCCGTCCTTGGCGGTGTAGTACGGGTGGAACGGTATCGTGTCGCGCGGGCCCCTGGGCTCGATGCCGAGCGGATTGTTGGAGCCCGTCACGTGCAGCGCCAGCACGTGCAGCACCACGATGCCGATCACGGCGAAGGCGGTGACGAAGTGCAGCACGTAGATGCGGTGCAGCGCGGTGTCGCCCAGCACGCTGCCGCCGAGCAGCCAATCGGCGAGCGGGGCGCCGATCACCGGCACCGAACCCAGCGCGTGCGCCGCCACGGTGAGGCCCCAGTACGACATCTGGCCCCAGGGCAGCACGTAGCCGGCGAAGGCGGCCACCATGGTCATCGCCATCAGCAGCATGCCGGTGAGCCACAGCACCTCGCGCGGCGCCTTGTAGGAGCCGTAGTACAGGCTGCGCCAGATGTGGACGTAGAGGGTGGCGAAGTACATCGACACCCCGCCCATGTGGATGGACCGCACCAGCCAGCCGCTCGGCACCTGCCGGTCGATCGCTTCCACGCTGCCGAACGCCTGCGCCACGGTGGCGGTGTAGTTCACCGCCAGGAAGATGCCGCTGAGCAGCAGCACCGCCAGCGCCACGGTCACGAAGGCGCCGAAGTTCCACAACCCGTTGAGGTTGCGCGGCATCGGGTAGGACACGTACTCGCGCCGGAACGCGGACACCACAGGCAGCCGGGAGTCGAGCCAGCGCAGGCCGGGATGCGACGACTCCGGCAGCGCCGAGGTGGGTGCGCGGCCGAAGCGGTGTTCGGCCTGTCGGTCGTCGGGTGCCAGTGGAAAGGTGTCGGCAGCGACGGCGTCGTGGCCGGGTTGGTCCGGCCGATCGGCCATGATGGCATCCTTCCAGCCGTCGGGAGGGGCTCGATGCCCAAAGGTAGGGGCGCCTTTGCCGCATCGCAACAGGGTGGTCGAGGCCAGGCCACGGTTCGGCTATGATGGCGCGATGAGCGAGCTTCCCGCGCCGGTTCCCCCGCTTCCAACGCCTCCCGACCTGGCCGTCCGGCCGCCGCACGACGCGCTGCGGGCGGACGCGCAAGGCTGGTTCGAGGGCTTGCGCGACCGGCTGTGCGACGCCTTCGAGCTGATCGAGCGGGAGCAGGACGGGCCGCTGTCGGACCGGCCGCCCGGGCGGTTCGAGCGCAAGGCCTGGTCGCGGCTGCCGGACGGGAGCGGCGGCGGCGGCGTGATCGGGCTGATGCGCGGCCGGGTGTTCGAGAAGGTGGGCGTCAACGTGTCCACGGTGGAAGGCGAGTTCAGTCCGGAGTTCCGGCGGGAGATCCCCGGCGCCGAGCAGGATCCGCGGTTCTGGGCGTCCGGCATCAGCCTGGTCGCGCACCTGCAAAGCCCGCTGGTGCCAGCGGTGCACTTCAACACGCGCATGCTGGTCACCACGCAGGGATGGTTCGGCGGCGGCGGCGACATCACGCCGATGCGTCCCGACAGCGCGGAGTCGCAAGCGGACGCGGCGCGATTCCATGCGTCGTTCGAGCGCGCCTGCGACCGGCACGACCCGGCGTACTATCCGCGGTTCAAGGAATGGTGCGACCGCTACTTCTTCCTGCCGCATCGCAACGAGCCGCGCGGCCTGGGCGGGATCTTCTTCGACCGGCTGTGCACCGGGGACGCCGGCCGTGACTTCGCCTTTGCCCGCGACGTCGGCACGGCGTTCCTGGACGCGTATCCGCAGATCGTGCGCGACCGCATGCGCGAGCCCTGGACGACGGCGGACCGCGAGCACCAGCTGGTGCGCCGCGGACGCTACGTGGAGTTCAACCTGCTGCACGACCGCGGCACGCTGTTCGGGCTGCGCACCGGCGGCAACGTCGAGGCGATCCTGATGAGCCTGCCGCCCGAGGTGCACTGGCCCTGACCGGTGCCGCACCGCGTCATTTGGGACATGGGCCGGGGTCATGTATTCATCCGCAATGAACCGCAGGACGCAGAACCCTTGAGGCGGCGTGTGGCGACGACCGGATCCGGTCAGCCGGACGGCGTGGCACACCGGCCGGAGCTCGGTCGCCGCGCCGTGCTGCTGGCCCTGGCCGGAGCCGCCACGCTTCGCACCGCCCGGGCCGCGCAGGATACCGGCCAGATGGCGGGCGCCGTCCTGGACGGGAGCTCATCCTTGCTGCTCAACCCGGCCCTGCTGGTCGCAGGCCCTCCGGACGCGGCGCCGGGACGGCTGGCGTGGCTGCTGGCTCCCAGGCTCGGCAGCGCGTTGCAGGCGGGTGCTGCCCTGCCTGTGTCGGCCACCGGCGGCCGCGACGGCGTCACCGGCGCCAACGCGTTCGAGGCGCTGACCACCCCCGACGGCTCGACCGCGATGCTGGTCCCGGGCGCCGCCGCGATCGCCTGGCTGGCGGGCGACCCGCGCGTGCACTTCGACGCCAGCCGCTGGATACCGGCGCTGGCCAGCCTGTCTTCCGGCGTGGTCGTCGCCCGGGCGGACGCCGACTCGCCGCACGCCGGCCGGACGCTGCGGGTCGCCGCGTCCACCGTGACGGGCGCGGAGCTGCCGGCGCTGCTCGGGCTGTCGATGCTGTCGCTCGAGCCGTGGCCGGTGTTCGGCCTGGCCGAGCCGCCCGCCGCGGAGGCGGCGCTGCTGGCCGGCCGGGTCGACGCGATCTTCGTGGGCGGCCACGACGTGCCGCAGCGCCTCAGGAGGCTGGGCCGGCTCGGCTTCGCGCCAGTGTTCTCGCTGGGCGGCAGCGACGACGACAGCCTGGCCGCCGATCCCGCGCTGGGTGGCGTGCCGGCTTTCGCCGAACGCTTCCGGCGACAGGTCGGCCATGTTCCGTCCGGGCCGTTGTTTGCCGCCTGGCGCGCCATCGCCGCCGCCGCCCGCCTCGACGTGGCCCTGGTGCTGCCGCCGCTCGCCCCGCCCTCGCTGGTCGCCCGCTGGCGCAGCGCCTGCGAAAGGGCGCTGTCCGATTTCGGGCTGGTCAGCGCCACGCGTACGGCGCAGGTCGACGCGGTTTCGGCTCCAGGCTGCGTGCAGGCGTTGGCCCGCATCAACGCGGACGAGACCGCCCAGCTCAGCCTGCGCCGCTGGATCGCCGCCCGTCCGGACTGGCGGCCGGCCTAGCTTCCGGAGTCGGCACATGGGCCCGGGCGGGTCCCGACGCCGGACAGCCTAGAAGGCCGGCTGGACCACCGCCGCCTGGGTTGCAGTGGCCTCGATTGTTGCGGCCTGGGTCGTTGCGGCCTGGGTCGTTGCGGTCTGGGCCGGGGTTCCCGCCAGCAGCGCGTCGAGTTCCTGTCCGCAGACCGGCCTGGAGAACAGGTAGCCCTGCAGCCCGCTGCAGCCCGCGGTCGACATCAGCCGCATCTGCTCGGCGGTTTCTATGCCTTCGGCCGTCACCGGCACCCCGATCGCCTGCCCCAGGATGACGATGCAGGCGGCCAGGGCCAGGGCCTCGGGGTCCGACGCGATGTTCTCCATGAACGACCGGTCTATCTTGATCTTGTCAACGTGCAGCCGGCGCAGGTAGCTCAGGCTCGAATAGCCGACGCCGAAATCGTCCAGCGCGATGCGGAAGCCGGACTGCCGCAGCTGCTCGAGCGTCGACTGCGTGACCTCGTCGTTGCCCAGGACCACGTTCTCGGTGATCTCCAGCTCGATCTGCTGCGGACTGACGCCCACGGCCTGCACCATCCTGGCGACCGTCTGCGCGAAGCCCGGGGTCTGGAGCTGCACCGGCGACAGGTTGACGGACAGGAACAGGTCGGGGCGGCGGCGCGCGAGCGATAACGCGTCGGACAGGACGAAGGCGCCCAGCTGGCGTATCAGCCCGGTTTCCTCGGCGATGGCAACGAACTCCTGCGCCGGAACCAGCTCGCCGTCCGTGCGGCGCCAGCGCGCCAGGGCCTCGAAGCCGATGATGCGGCCGCTGCCGACGCTGACCTGGGGCTGGTAGCACACGAACAGGCCGTTGCGGGTCAGCAGCGCCTGGCGCAGCTCGTCCTCCAGCACCGTGCGCCGGCGCAGCCTGCGGTCCAGCTCGGCGGAAAAGCAGCGCCGGCAGTTCCGGCCGTCGGCCTTGGCCTGGTAGAGCGCGATGTCGGCGTGGCGGTGCAGGTCCTGCACCGTGCTGCCCTCCAGCCCCGCTTCCAGCGCGACGCCGATGCTGATCCCGACATGGGTCTCGTTGCCGTTGATGCGGAACGGCACCGCCATCGCCTCGAACAGGCGGTCGCAGATGCCGTCCACCTGTTCCGCGCCGTCCAGCACGTCGACCAGCACCGCGAACTCGTCGCCGCCCAGCCGCGCCACCATGTCCATCGGCCGGAACGCCTCGCGCAGGCGCTGCCCGAACGCGCGAAGCAGCGCGTCGCCGGCCTGGTGCCCCAGCATGTCGTTGACCTGCTTGAACCGGTCCAGGTCGATCATGAACAGCCCGGCGTGACCGGCGCCGACACCCGACGACACGCAGGCCTGGAGTCGCCGGTCGAACAGCGCGCGGTTGGGAAGGCCGGTCAGCGTGTCGTGCTCGGCCGTGTGCCGGGCGCTGGCCTCGCTGTCGCGCAGCTCGTGCGCCGAGTGCGCCTGTGCCACGCTGATCCTCCAGAACGAGCGGAGCAGCAGGGCCGTCGCCGCGGAAGCGACAACGGCGAGGACCAGCGCCATCGGCACCAGCAGGCGCAGGATCTGCCGTCCCGGATGCTCGGATTGCCACATGATCCAGCCCGCCGGGTGGCCCAGCGGGTCGTGCAGGGCCAGGGCGCGCTCGTTCGGATGCACGTCGCGCGCGGGAGAGAACCGCACGCCATCGAGCGGGACGCGTCGGAACAGGGCGGCGAGGTCGGCGGCGTCGAGCCGCTTCATGTCGACCAGCACGTCGCCGTGCGTGCCGCCGGCCGGATGCTGGGCCCGCAGGATCATGACGCTGATCGCCGTCGGCTCGCCGCCGACGAGCAGGATCCCGCCGAGATGCGGCGGGTCGGCGGCGGCGCGTGCGCCGGCTGCGGCGCTGGTGGTTGCGGGGTCGGAGGCTGCAGGGTCGATGCGGTTCCTGAGCAGGCGCACCAGCGGGAGCACGTCCTTGCCGACCGCGGCGAACGCGTCCCGGGCCTGGCGGTCCGGCGGGGTGGCGTGGACAGGCTCGTCGTTGCTGCCGAGCACATAGACCGTCCGGTGGTCCGACGGCGTCCGGTGCCAGGCGGCCGGCTCGCTCGCGACGGCGGGCCAGCCGGCAACGCTCGCCTGCCCGTCGACCAGGTCCTCGATCGCGTTCCTGACCGAGCCGTCGGCGATGCGGGCCTGGCGCCCGGCCGACGCCTCGTCCGCCCGACGCGCCGCCAGGAACAAGGCAAGAATTCCCACGCACAGCACGAGCAGGATGACGATCAGGGTCGGCGCCACGACCCGGCCGATGAAGCGGGCCCGGACGCCGGGTGATTGCGAGGCTGATTCGGACATCGAGACGATCATATCCCGTTCCGGCTTCAGGACGACTAACAAAACGTCGTCCAGACCCTATCCAAAGGAACAAGATGGGATACCGGATCTCAATTTTTGTATTCTTCCGGTTCTCCAGCGGCGTTCGCGTCAGCTCGGGCGCCGCCGGCACCCACCGCGGACAGCGCCGGCGCCTTGGTGAACACGTCGGCGTCCGGGCCGATGCCGACCTCCAGGTACCGCGACCACAATCCTTCCGCGATCAGCGCCTGCTTCGCGCGCACCGCTTCCGCCAAGCCCGGGCGCAGCTCGCCAAGCCGGCTGCCGATCATGTCCGCCAGCTGCGTGCGCAGGAGCGCCGCGCGGGCGGGATCGCCCTTGGCGCGCTCCTCGATCACGCGCTCGACCATGCTGCCGGCGAACGCCACGCCGCAGGCCTTGATCGCCTGGAGGTCGCACGGCGCCAGCAGATGCGGACCCGCGCCGGCTCCGGCCGGATCAAGGCTGCGGGCCATCACGTCCCTTGCGTCCCGGCCGCGCGCGTCGGGCACGGCGGACGCGCGACCGGCGGGGTCGTCGCCTTCCAGCGGCGCGACAGGGTGGCACCCGCGGTGGTCACGTCCACCCGGCGGTCGCCGCGCAGCTGCACCAGGCACGAACCGCTGGCCTCAGGGTCGTATAGGCGACCGATCAGGCTGGCGATGGCGGCGGCGTCGGGAAGCAGCGCCATGGCGGGAAGAGCTCGGCGGTTGGCCCCTCACCAGCGGGCCAGCATCGGCAGGAGCAGGCGCGCAAGCACGGCGATCGACAGGCAGGCCAGCATGTACCAGAAGGCGATGTAGAGCGGGTCGTCGGACGGGCAGGCGAACACGAACACGAACGCCCCCCAGGCCGCGGCGGCGATGCCCACGCTCCAGGCGGTGCCGGAACGGTCGGTGGGGGCGCCGCGACGCATCAGGACGGACAGGCCCGCCACCGCCGGAAGCGCCAGCAGCACCATCTTGGTGAAGCACTGCACTCCGTGCTCCCAGTCGAGCCGGGCTTCCAGCGAGGCCCAGCCGGCACGGCCGGCATCGAGCGCCCAGCCGACTGCGAGGCAGGCAACCACGAGCGCCAGCACCCAGCGCAGCCCGCGGCGCGGCGATCCGGCCGGATGGAACGAGGCCACGGACGCGGTGCCGCTGACGGCGGCGATCAGCCCGAGGCTGGTCAGCTTCCACCAGAAGCTCGGGTGGCGCATCGCCACCGGCATGTCCGGCCGCATCGCGCCCATCAGCAGGAACAACGCCAGCTCCAGGACGCAGATGCCGAGCACGAGAAGGCCGTCGCGCTTGTTGGTGCGCGGCCGCACCGGCTTGAGGCCGGCGGCCAGGCGGTCGATCAGGAGGTGGTCCGGCAGGAACTTGTCAGACATCGTTGCCGCCCTGGATCATCGCGCTCAGCCGGCCGAGGCCGCGATGGATGTTGACCTTCACCAGCGACATGGTCTGCCCGGTGCGGCGCGAGGCCTCCATGACGCTGAGCCCCTGCAGCTTGACCAGGCGTATGACCTCGGCCTGGGCGGGCTTGAGCTCCGCCAGCAGGCGCTCGAGCGACACAGCACTCGATACCGCGTCCTCGTGATCGGCGACGGCGAGGGTGTCGTCCAGCTCGACGGTGGGATGGGACTTCATGGCGCGCAACCGGTCGATCCACTTGTAGCGGGCGATGGCGCCCAGCCAGGCGCCGAACGGCCGCGCCGGGTCAAATGTGTGCCGCTTCTCGTGCACGGCAAGCAGGGCGTCCTGCACCGCGTCGTCGACCATCGCCGGCGGCAGGCGCCGTTGGTAGTAGCGGCGTAGCCAGGCGCCGACCTCGCCGAGCAGGCGTCGGTAGCTGTCGTTGTCGCCGGCCTGGGCCGCCCGCATCATCTGGTCCCAATCGGGCTCGGCCACTCGGATCCCCGTCGATGCTGCGCCTGCCCGGTTGCGGGCCGTGCTGCCGGGCCAGGACAGGCTGGCATAGGACAGGCTGGCACAGGACAAGGTGGCACAGGATAGGCTGGCAGGCGCTGGCGCCACAACGGCCAGGCCGTCGGATGCGCATCGGTCCCGCGTCCGCATCGAGGTCGTGTGCATCATGCTCCCGCACGCCTTGTCCCGCCGCACGCATCACCCGGCCACACCACCCTGTTCGGCCGGACGGCGCCGGTGGTTACAGCGGCGCGGGCCAGGCCTGGCGGACGTGGTCCCAGGGCACGTTCGAGCGTGGTTCGGAGCAAGTTCAGGCAGGGATGTAACCGCGGGCGGTGGCGTCGCGAACGAGCCACCGACTGGAAGGACACCGTTCATGACGACGAGACGAACCGACGCGCCGAGGGCGCATCCGGCGATCGTGCGGGTGACGCACTGGATCGCCGCCGTCTCGGTGATCTGCATGATCATGAGCGGCTGGCAGATCTACAACGCGTCGCCGATCCTGTTCTTCAGCTTTCCGGCCTGGGCGACGCTGGGCGGCTGGCTCGGCGGCGCCATCGCCTGGCACTTCGCCGCCATGTGGTCCTTGTTCGCCGCCGGCATCGTCTACCTGGCCTATGGCTTCGGCAGCGGGCACTTCCGGCGCGACATCCGCCCGCCCGGGCCGCGCGCGGTGCTGCATGACGCCGGAGCCGCGCTGAGGCTGCGCCTGCCCCACCGCGAAGGGCACTACAACGCGGTGCAGCGCCTGCTGTATGCCGGCGTGCTGCTGGTGGCGGTGCTGGTGGTCGCCAGCGGGCTGTCGATCTGGAAGCCGGTACAGCTCGGCTGGTTGACCTGGTGCTTCGGCGGCTACGACTGGGCGCGGCGCATCCATTTCGCGCTGATGGCGACCATCGTGGGCTTTCTCGTGCTGCACCTGCTGCTGGTGGCGCTGGTGCCCTCGACGCTGCGCAGCATGATCACGGGCGGGCGCCTGGCACCGCCGCGCGAAACCGGGAACGCGGCATGAGCCCGACCAAAGGGCGTCCGGGCCACGACGCGGTGCGTCCGGAACTGCTCAAGATCGAGCGGCGGCTGATGCTGCGCGGCGCGTTGTCGCTGGGCGCGCTGTCGATGCTGACCGGCTGCAACCTGGACGACGGCGACGCGGTCGACACCGCGCTGGCGGCGATGTCGCGCTTCAACGACCGCGTGCAGGCGGCCCTGTTCAGTTCGCAGCGGCTGGCCGCCACGTTCCCGCCAAGCGCCATCACCAGGCCGTTTCCGTTCAACGCGTATTACGGCATGGACGACATACGCACGGTCGATCCGTCCGCGTGGCGGCTGGAGCTGTCCGGGCTGATCGACGACAGGAGGCCGTGGTCGCTCGCCATGCTGCGGCGGCTGCCGCAGCGGAGCCAGATCACCCGGCACATCTGCGTGGAAGGCTGGAGCGCCATCGGGCAATGGTCGGGGGTGCCGTTCTCGGTGTTCCTGCGCCGCATCGGCGCGGACCTGCGCGCACGCTATGTCGGGTTCAAGTGCTTCGACGACTACTTCACCAGCATCGACATGGAAACCGCGCTGCATCCGCAGACGATCATGGCGCTGGACTACGGCGACAAGCCGCTTCCTCCGGCCTATGGCGCACCGATGAAGCTCAGGATGCCGACCAAGCTCGGCTACAAGAATCCGAAATACATCGCCGCCATCACCGTCACCAACCACAACCCCGGCGGCTACTGGGAGAACCAGGGCTACAACTGGTTCGGCGGATCGTGAGGAGCGGCCGGCAAACCTGCGCGCCGCTTGTAACCGCGAGGGCGTCGGCGACGAACCATGAGGCAGGGCAAGGCGAGAATGCCGATCGCCCATGCAAGGGAATATACAGGATGAAACGCTTGTTCGCTGTTCCGGCCGTTGTTCTGCTGGCGCTGCCGTTGTCCGTCGCGGCGTTCGCGCAGGCCACGACGCAAACGGAAACGCCGTCGCCGATGGCGCATGACAGCATGGGGCATTCCACCGCGATGAGCCATGGCGGCGCGATGGCGCATGACAGCATGGGGCACAGCACCATGTCCCACGACACCATGGGACACGGCGCCATGAGCCATGCGACGCCGGACAAGATGTCGGCGCCCGACCAGCCGAAGTAGCCACGTCGACAACGGAACGACCGGGCAGCCGGGGCGGGATGACCCGCTCCGGCTGCCCGTCTTCAGGCGCGGGCGGCGGCGAGGATGGGACCGCCCGGTCCGGCCTGCACCAGGATCGCGGTGTCCAGCCCCGCCCGGGCGGATGCGGGAAGAACAAAGGTTCGGGCGGCGCCGGTGCCTTCCCCAAGCGGCACCACCTCGCGCACCACGTTGCGGTGCGGCAGGGTGCGACCGCCGTTCTCGCCGCGTCGTATCGCCACCTGCAGGATCCTCGGGTCAAAGCGTACCAGCAGCACGATGGCGCCCGGTGCGGCGCCGGTCACGGTGGCGCGGTCGCCGGCAACGGTGATGACGGGGCCGCCGGACCCGCGGTCGGCCTGCCGGATCAGCCCGTCGAGCTGGGCGGGGTCGTCGCCGACCACGTCGCTGCGCCCGTTGACGACGACCTCGGGGGTGAACACCTGCGCGCGCCCGAACGCGCTGGCATAGTCCTGCTGGCGCCGGGTGAAGGCAGGATCGTCGAACGTGTCCTTCCAGCCGAGGTTGTCCCAGTAGGTGACCTGCCAGGACAGGACCAGGAGGTCCGGGCGGTCGGCGATCGCCAGCACGTTGGCGTTGGCCGGGGGACAGGACGAGCAGCCCTGGCTTTGGAACAGCTCCACCACGGTGGGATGGGCGGCATCGGCTGCCCGGACGGAACCGGACAAGGGTGCGGCTGCCCCGGCCAGGATGACAAGCATCGCGGTGGGAAGTCGTGTCGGGAGGCGCATCGTCATGGCTCGGGTTTCCTTGATCGGCTCGCCGCCCGGATCACGGGCAGGCTCGGCCGATCAGGACTTCGCGGCGCGTGGGGTCCGAGTTACAGGACCGGACGGAGCGCCCAGGGAAGCACCAGGGGAGGGCCGGCGACCCCGGAGGTTCGGGATGTCAGGCCGGATCGTGCCGGCCCGCGACCAGGGCGCGCACGCTGCGGAACGACACCAGCTTGCGCCGCTGCGCATCCCACAGCGCGAGCCGGGTGCAGCGGAAGCTGTGGCGCAGCGACAGGCGCGTGGCCTTCTGCAGCTCCGGGTTGGCCTCGTGGCAGTCGCGCAGGCGGTAGTTCGGGATGCGGCTGGACAGGTGGTGGATGTGGTGGAAGCCGATATTGCCGGTGAGCCAGTGCAGCGGCCACGGCAGGTCGTAGAAGGACGATCCCTGCACCGCGGCGGCGGCGAAGTCCCAGGACGGCTTCGGCTGCCAGTAGGCGTCCTCGAACTGGTGCTGCACGTAGAACAGCCAGATGCCGATGGTTGCCGCCGTCAGCACCACCGGCAGCCAGCCGAGCAGCAGCGGCAAGGGGCCGAGCAGCACCACCAGCAGCACCACGCCCGCCAGCAGCGCCGCGTCGGTGCCGAGCACGCTGAGCCAATCGCGCCAGCGCCGGCGCGGGTTGCCGACCGGGATGCGCTGGGTGACCAGGAACAGCCAGGCCGGGCCGATGCCGAACATCACCAGCGGATGGCGGTAGAGCCGGTAGCCGAGCCGGCGACGCGGCGTCAGCGCCAGGTATTCCTCCAGGGTCAGCGTGGTGATGTCGCCGACGCCGCGCCGGTCCAGGTTGCCGGCGCTGGCGTGGTGGATCGCATGGTCACCGCGCCAGGACGCGTAGGGCGTCAGGGTCAGCACGCCCAGCATGCCGCCGAGCAGGTTGTTCATCCAGCGCGACGGGAAGAAGGAGCCGTGGCCGCAATCGTGCTGGAACATGAACAGCCGCACCACCAGGAAGGCGGTGACCGGCACCAGCAGGAGAACCCACCAGATGCCGTGCCTGATCCCGAACAGGATGGCGGCCATGGCCAGGACGAACGGCAGGCCGGTGTTCAGGAGCTGGATCGCTGCCCGACGCCAGTCCGGCTTCAGGTAGGGAGCCACCATCTTCCGCCAGCTTCCGGACACGGCACTGGATGGTGAAGGCGAGATCGCAGGATCGGGCATAAATGTTTTGGCTCGGCATCAAGGGGACGGAGTGTTCTCAAGCGACGCGGCCGGTGCTGGTTCCGGCCTGCCCCGACTGATGTCGGGCGATGCACGAACTCTACACGAAAGCGTGTGTCGAGTTCCATGACCAAACGCCCTGATCCGCGCGCCGTCGGTGGCCGCCCGCGTCCTCAGGGTGCTCGGAGCGTCGCGGCGAGGCTGGCTTGCATTGGCGTGGTCGGGCGGCCGATCAGCGCGCCGAGCTGGCGGCTGTCATCGAACAGGGCGCCCCTGGCGGCGGCGGCGTCGCAGTCGGACAGCAGCTCGGCCAGGGACCGCAGCAGGCCGGCACCGGCCAGCATCGCCCGGTAGTCGCCTTCGGGCAGGTCGGTGTAGCCGATCGTCCGTCCCGATTGCCGCGACAGCTCCGCGGCCAGCTCGGCCAGGGTGTAGGGCTCGTCGCCGGCCAGCTCGAAGGTGCGGCCGGCGAGGTCCTCCGCGCTCGACAGCACGGCCGCCGCCGCTGCCGCGTAGTCGTTGCGCGCCGCCGACGCGATGCGGCCGGTTCCGGCAGCGCCGGTCAGGGCGCCGTGGGCGAGGGCGGCCGGCACCATGCCCATGTCGTTCTCGGTGTACCAGCCGTTGCACAGGATGACGAACGGGATGCCCGAGGCGCGCAACAGGCCCTCGGTGTCGCGGTGATCGGCCGCCAGCGCCAGTGGGGAGGTGTCGGCGTGCAGCACGCTGGTGCAGGCGAGCAGGCCCATCCCGGCGCGTCGTGCCGCCTCGACCACGTTGCGGTGCTGCGTCCTGCGCGTCAGGAGGTTGTTGGAGGATACCAGCAGCATGCGGTCGATGCCGTGGAAGGCGTTGTCCAGGGTGTCCGGCCGGTCGTAGTCGGCCGTCCGGACCTCGACGCCGAGCAAGGACAGGTGGGCGGCTTCTCCGCCGACCTGGTTGCCGGCGGAATGCGCGGCGCGGACGGTGGCGACGATGCTGCCTGCGGGCACGGTGTCGAGCAGCCTCGACACGACCTGGGCGCCGAGCTGCCCGGTGGCGCCGGTGACGAAGGCGGGGCGCGTGCTGGACGGACATGGATCAACCTCGCCTGGGTGCGAAAGGAGACGAGGTCTTTGTTGGGAACCGTATGGCCGCGATGCTGGAAGGCAGTTCCATGGGTCCAGGTGGGCGGAAGGTAACCGAGCTTGACCGAGCAACTGCCGCTGGCCAACGCGTTCCCCCGCTGGGGATCCGCCGGCTTCGACGCCGTCTGCTGCCCGATCCGCAACGTGCTGGACCGGATCGGCGACAAGTGGACCATGCTCATCCTGGTCGCGCTGGCGGCGGGACCGCATCGCTTCGGGGCGCTCCACCGCTGCCTGCCGGACATCTCCAAGCGGATGCTGACGCAAACGCTTCGCAACCTCGAACGCGACGGCCTGGCGACCCGGCACGTGTTCCCGACCAAGCCGCCACAGGTTGAATACTGGCTATCCCCGCTCGGGTGCTCCTCGCTGCAGCCGCTCGCAGCACTGGTGGAGTGGGCGGAACACCATTATCCGGCGATCCGGCTGGCCCGCGACCGGTTCGACGCCGTACCCGTGCCCGGGCCGGTGCCGGTGCCGGTGCCGGTGCCGGAAGCGGCGTGATCGGCGTGCCCGGCTTCAGGCGATCAACACCGCGCGGAAGTCGTTGACGTTGGTCATGGTCGGCCCGGTCCGGAGAAGATCACCGATCGCGTCGAACAGTTCAAAGCTGCGGTGGCTGTCGAGCAGGTCGCGCGGCGGAAGCCCGCACGCCTCCGCCCGCGCCAGCGAGGACGGCGTCACCATCGCCCCGGCGGCGTCGCCTGAGCCGTCAATGCCGTCGGTGTCGCAGGCGAGCGCCCAGACCCCGTCCCGGCCCGCGTTGGCGACCGCGAACGACAACAGCAGCTCGGTGTTGCGGCCGCCTCGCGCGGCGCCGGACAAGCCGGTCATCGTCACCACGGTTTCGCCGCCGGACAACAGCATCAGCGGCGGTGGCGACGGGTGGCCGTGCTCGCGCACCGAGCGCGCGATGCCGGCCAGCACGATCCCGAGCTCCCGGCTTTCCCCTTCGATCGCGTCGCCCAGGATCAGCGGGGTGACGCCATGGCTGCGCGCCACCGCGGCGGCGGCGTCCAGCGCCATGGACGGGCTGGCGACGAGGCGCACGGCACCGGACCAGGCCGGCGCCGCGGGAGGCTCGGCCTGCCGGAGGAACGCCGCGACCGCGACCGGCGGCCGGATGGAGCGGCGCGACAGGATCGCCGCCGCCGCGGCACGCTCCCCGGGTACTCCCGGCCGGGACCGGACCGCGATCGTCGGGCCGGACGCGATCACCGCCGGGTCGTCCCCTGGCACGTCGCTGATGACCAGGGTGAGCAGCCGGGCCGGCGACGCTGCCCGCCCCAGCCGGCCGCCCTTGATCGCCGACAAGGCGCGCCGGACCTGGTTCATCTCGTCGATGGTGGCGCCGGAGCGCAGCAGCGCCGTCGTGACCGCCTGCTTGTCGGCCAGCGTGAGGCCGGGTGCGGGCAGGCTGAGAAGCGCCGAGCCGCCGCCGGAGATCAGCGCCAGCACCAGGTCGTCCGGTCCGGCCGCCTCGGCCAGGGCCAGGATGCGTCGCGCCGCCGCCTCGCCGGCCGCGTCGGGCACCGGGTGGGAGGCTTGCGCCACCGCGATCCGCGCGGTCGGCACGTCGTGACCGACCCGTGTCACCACCAGCCCGGACAGGTCCACCTGCGGCCAGGCCGCTTCCACCGCGGCCGCCATGGACGCCGCCGCCTTGCCGGCGCCCAGCACGATGCAGCGGCCACGCGGCGGTTCCGGCAGGTGTGCGGCCAGCACTCGCGCCGGTTGCGCCGACGCCACTGCGGCGTCGAAGGCCTGGCGCAGGAGCAGGCGGGCCTGCGCGTCGGTCACGGAAGCCGGTCCGGAAGCGGTCCGTGGCGGGTCGCGGCACGGCCGGGTCCGCCGGCGCAGTCGCGGGCGTGCGATGCGGGCCTGGACGGTGCCTTGCTGGTGGCCATGGTCGTGTGCGCCTCCCCCCGCGCGAGGTCATCCGGCACGTAACGCGCGGGCGGGTGTCGGGTGTCGGGTGTCGGCCCAACCGGTCGCGACCGGATTGCCCCGATGGAAAGGCCGCCGGGCATAAGGCGTTGCGACGTCGGAACTTTTGCGTCGTTCTGCCCGCTCGATCGCCTTGAGTCTCGACGGCGCCGAAGCCCATACGCTTCACGTCCGTTACAGTTTCGGATCGACATGGGAAACCTGGCGTTGTCGAAAGTTGGGACCGAAGCGGAAGCCCGCGTGGCGGCAGGAAGCCGGGGTGCCGGACGCGCACGGCCTGCGCCAGCGGGCGACGCGCGGCGGGCTGACCGGCCTGGCGAACCGGTGGTGACACGAGGCGGAGCTGGCGCGGTCGACCGAGGCCGCCGGCGCCAACCGCTCCGACGTGCTGCTCCACATCGACCTGGACCGGTTCAAGGTGGTCAACGACCGATGCGGGCGGGCGGCCGACGACAGGCTTCTCCGCCAGGTGACGGGCCTGCTGAAGGCCCACGTACGGGACGGCGACCTCGTCGCCAGGCTGGACGGGGACGAGTTCGCCATCATCCTGCGCTCCCGCACGGTGGGGCAGGCGCACGCGGTCGCCGGGGCGCATCTGCGACGATCTCGACGCGAGCCGGTTCAACGGCGGCGGGCGCTTCGGGGTGGGTACCAGCATCGGGCTGATCGCAGTGGACCGCCGCGACCTTTCCGTCACAGCCCTGGCGGGGGCCGCGGACGACGCGTGCCAGGCCGCCAAGAAAGCCGGCCGCAACCGCGTCCATGTCTGGAAGGCGTTCGATCCCGCCACGCTGCGTCGGTCCAGCGATGCGTGCTGGCCCGGCCGCCTGGAGCAGGCTCTCGACGAGGACCGGTTCGAGCTGCACGGGCAGCGGATCGAGCCGCTCTTCGCGGCTGACGGCAGGCTGCGCTGCGAGGGGCTGCTTCGCTTGCGCGAGCCGGACGGCATGCTGGTTCTGCCCGGCCTGTTCATGCCCGCGGCCGAACGGTTCCACGTCGCCGGCCGGATCGACCGCTGGGTGGTCCGCACCCTGTTCCGCTGGCTCGAGCGCGACCCGGCCGCGAACCGGTTCGACATGATCTGCGTGAACCTGTCCGGCCAGTTGGTCGGCGATCCTGCCTTCCACGCCTTCATGCTGCGGGAGATCGGCTTCACCCGGTTCGACCTGGGGCCGGTTCGACCTGGACAGGCTCTGCGTCGAGATCACCGAGACGGCCGTGATCACGCGGCTGGACGAGGCGAGGATGCTGGTCGACGTCCTGCACGCGCACCGGATCAGGGTGGCACTGGATGATTTCGGCGCGGGAGCCCCGTGGTTCAGCTACCTGAAGAGCTTTTCCGTCGACTACATGAAGATCGACGACCAGTTCACCCGCGACCTGCTGCACAAGCCGGATCTGCTGGCGAGGCTGGCCGCGGACGGGCCGGCAGTCGACGCCGTGGCGGACGGAACGCACGCGGCTGCCATCAGCTCCGGGACGACGGCGCCGCTGCTGGGCCAGCTCGCGTGACGGGGTGGCGGTCGACCAGGGCATCCGGCTCCAGGCGGCGCGCCGATCGTTCTTCTTTCGTTTACACGTCCAAGTTATCGTTAAGTCCTCATTAAAACCTCTGCGGCTAGTCGGAACATCCGGCCACGACCGCAACGATCGCGGCCTGCAACCATCGCAACGAGGTTCAACCGTGCGTTCAATCAGATCCGCGCTGTTCATCACGACAGCACTTCTCGCGACGAGTTCCGTTGGCGCACGTTCCGAGGCCGCGCCTGCGGTCAAGGCCGCGGCGGCACCTGCTCCGGCACCCGCTCCTGCACCGGCTCCTGCACCCAAAGTCGTGGTGGTGGGCACGGCCCAGGCATCACAGACGGTCGAGTTCGACGTCATCCTGCCGCTGCGCAACACCGCAGCACTCGACATGCTGCTGGCCCAGCAGCAGGATACGACCTCGCCGCAGTACCATCGCTGGCTGACCCCCGCGCAATTCGCGAACTCCTTCGGCCCCACGGCGTTGATGATGAACACCGCCGCTATCGTCCTGCGCAACTTCAACATGCAGGTGACGGTGCAAAGCCGTTCCCTGCACGTCGTGGCGACGGTGGCGGAGGTGAACGCGGCGTTCAACGCGGCTCTGGCCCTGGCGGCTCCCCCATTCGGCCCAAAACGGGTGGTGGCCTCCAGGCCGCTGGCCGTGCCGGCTTCCTTGTCCGCCCTGAACGTGATCATCACGGCGTTCAGCGCCAGCGGCTTCGACGCGTCGACTTCCGTGCGACTGAGTGCTGCGGGCTACGTGCGGCTGAGCGCCGCCGGCTACGATGCGCCCGCCAACCAGTCCAGCCCGGTAGGCGGCTACTTCTACAACGACCTCAAGCAGGCCTACGGCTATCCGTCCTATGCCACCACCGTCGCGGTGGGCGGAGTGCAGCAGCACCTGGACGGCCATGGCGTCACCGTCGCCGTGCTGATGGGGAGCGACGTGCTGGACTCCGACGTGTCCACCCTGTTCGACCACCAGAACTTCACCGCCAACTCGGGACAGGCCGCGGATCCGCACGTCTTCGCGCGTCGCACGGTGAACGGCGGCGCCCCGTTCTCCGTCGACAACCCTTCCTCCGAGGAAGCGACCGTGGACGTCCAGCAGGTCCTCGGCGGCGCGCCCGGCTCGCAGGTGGTCCTGTACAACACGCCCGACCTGAGCGACCAGTCGCTGATCTCGGGCTACACCGCCATCGTCAACGACAACACCGCCGACGTGGTGTCGATGTCGTTCGGGCAGTGCGAGCAGTACTACACCGCCGCCTACAACAACGGTGTGGACCAGACCGCGATCCTCAACACCTACACGGAGCTGTTCAAGCAGGGCAACGTGCAGGGCATCACCTTTATCGCCGCATCGGGAGATGCCGGCGGCCAGGCCTGCATCTCGCCGAGCTACTTCCTTGGACAACCCGCGCAGTTCACCACCGGTGTCGCCGAACCGGCAGCCGACCCGAACGTCACGGCGGTTGGCGGCACCAACCTCGTTACCGCGCCGGCGACCGGCGGTGTCGGATCGGCCTACCAGCAGGAGAACGCGTGGTCCGATCCCGAGGTCGCGTTTGATCCCTTCGGCCTGGGCGTCAACGTTTCGGGCGGCATCTGGGGTTCCGGCGGCGGGATCTCCTCGCTGTATCCCAAGCCCTCCTACCAGTCGCTCGTGAACACGGGCTCGTCCTCGTTCCGCACCGTTCCAGACGTGAGCATGCAGATGGGCGGCTGCCCGGACATCGCGCAGCTCCCATGCAACGGCGGCAACATGCCGGGCGACGGCTCGGGCAACACCGACCGCTCCTACGTCAACGTCGTGTTCAACAACACATGGGACGGCGTCATCGGCACCAGCGCCGCAGCGCCCGAGATGGCCAGCGCTGTCGCGCTGCTCGTCGAAACCCAGGGCCGCCAGGGCAACCTAAATCCCTACCTCTACACGCTCGCGCACAACCAGGCCGCCGGCGGCGCGGCCGCCTTCCACCAGTCCATCCCGGGCTTCAACGGCGTCGTCGCCAACAACGGCGCCTACTCCGTCACGACCGGCAACGGCACGCCGAACGTGTCGGCGATGATCGGCCAGCCGCAGGCGCCTCTGGCCGGCGCACCCGGGTCGGCCACCAACCCTTGATCCAAGGGTGCTCCGCCGGCGACACGCCACCGGCGGAGCACCACGCGCCGGACCGGCGACTCCCGTCGTCTTCAACCAATCGTAACAAGTTGGAGCGATGCTCACCTCGCTTGAGGATGTTCGTCGTGTCGCTGCGCAAGTCCGGTCATCATGCCACCCCGGTTTGACCGCCCGATGCCACGGCGGAATGCCATCCTGCTCGCCTGCCTGGTCGCCTGCCTGTTCCTGGGCCTGGCCACTGCGGGAGCCCGGGCGCAGTTCGCCCGTTTCGAGAACTACTCCGACGACCGCGGCCTCGGGAACACGTCCGTGTCGGCGCTGGCGCAGGACGCGGACGGCTACATCCTGCTCGGCACCGAGGCCGGCCTGTACCGCTACGACGGATCGAGGATAACCCCCTACGACGTGTCGGTCGGGCTGCCGCCGGGGGAATGGGTCAGGAAGATCATGATCGACCGGGCCGGCCGGACCTGGGTCGTCACGAGCGACGACATCTTCGTCCGCTACGACCAGCGCTTCACCAGGGTCGATGTCGGCGCCGCGCTGGACGTCAGGTCGCCGCACCTCATCACGCTCGCAGGCGACAGCGTCATCGTCGACAACGGCGGGCAGTTCCTGCGCGCATCCGTCGGTCCGCGCACCGTGGGCCGGTTCCTGCCCTTGTTCGACCAGGCCATGCTGGCGGCGACGCCCGACCTGTCGCAGGCCCGGTTCGTCGTCGCCGACACCGACGGAGCGCTTCTGGTCGGATGCGGACAAGCGATCTGCCGCATGAAGGACGGGCGGATCACCGCCTACGGCCCGGCCGCCGGGCTGCCTCCGGATGCCTGGCGCGCCGCGATCCGGACGCCGGATGGCACGCTCTGGGTCCGAAGCGTCGAGCGCCTCGCCTGGCGCGGGCCGCACGACGCGTCGTTCAAGGTGGTGACGATCCCGGACGGGCATGGCCAGTCCTACGGCAGGATCCCGAGCTACCTGGATCTCGTCGCCGACCGCCGCGGCGGCATTCTGACCCAGGGAGGCGACGGCCTCCTTGACTGGGACGGCACGCGGTGGCGCAGCTACGGGCACCACGAGGGCGGGTTGTCGGCGACGCCCATCGAGGCGCTCATGTTCGACCGCGAGGAGTCGCTCTGGATCGGCAGCATGGGCCACGGTGCGTTCCGGAGCGTGGGGCTCGGCAACTGGGAGCACTGGACGGCGGATGACGGGCTGCCGAGCGACCTGATCTGGGGGATGACGCGGCTGCGCGACGGGCAGTTCTGGGTCGCCACCTTCGGCGACACGGTGGCGCTCGACAACCGGCCAGGCAGCGTCTCCGGCGGCGTTCCCCACAGAATTGCCCGCAGCATCCCTGGCGGAAGCGCCATCGTGCAGGCGAGCCGGGACGGCAGGCTGTGGACTGCCCCGCCCGACCAGCCCCTTGCCCGCTTCGACGGCGCCCGCAACAAGCTTGAGCGGTTTCCGGTGTCCGGCCACGCGTCGACGGCGCTGTTGGATCGCGACGACCGGCTCTGGCTGTGCACCGCAGGCGGCCTCTACCTCATCGCCGATGCCGACGCCCCTGCCCCGGCCGTGCACCCCGAGCTCGTGCTGTCCCATGTCGCGTTCCAGGTGGTGCTCGACCCGTCCGGCGCGGTCTGGGCCCTTACCAGGGACGGGCTGTTCCGTCGCGACGCGGCCGGTCGCTTCGACCTGGTGGCGGCAGCCGTTCTGCCGGACGGGCAGAGCGGCGGCATGGCCTTCACCCCAGAGGGCGACCTTTGGGTGTTCACCGAAAGCCAGGGCGTGCTGCGGTTCCATTCCGGCCCGACCGGCCTGCGACGGCTTTCCCCCCTCACCGCGTCCGTGCTTGGCTCGAACGACGTGCTTTTCCTGCACCGCGACCGTCGCGGCTGGATGTGGGTTGGCACGGATCACGGGATCGCCGTGTTCGACGGGCGGTCCTGGCGCCGGTTCGACAAGGTGGACGGCCTGATCAGCAACGACATGGACCAGTGGTCGGTATACGAGGACGGGGACGGCTCGATGTGGTTCGGGACCAGCCACGGGCTGAGCCACCTGCTCGATCCTGCGCGCCCATCATCGGCGACCACGCTGCATCCGCTTGTCACCGGGCTCTCGATCGGCCGCCGGAGCCTGTCGCCGTCGCCATCGATCCGAATCGACGGGAGCACCGCCTCGCTGGTGGTCCGCTTCGTGGACCTCGACTACGCCCGAGGAAACGTCGCGTTCCGCTACCGGCTGCGCGGCCTGGACACGGGCTGGAACGACACCATGGGGCACGACGTCCGCTATGCCGGCCTGCCCGCCGGCGAGTTCCGGTTCGAGCTTGTCGCGGTCGATACTGTGCACGGCGCGGTTTCCGCGCCGGTCGGCTTCACCCTTCACATCCGGGCACCCTGGTGGCGGCGGGTATGGTTCTTCGGGCTGTGCGCGCTCCTCGCGGCGGCGGTGCTGGTGGGCGCTTGGCAGGGACGGGTGAGGCTGCTGCTCGGGCGCCAGCGCCGCCTGGAGGAGATGGTGGGCGCGCGCACCGCGGAGATCGAGCAGGCGAGGAACGAGCTGCAGCGGCTCGCCATGTCCGACGTCCTCACCGGCCTGCCGAACCGGCGCGCGATCATGGGAGCGCTGGACGAGGCGGTCGCCGCGGCGTCGCGAACCGAAACGGTTCTTGCCGTGCTCCTTTGCGACATCGACCACTTCAAGTCGATCAACGACCGCTTCGGCCACCTGGCGGGCGACAAGGTGCTCGCCGCGTTCGGCGGCAGGCTGGGCGCGATCATCGGTGTGGGGGAAACGGCCGGACGCTATGGCGGCGAGGAGTTCCTTGTCGTTCTTCCCGGAGCGTCGGATCTGGTCATGGAACGCGTCGCCGCCATACGCTCGGCCATATCCGACCCGCCCTACCAGTTCGGCGACGGGAGCCGCGTCGTCACGTCGAGCGGCGGCGTCGCCTTTCTTCGGCCCAGCGACACCACGGTGACGCTTGTCGCCCGTGCGGACGTCGCCCTCTACAAGGCCAAGGAGAACGGCCGGAACCGGATCGAGTTGGAGTCGCCGGAGTCCGGCCTTGGATCGCTCCAGGGGGAAGCGGCTGCATCCACCATGGACCGACGGCGTGGCTCCAGGTCGATGCCCGGAACCGGACCGGAAGGGGCGGATCATCCACTGGATGACCTGGAGCGCGACCTGCGTCTGGCGCTGGCAGGCGAGCAGTTCGTCCTGCACTACCAGCCGGTGGTCGACATCGAGCGGGACGTGGTCACGTCGTGCGAGGCGCTGCTGCGGTGGCGGTCGCCCTCGCGCGGCAACGTGTCCCCGGTCGACTTCATCCCGTTTGCCGAAACGATCGGGCTGATGCCGGAGATCGGCGACTGGGTGCTGCGCGCCGCCTGCCGCGAGGCGACGGGATGGCCGGAAGCGATGAAGGTCGCGGTCAACCTGTCGCCGTCGCAGTTCCACCTGCCGGACCTGGTGCAGAGGATCGTAGGGATCCTGGTGGAAACCGGGTTGAAGCCGGCCCGGCTGGAACTCGAGGTGACGGAAACGGCAATGATCGCCGACATGGCGGCGGCCTCGTCCATGCTTGAACAACTCAGGGCGCTGGGTATCAGCATCGCGCTGGACGATTTCGGCACCGGCTACTCGTCGCTGAGCTTCCTGCGCACCCTGCCGTTCACCCGGATCAAGATCGACAAGTCGTTCGTGCAGGAGCTGGGCGTGAAGCCGGAAGCCGCCGCCATCGTGCGCGCCATCGCCGGCCTGTGCGACAGCCTGGACGCCGCCGTCACCGCCGAAGGGGTCGAGACCGACCACCAGATCGAGCTGCTTCGCGAGCTGGGCTGCGTGGAGATCCAGGGGTACCGCATCGGCCGTCCCTGCCCGCCGCACGAGCTGCGGGTCTGGATGGACGCGTTCGCGTCAAGCCATTCCTTCGAGCCGACGTCCTGCGGCTAGACCCGTGCAGGAACGCAGAACCAGACGCGCAGGACGGGAAGGCTCGGCGGCGCTCAGCGGATGCCGGCGTCGATCAGCTTGGTGATGGTGTCGATCGTCTTGCTGGTGACCACGCCGGCGCCGGTGTTCAGGGTGAGGCCCGGCATCTTGTACTGCGCCGACATCACGCATTGCAGCACCGGCATGAAGCCCTGCAGGTAGAGCAGCTGGTCAAGCGTCACCTGGACATAGCCCGACTTCAGTCCGTCCACCGTCGCGGGCGCCAGGTCGATGCCGCCTACCGTCACCTGCCCCGGGGCCTTGCCCGCCTTCTTCAGCACCTGCTCCATCTGTCCGGTCATCACGCCGTGCTGCGTGCCGATCGCCTTGAGCTGCGGGTGCGACTGCACGTAGGCGGCGAGGATCGGGATCGCCAGCGTCGGGTCGGAATTGGCTTCCGGCGAGATCTCCAGCCGGTCGACCTTGAGGCCGGCCTTTTCCAGCGTGTCCGCCAGGCCCTTCTCGGACTGGCCGCGCTCGGCCTGCGAGAACACGCCGTAGACCATCGCCTGGTCGCCGGCCTTGAGGTTGCCGGCCTTGATCATCTGCTGCGCGGTGAGGCTGCCGCCCTGGTAGAGGTCGACGCCGGCATAGCCGAAGCCGCGCGGTCCGAACTCCTGCTGCAGCGCCGTCAGCGGCGAGTTGCCGTCGGTGACGACGATTCCCTGGCTGGTGGCCTGCCTGACCAGGTCATGGAACGCGTCGGCGCCCGGATGGCCCATGATCACGATGCAGGACGGGCGGGCGGCGAGCGCCTGCTTGAACTGGCTGATCATGGTTTCCGGCGCCCAGCCGGAGTACTGCTCGTTCAGCTTGGCGACGCCAAGCGCGTGGGCCGCGGCCTCGGCGCCGTTGGTGCGGGCCAGCGTCGAGCCGTCGCCGGCATTGCCGCCCATCTGCATGTAGATGGTGATGCCGCTGCCGGGCAGCCCGGCGGCGAAACCGGGCGCCGACAGCGCGCACGCGCCTGCGAGCATCGCAGCGCCTGCAAGCACGGCATTCCTGAACGTCATGGTGTCCTCCGAAGGTTTTCTTGATTGAAGCGTCAGCCCTGTGGGCTGGAAGCGTCCAGCGTGCCGGATCCCGGACGGCCCGTCCGGTCGCCGCGGCCGCGCGGAAGGCGGAACCGCCCGAGCAGGGCGTGCCGCCGCGCCGGCTCGTCCGCCAGCAGGTAGAACACGATCGCCAGCAGGAAGATCAGCCCCTGCACCGTGCGCACCCAGGCGCCGGTCAGGCCGGACGCGACCAGTCCGGCTTCCAGCATGCCCATGATGAGCGCGCCGAAGATGGTGCCGACGATCGTGGCGCGGCCGCCCAGGATGGAGGTGCCGCCGATCAGCACGGCGGCGATCGCGGTCAGCAGGTAGCCGGAGCCCTGGTCGCCGAAGTAGTTGCGGTTTTCCAGCGTCAGCATCACCGCCGCCACCCCGCCGCAGCTGCCCATCAGCGTGAACAGCCGGATCTTCTCGCGCGCGACCGGGATGCCGACCACGCGCGCGACGTCGTTGCTGTCGCCGAGGAACAGCACGTGCTCGCCGAAGCGGTGGCGGTTCAGCACGAACCACAGCAGCGCCACCAGGGCAGCGGTCCAGACCGCTTCCATCGACACCTGGGTATACCAGCGCAGCGGGTCGTTGCCGCCGAGCCGGCCGTCCAGCACCCGCCACACGAAACTGTTCTCCACGCCGCGCAGCGCGTACGAGCGTCCGCCCGACAGCACCGTGGCCATTCCGGCCCAGAAGAACTGGGTGCCCAGCGTGGCGATAAAGGACGGGATGCCGACGCGCGCGATCAGCAGGCCGTTGATCCAGCCGACCAAGCTGCCCGACAGCACGGCGGCCACTGCCGCGAGCCAGCCGAGGTCGTACTGCTTGAACAGCACCGCGAACACGAAGCCGGAAAAGGCGATGATCGACGGGAAGCTCAGGTCGATCTCGCCCGCCGCGATCACGAAGGTGAGGCCTGCCGCCAGCACCATCAGCGGCGGAAGCGTCGACAGGAACGTCATGTAGATGTTGGGCGCCAGGAACACGAGCGGCGCCATCGCCATGAACAGCGCCAGCATCAGCGCGAACACGATGATGATCGGCAGCCCCTCGATCCGGCTGAACAGGCTGGGGGGTTGCGGGCGCGGCATCAGTGTTGGCTCTTCTGCAGGTCGATCAGGTACTCGGTCAGTTCCGGCACCGTCATGTCGCGAGGCGAGATGTCGGCGACGATCGCGCCGCGGTCCAGCACCACCAGCCGGTCGGCCACCTCGTGCACGTGCGCCAGGTTGTGCTCGATGTACACACAGGCGCGGCCGGAGGACTTGATCAGGCGCACGAAGTCGAGGACCTTGCGCACCTCCTTCACCGCGAGTGCTGCCGTCGGCTCGTCGAGCACGATCAGGTCGGCATTGAAGTGCATCGCGCGCCCGATCGCGATGCCCTGGCGCTCGCCGCCCGACAGGTTCGCCACCGTGGCGTCCACCCCGATGCCGACGCCGCGGAAGCCGATCGTGTCCTCCAGGATCTGCTTTGCCACCGCCTTCTGCTTCTTCACGTCGATAAAGCCGAAGCGGTTGGTGATCTGGCGCCCGACAAAGAAGTTGCGCCAAAGCGGCTGCTTCTCGCCGAGCGACTTGTCCTGGTAAACGGTCTCGATCGACAGGTCGTGCGCCATCGCCACCGAATAGTTGGACAGGTCCACCAGCTTGTCGCGGACGAAGATCCGTCCGGAGCTGGGCGCATGGACGCCGGTCATGGTCTTGATCAGGGTGGACTTGCCGGCCCCGTTGTCGCCGATCAGCCCGACGATCTCGTTGCGGCCGATGCGAAGGTCGATGTTGCGCAGCGCGTGCACCGCGCCGAAGTACTTCTGGACCTGCTCCATCCGCACGATGTCGTTGAAGCCGGCGGCGACAGATCCGACCGCTCCGCTCCCTGTTCCAGACGAGGGGACGGCGATCACGGCCATGAACAACTCCTCGGGGAGCCTGGATCGTCGGTTGCGCGACTTGGACGTCCAATTGTCTGGGTAATGTCGGGAGCCTGCTTGCTTGTCAACCACTGGTTCCGGCCTCGCGGCAGAACCGGCAGCAGGCGGAACGCCGGAACGGGGCGTCCGGGCAGCGCGGGCGTCGCGCGGCGGCTCGGGCATGGGCGCGCGACGTTGTGTCGGCGGGTCCGGCGAAGTTTGTTCGAGCACGCAGGGGGCGCCGGGCCCGCATTCCCGGCCGCGATGGCGTCGAAGCGTATCAGCCGGCGGTCACACCACCGGCGTCGGCAGTGGCGCGTTGTTGAAAAAGGCCTGGAGGTTGGCCAGCATGAGGTCGCCCATCGCCAAGCGGGTTTCGTGCGTGGCGCTGCCGACATGCGGCGCCAAGGACACGTTGGGAAGCGACAACAGCGGAGCCGGCACGTGCGGCTCGTCGACGAACACGTCGAGTCCGGCGGCACCCAGGCGGCCTTCCACCAGCGCCTCGACCAGGGCCGGCTCGTCGACCACCGAGCCGCGCGCCACGTTCACCAGCACGCCCTGCGGCCCCAGCGCGTCCAGCACCGCACGGTCGACCAGGCCGCGCGTGGCGGCGGAGGCCGCGGTGGCCACGAACAGCACGTCGGACGCGGCGGCAAGTGCCAGGATGTCGTCGTGGTACTGGTGCGGCGTTTCCTTGCGGTTCGGGCCCGTGTAGGCGATGGAACCGCCGAAGCCGGACAACCGAAGCGCTATCGCCTGGCCGATCCGGCCCAGCCCGACGATGCCGTAGCGCAGGCCCGACGCGCGTCGCGCCAGGGCCGGCTGCGCGCCCGGCCACAGGCCGTCGCGCACGTGCCGCTCGGCCGCCGGCAGGCCACGCATCACGTTCAGCATCAGCGCGATGGCGAGGTCGGCGACGTCGTCGGTGAGCACGTCGGGGGTGTTGCTGACGCGCACGCCCAGGCGCTGCATCGCGGGAAGGTCGACGCGGTCGTAGCCGACGCCGTTGATGGCGACGATGCCAAGCGCCGGTAGCCGCTCCGCGAGCGCCGTCTCGATGCCGAGATGGCCGCCCGTCACCACCGCACGCACCTCCGCGCCGTGACGCGACAGCCAGGCCTCGCGCTCCGCGGGCTCCGGCCAGCGCGCGACGTCGTAGCGCGCGTCCAGCACCGCCTGGGTCGCGGGAAGCACCGGGCAAAGCTGCAGCAGCCGGACGCTCATGTCGCTCAATCCCTCACAAAACCGACAGCACGCCGCCGTCGACGTAGATGACTTGGCCGTTGACGAAGTCCGACGCGGCCGAGGCCAGGAACACCGCGGCGCCGGCCAGCTCCTCCACCCTGCCCCAACGCCCGGCCGGCGTGCGGCGGCACAGCCACGCGTCGAACACCGGGTCCTCGCGCAAGGGCCGGTTGAGCTCGGTCTCGAAGTAGCCGGGACCGATCGCGTTGACCTGCAGGCCGTGTCGCGCCCAGTCCGCGCACATGCCGCGCGTCAGCATCTTCACCGCCCCCTTGGACGCGGTGTAGGGCGCGATGGTCGGACGGGCCGCCTCGCTTTGCAGGCTGGCGATGTTGATGATCTTGCCGCGTCCGCGCCCGATCATCCGTTTCGCCGCCGCCTGGCCGACAAAGAACACGCTGTCGAGGTTGGTGCGCATCACCTCGCGCCAGGTATCCACCGGGAACTCTTCCAGCGCCATGCGACGCTGTATGCCGGCGTTGTTGACCAGGATGTCGATCGGACCCGCGTCGCGCTCGATGCGCGCGATGCCCGCTTCCACCGCGTCGGGGTCGGTCACGTCGAACACGCCGAGGCCACCCGCCGGGGACCACGCCGCGTCGCCGATCGCCGAGGCCGCTTGCGCGAGGCGGTCGGCGCTGCGGCCGTTCAGCACGATGCGCGCACCCGCCGCCGCCAACCCTTGCGCGAGCGCGAAGCCGATGCCCTGGCTCGATCCGGTCACCAGCGCCAGTCGGCCGGACAGGTCGAACGCCTTGATGCCCGCCATCGCCCGCCCCCGCAGCACCCGGTTTCGCCGAGGATCGGGAATGGACTTCCGTCCCCGGCGGCAAGGTGGCATAGCGATGTGAACGGTCACATTGCAAGAGCCGGCGTCCAGACCGGCCATCCAGCCGGTGGTGACATGGGAGGCGACATGCTCGCTGCTGTTCTGCACGGGGCGCACGACCTGCGCGTCGAACAACGCGACGAACGCCCGTTGCTGCCGGGAGAAGCGCGCGTGCGCGTCGCGGCCGGCGGCATCTGCGGCTCGGACCTGTCCTACTTCAACAAGGGCGGCGTCGGCGACTTCCGCGTGCGCGAGCCGCTCACCCTGGGACACGAGGTGTCCGGCACCGTGGCCGAGCTGGCGCCGTCGTCGGACTGGCCCTCGTCGGAATCGTCGGGGCCAGCCGCGGTGTCGGTCGGCACGCGGGTGGCGATCAACCCGAGCCGGCCATGCCTGCATTGTCGTTTCTGCCGTGCCGGGCGGGGCAATCTGTGCCGCAACATGCGCTTTCTCGGCAGTGCCGCGCTGACGCCGCACGTGCAGGGCGCGTTCTCGGAGCACGTGGTGGTGCGGGCCGACCAGTGCATACCGGTGCCGGCGGACATGGATTTTCGCGTCGCCGCCTGCGCCGAGCCGCTGGCGGTGGCGCTGCACGCGGTGTCTCGCGCGGGGACCATGACCGGGCGGCAGGTGCTGGTCGCGGGGGCCGGCCCGATCGGGCTGCTCTGCCTGGCGGCCGCGCGCCATGCGGGAGCCGCCTGCGTCACCATCACCGACCTGTTCGACCGGCCGCTGGAGATCGCCCGCCGCATGGGTGCCGGCGACGCCGTCAACGTTCGTAACGACCCGGACGGGCTGGAACGCGCGGCGCGGGCGGTCGGCGGCTTCGACGTCGCGTTCGAGGCGACCGGCGCCGCCGCGTCGGTCGCGGGAATGCCGTCGCTGATGTGCCCGGGCGGTCGGATCGTGCAGCTCGGCATGCTGCCGCCGGGCACGGTGCCGCTGCCGGCCAACCTGCTGATGGCGCGCGAGATCGACCTCGTCGGCTCGTTCCGCTTCCATGACGCGTTCGACGTCGCCGTCGACGCCCTGGCGCGTGGCCGGATCGACATCTCCCCGATCCTGTCCGCATCCCTTCCCCTCGCCGACGCGACCGAGGCGTTCGCGCTCGCCGGCGACCGGAACCGGGCGATCAAGGTGCATCTGGCGATCGGCTGAACCGGAACCGTGTCGGAGGGCCTCGATGACAATGCTGCTGGAGTTCGACCGCCTGTCCAAGCGCTTCGGCGGCACGCTGGCGGTGGACGACGTGTCGCTGGCGCTGGCCGGCGGCGAGATCCTGGCGCTGCTGGGCGAGAACGGCGCCGGCAAGTCCACCGTGATCAAGATGCTGGCCGGCATTCACGTGCCGGATGCCGGCCGCATCCTGTTCCGCGGCGAGCCGTACGACCACCTTCGCGCGGCCAAGGGCGCCGGGCAGTCGGTCGCCTTCATCCACCAGGATCTCGGCCTGATCGACTGGATGACGGTGGCGGAGAACATAGCGCTCGGGGTCGGCTACGCCCGCCGGCGCGGCCTGATCTCCTGGTCCGGCTGCCGTGACCGGGCGATGGCGGTGCTCCGCACCATGAGCGCCGACATCGATCCGGACGCGCGCATCATGCACCTGAGCCGCACCGAGCGCTCGCTGGTGGCGATCGGCCGCGCGCTGGCCGCGGAAGCGCAGGTGCTGGTGCTGGACGAGCCGACCGCCAGCCTGCCGGCCGACGAGGTGGACCGGCTGCTGGAAGTGCTGCGCGACCTGCGCGGCACCGGGATCGGCATGATCTACGTGTCGCACCGGCTGGACGAGGTGTTCCGGGTCGCGGACCGGGTGGCGGTGCTGCGCGACGGCAGGATGGTCGGCATCAAGCGCGTGGCCGACACCGATCCCACCGACCTCGTCACCATGATCGT
>CAXTCK010000012.1:0-34603 GCA_964242425.1 uncultured Acetobacteraceae bacterium | reverse complement strand
ACGGCTGCTGTTGCCGCGCGCCGCGGCGGCCGAGGCGGTGTCGGCCGCCAGGCAGGCTGCCGATGCCCAGACTGCCGATACCCAGACGGCGGATACGGGGCAACCGTCCGGGCAGGTGGCGGCGCAGGCGCAGTCGTCCAAGACGCAGCAGGCCGCCGGCACCGCGCCTAGTACCGCCCCCGGCACCGCGCCGGATACGCAGGGCGGCGGCGGCAACAGCGGGTCGAACGCCGGCGGCGACATCCCGCAGCACTTCAAGCCGGTGCTGAACTCCTACGACTACGACCGTCGCGACGTGATGATCCCGATGCGCGACGGGGTGTCGCTGCATGCGGTGCTGATCGTGCCGCACACCCTCAAGCACGCCCCGATCATGCTGGACCGCACGCCGTACAGCGCCAAGGAGATGACCAGCCGGGTGGAAACCCCGCACGTGGCGGAGCTGGTGCGCGGCCTGTACCGCGACCTGGTCGAGGACGGCTACATCCTGGCCTTCGAGGACGTGCGCGGCAAATACGGCTCCGGCGGCGACTACGTGATGAACCGGCCGGTGGTGGGCCCGCTCAACCACACAAAGGTCGACCACACCACCGACGCCTACGACACCATCGACTGGCTGGTGCACCACGTGCCCGAAACCAACGGCCGCGTCGGCACCGTCGGCACCTCCTATGACGGCTTCACCGTGCTGATGAGCCTGATCCACCCGCACCCGGCGCTGAAGGCCGCGGTGCCGATCAACCCGATGGTGGACACCTGGAAGGGTGACGACTGGTTCCACAACGGCGCCTTCCGCGAGGAGATGATGGACTACATCTATCTCCAGACCGCGACCAAGGGGTCGGACCTGGAATGGTGGGCGCCCGGGCACGACGACTACACGATCTACATGCAGCACGGGAACGCCGGCGCCTTCGGCAAGGCCATGGGCATGGAGCAGCTGCCGTTCTGGAACCGGCTGACCGAGCATCCGGCCTATGACGGCTTCTGGCAGGGTCAGGCGGTGGACCAGCTGCTGGCAAAGGCGCCGCTCACGGTGCCGACGCTGTTCGTGCAGGGGCAGTGGGACCAGGAGGACATCTACGGCGCCGTCGCCTCCTATGAGGCCACCATCCCGAAGGACGGCAGCGCCGATCCCGGCCACCTGGTGATCGGCCCCTGGTTCCACGGCCAGGCCAACGGCGACGGCTCCTCGCTCGGGCCGCTGGACTATGGCGAGGACACCGGCGCCTGGTTCCGCCACCACGTGATGCTGCCGTTCCTGGACAGCCACCTGAAGGACAACGGCCAGCCGGTCGCCATCGCCCCGGTGACGGCGTTCCAGACCGGGACCGACACCTGGCGCACCTACCAGAGCTGGCCGCAGGCCTGCGCCGCCTGCGCCGACAAGGGGCAGTCGCTGTACCTGCAGGCCGACGGCAAGCTCGCCTTCGCGCCGCCGGCGGCGCCGGCGAATGGCGGCACCGGCTACGACCAGTACACCGCCGACCCGGCCAAGCCGGTGCCGTACCGGCTGCGGCCGATCCGGCCGACCTACGCCAAGGACTCCACCTGGCACACCTGGCTGGTGGACGACCAGCGCTTCGCGGACGGCCGGCCGGACGTGCTGACCTACGAGACCGACGTGCTGAAGGCGCCCGTCACCCTGTCCGGCGCCCCGGTGGCGCACCTCCTGGCCTCCACCACCGGCACCGACGCCGACTGGGTGGTGAAGCTGATCGACGTGTATCCGGACGAGGTGCCGGTGAAGCCGGAGCTGGGCGGCTACGAGCTGCCGGTGGCGATGGACATCCTGCGCGGCCGCTACCGCGACGACCCGGCGCATCCGAGCGCCATCCCGGCGGACAAGACGGTGGCCTACACCCTAAAGCTGCCCAACGTGGACCACAGCTTCCTGCCCGGGCACCGCATCATGGTGCAGATCCAGTCCAGCTGGTTCCCGCTGTACGACCGCAACCCGCAGACCTTCGTGCCGAACATCTTCTTCGCCGCCCCAGGCGACTACCACAAGGCCGACGTGCGGGTGTTCCACGCCCCCGACGCCGCCAGCTACGTGCAGCTGCCGGTGGTGCCGGGCGACGACGGGACGGTGGTGGCCGGACCCTGAGCGGGTCCGGCCGCGCGCCTCAGTAGATCACCATGCCGCCATGCACCGGCAGCAGCGTGCCGGTGGTGAAGCTGGCGTCGTCGGCGGCGAGATACACGTAGGCTGACGCCAGCTCCGCCGGCTGCGCCGGCCGCCCCATCGGCGACTGGCTGCCGAACGTTTTGACCTGCTCGGGCTCCATCCCCACCGGGATGAACGGCGTCCACACCGGCCCGGGCAGCACGGCGTTCACCCGGATGCCCTTCTCCACCAGCATCTGCGCCAGCCCGATGGTGAAGTTGGCGATCGCCGCCTTGGTCGCCGAATACGCCAGCAGGCTCGGCATCGGGTGCTTGGAGTTCACCGACGACGTGTTGATGATCGACGAGCCCGGGTTGAGGTGGGGCAGGGCCGCCTTGCTCAGGTAGAACTGGGAATGGATGTTGGTGCGGAACGTCCGGTCCCATTCCTCGTCGCTGATCTCCTCCAGGCTGTCCCGCGTCATCTGGAACGCCCCGTTGTTGACCAGGATGTCGAGGTGCCCGAACCGCTCCACCGTCTGCTGCACCAGTGCCCGGCAATGCGCCGGATCGGAGATGTCCCCCGGCAGCTTCAGCGCCTGCCGCCCCGCCGCCTTGATGCCGCGCACCGCCGCGTCCGCATCCTCTTCCTCCTCCGCAAGGTAGGACAGCACGACATCCGCCCCCTCCCGCGCGAACGCCAGCGCCACTGCCCGCCCGATCCCCGAATCCGCCCCGGTGATCAGCGCCACCCGCTCGGCCAGCCGGTTCGCCCCGACATAGCTGTTCTCGCCATAGTCCGGCTCCGGCTTCATCCGCGCTGACGACCCGGGATCGCTCTGCTCCTGCGTCTCGAACGGCGGGCGGGGATAACGAGTGCGTGGATCGGTCAGCATGGGAAGACTCCAGACAAAGGTATGCTGCTGGAGCGCAGAGGAAGGATGAGTGTTCCCATGCACGCGGCGGAGTGATGCTGACGGTCAAAAGCGGTTTATGCCCGAACGCCGACTGGCAGCTTTAGGACGCATCAGGCTGAAAGCTGCCGATTCGTAATCGACCTCTTCAAACCGCTCGGTATAGATTTCAGAGTGCCCGCAAGCAGCCATAGCTGCATTTGGGATCTCGGTCACCGTGATCGAACGGTTCCTACTTTTCGGAGGGATCGACCCCGGCGCCGGCGTCTATGAGTGCCTGTATCTCGCGCATGCAAATGGGCGACATATCCAGCGTCACTACGTCAAGTTTTTGAAGCCACTCGCGTAGATCCGGCAGGCTCACTTCCTTGTCCGTGATGTAGTCAGCCAGTGACTCAGCTGATGTTCGGGACAATCCAAGCGCCATGAGGTTAATCATTGCCCCCGAGGACCCGCCGACTTCCAGGAAAAGAGGAATCTCTGGAATATTCTTGACATAATCGGCCTTATCGGTCCGCTCAAGCGCGACGCGCAGAATGGTATTGTAACACGTAAAGTACTTAACATACCGGAAGCGCAGTTCCTGCTCCACGTTCTCCATGGTTTCGCGGATGATTAAAGCAACGCTCTTGCCACTTTTCTTGTCGCGATGATAGCGAATGGCGCTGTCGATTAGTACGGGTAGGGGGTCTCCCCGCATCCAACGAAGCGCTAGAGGTGCGAAGAAGTTGTGACGGCCGTCCTCGCCAGCGTAGTTAAAAAGATATGTGTGGATCCGCTTGTTTAAAATCTCCGAGGGGATGGGACGGGATCAGCTCCTCGGGCATCAGCTTTCTCAGCCGCTTCACCATGTAGTCAAGCAGGTCCTTCTGCCGGAAGATCGACACGCCAATATTGCTGTTAAGCACCTCCGTGGGGATGTCCGTCATGGCGGAGATCTGTCCGATGCGCTCCTGGATCGCGCCGAGGTTCTCAGCGTCGGCCGGAGACGTGTATCGACCAAGCGTCTGGTCAAGTTTTCCTAAGCGGTGATCCAGCACCAGTTTTCCTAGCGTGATCTCGAAGTCTAAATTGACATCCGAGGAAATCGATGGATCGCTCAAGAACGCGAGAAGCTCGCTCCCCTGATCAACCATAGTAGTCCTCAGCGCCGAACTTACCGACACACCACGCTCCCCGGCGAGAGGCTGGGACCCCCACTTTGCATAATCGATCAAGAAAACATTGCCTTCGAGCTCCTTTCCCATCCGACCTGCGCGGCCAGACAGGTTCCAGAAGTCAGGGCCCGAAATGGCGTGGCCGCGTCCAGTTGTAGGCTTCTCAAGGAAAATGTTCCTGGCGGGCAGGTTGAGACCGTAGAGCAAGGTGCTTGTGCAAACGAGGTAGCGGATCCTCCGTTCACGGAACTGATCCTCGAGCTGCTTGCGAAGCAGGCCGGGCATATGGCCGTAGTGGAAGCCGACTCCTTTCTCCAAGGTGCTTACCAAGGCGTATTCTTTATGAACATGCTTCTTGATGAACCCGATCAGCTCGGCAAGAGCGTCCGCTCGAGCTTGGTCCTCTGGAAGATTAAGGCCGATCTTGATCGCGATCTTCTCGGCGTCCGCCTTTCCCCCTGCGTAGACAATGCTGGAGCCGGCGCGACCGAACAGCACACTAAT
The DNA here is from genome assembly GCA_964242425.1 of uncultured Acetobacteraceae bacterium. Classification (GTDB taxonomy): domain Bacteria; phylum Pseudomonadota; class Alphaproteobacteria; order Acetobacterales; family Acetobacteraceae; genus Lichenicola. Next base: position 29,922 of record CAXTCK010000012.1, on the reverse strand, counting down.
GTAGCTCAGGCGATCAAGATCGGTGTGAAGGCGGATGGGCAGATTAACGGTGGCGACCTGTATGCCTTCGGGCTCGACCAGCACCTTCACCGAGACCTGCGGATCAGGGGTCTCTGCGTAGTCCAGGAACACGATGTTCTGCGTTACCGGTGAACGCTTGGAGATGCTGGTGCCGAACCCTTCGATGTCGAGTAAGTCGCCAAAGTAGCCTGGATTGTTGATCAACGGACCGCTGAAGACGATTTGCGAATGGCCATCGCCGCTACCGACCCGATCCAACACGGACTCGAGCAGGATTCCCCGACTCCCGTCTGCGATCATTTGGGCCTCGTCAATGACGATCAGTTCCAGACGAAGGGTTGGGCTGGCGATGAGCAGGGCGTCGAGCCGCTCCTGGGTAACGACATAGAGCACTTTACCGCCGTCCGGCGGGGACAGGTCGACTGGCACGCTAGTAATGCTGACGTCGCGGACGCCCCGATCGGCCAGGACCGTCGCCGCGTCATCAGACACTTGGTTGATCAGGGCACGCGTCGGCACCACATAGGCCGCCGTTCGCAACAGACCAGCGCGAAACCGTTCAATAAGGTGAAGCAGAAGAATGTATGACTTGCCTGCTGATGTCGGGCCGCTGAGGGCTCCTGAACGCCCATCTGCAAGCAACTTCCAACTAGTGAGCTGGAAGGGCGTTAGGACGTGCTCGGATGCATCGCCGGCGATGATCGTCTGCTCAAGACGCCGCTCGACGAATTCATACTGCAGGGACATCGGCGCGTGAACTGGCGGCGCGGGTGGCTCCATGCTCGTGCGCAGAGCAGGAAAGTTCCGCAGGCGCGCCTGAATCATGGCGAAGAGATCCTTCGCCGCCAAACCGGCCAGACGTAGCGTGGCTGTCGAGATGCGCTGGGCGGCGTCTTGATATCGATGCTCGTTGGTTTCAGCGAAGACCAACGCCGTCTGCACTAGACGCCGTAACCTTTCAATGTCGAAGGTTTCTGGAACATCGATTACACCTCCCTCATGCAGTTCGGCTCGGATGTTGGCCGCTTCCAGGAACGCTAGGTCGGCGTGGAACGCACTCTCGGCCCAGATCTCGTTGGCCAGCTCTCGTGCGAAGCTCATTTCGTCCCCCAAAGGCGCGCTTGAAACTTGGCCCGTGCCTCGTCGACAGAAGGGAAGGGGAGGAGGAAATATGAGAATCGAAAGCTGTCCAAGCCCGCGGCTTTTACCTTGTCCGCGATTAGCTTGCAGGCGCTCTCGACCCGCGCCTCATAGGACGCTCGAAAGGCCGTCTCGCACGCGTCATGCTCAAAATGAGCGACGTTCTGATAAAGTATCGAATCGAATCCTGCCAAACACGCGTAACTCTCGAGCAGATTGTTGCTCTCGGGCTTGTATGGGTTGAAGTAGTCCTTGATCGCTTGGCGAGCCTCCTCACCCAGCGTTCCCAGGTTCAGATTGGATCGGATGATCCTGACCTCATTGGCGTACTTGGTTGGGTCCTTGTGATACTTCGAGATCGAGCTGGAAATATCATCAAGAGCCGAGGCTAGCGTCTGGTGAAGCTTTGACTCGCCCCAGTGCATGATCAGCTTGTCGGTCTCATAACCCAAATGAATGCCGTCGACGCCGTGAACAGGCATCTGCTGAGAAGTCTTCAAATACATCTTGCAGGCTACGATCGGCGCTTTCAACACCCACTCGATCAACATGTAAAGCAACAGCTCGCCGAGCTCGCCACTTCGCCCGGTCTCCCTGTCAGTCCGCATGAAGAGATCGCGTGCTTCGGTTGCAAGCATGACCCAGGGATCCATGACACCTGGATTTACCTGGAGCTCGGACTGCACCTCGTCGATGCGCGATCGTGGCATTACGAAATTGACCATCCGCGCATGAGCAATCGCGACTAGGTCGTCGATGGTGGGCTTGCTGTCGCGGAACGTGACGTAAAAGAATCGCCCCGAGACTTTTGCGCCGTCGGCCTCCCAGACTTTATCCATAGAAGCGATACGATGTGCCAGATCTGGTGTTGTGGGTGACAGAAGGTCGACGATCTCAGCCGGCGTCAACATGCGTCAAACAACTATACCAAACCGCGCTTGATCGGATGGTTTCTATCAGAGGGGAGTGAGACGCTAAACGCAAGTAAATTGGTCAGCAGCGTCGACGATGGAAATCGTTTTCAAGTGTGACGTCACGAGGGCCTCGTCGGCCGGTGCTTAAGATTAGGAGCAACCCAAGCGCCCGAAAGCCGTAATGCTACCGCTCGGGTCTGGTTTAGAGAAGCAGGTTAAGGCAAGCAAATCTTGGCTATGGAGTGCAGACCCGCCACAGCGGTCTGGACAAGCGCCGCTGGGTTTCTCTTGCCACCTCCCACTGCCGGGCCGTCGGGACAGATCATGACACCATTTCATGACACCATAGACAGGCGTCCCCTTCCTTTTCTTAAGCCCTCAAGGCTCGCAATTTCATTACTTCTACGCATTAGGGACAGCGTAATCTCAGGGCAGAGGACCGCCGAGGCAGACCAACCGCATGTTAACCCGCTACTGTTCGGCTATGGCTTATGACCTCGACACGCTGCCGATGATATTTCGGAGGATGCCGCATCTTCTTCCACCAACCCCGCCAACACCTCCGCGCACCGCCCATCCACCTTCAACGCCAGCAACCCATCCGCCCGCGTCCGCCCCAGGTTCACCGCCGCCACCGGCTTCCCCGCATCCACCGCCGCCTGCACGAACCGGAACCCCGAGTACACCATCAGCGACGACCCCACGACCAGCACCGCATCCGCCTTCGCCAGCCCGTCCCGCGCCGCCTCCACCCGCTCGCGCGGCACGCTCTCGCCAAAGAACACCACGTCCGGCTTCAGCACGCCCCCGCACGCCTCGCACGCCGGCACCACGAACGACGAGAACTCCGCATCCACCAGGTCGGCATCCCCGTCCGGCGCGTCGGTGGCCTCCAGCCCGGCATGATCCGGGTTCAACCGCAGCAGCCGCTCCTGGAACCCCGCGCGCGCCGTGCGCCGCTCGCACCCCATGCACCGCACCTGGTCCAGCCGCCCGTGCAGGTCGATCACCCGCGCGCTGCCCGCCGCCTGGTGCAGCCGGTCCACGTTCTGCGTCAGCAGCAGCTCGACCCGGCCCTCCGCCTCCAGCCGCGCCAGCGCCCGGTGCGCCCCGTTCGGCTGCGCCCGCCCGAACGAGCGCCAGCCCACCAGCGAGCGCGTCCAGTAGCGCTGCCGCGTCAGGTGCGCGCCCATGAAGGCCTGGAACGTCACCGGCTGCGGCCGCTTCCATTGCCCGTCGGCGTCGCGGTAGTCCGGAATGCCGGAGCCGGTGGAGCAGCCGGCGCCGGTCAACACGAACAACCGCCGGTGCTGGGCGACGAACTCGGCGAGGCGGGGATCAAACATGCAACGAAGATGGGGGCGGCGACGTCCCGGCGCTATCCGGCGCCGAGCACCCCGCGCGCGAAGGCGGCGGCCAGGTCCATCGAGGCGGTCGCCTCCGGCAGCCGGAACATCTGCCACACATGCGGCACCACCGGCCAAAGCCGCAGCGTGACCGCAACGCCAACCGCCCGCGCCCGCTCGGCCAGCCCCCGGCTGTCGTCCAGCAGCACCTCGTGGCTGCCCACATGCAGCAGCAGCGGCGGCAGACCGCGCAGGTCGCCGAACAGCGGCGAGATCAGCGGCTCGGCCGGATCGGCCCCGGCCAGATAGGAAACGGTCAGCCGCGCCATCCCGGTGCCCGGGAACAAGGCGTCGCGGCGGGCATTGCTGCGCAGGGTGGCGCTGGTCTCCGTCAGGTCGGTCCAGGGCGAGAACAGCGCGGCCCCGGCCGGCAACGGGTGCCCCTCGTCGCGCAGCCGAAGCAGCAAGGCCAGCGCCAGCCCGCCGCCAGCCGAGTCGCCGCCGAACACGACGCGATGCGAGGCGATGCCCGTCGCGAGCAGCCCGCGATAAGCCGCCACGGCGTCGTCCAGCGCCGCCGGAAACGGATGCTCGGGCGCCAGCCGGTAGGCGGGCGCGAACACCGACAGGCCCCGCAACGCGTAGCCGGAGGTGATGCGCCGGTGCGTCCGCGGCGAGCAGGCGATGTAGCCGCCGCCATGCAGGTAGAACATCGTCGCCGCAGGCGGGTCGCCGGCCGGCCGCACCCATTCCCCGGCAATGCCCCCCAGGGCGGCCTGCGTCACCACCGTCCCGGGAAGGGTGATCGGCGGCGCCCGGTCGAACATGGCGCGCACCGCCAGCGGGTCCATGTGGGCGTTCCTGTTGCGCCGCTTCACGAACAGCTTGAGCCCGAGAACCGTGAGGTGCGCCTGCCAGCTCGCCATGGGGATGCTCCTCTGCCGCTGCCGGTCAGTCGTGGTGCAGGCCGAACTGCAGCCGGGCCAGCCGGGCATACAGCCCGTTGTCCCGCACCAGCGCGTCGTGCGTGCCGGTGGCGACCACCTGGCCGCCATCCATCACCACGATCCGGTCCGCCTTGCGCACCGTCGCCAGCCGGTGCGCCACCACGATCGTGGTGCGGCCCCGCGCCAGCACCGCCAGCGCGTCCTGCACCGCCTGCTCGCTTTCCGCATCCAGCGCGGAGGTGGCCTCGTCCAGCAGCAGCACCGCCGGGTCGCGCAGGATCGCGCGCGCGATGGCGATGCGCTGCCGCTGCCCGCCCGACAGCCGCACCCCCTTCTCGCCGAGAAACGTGCCGTAGCCCTCCGGCAGCGCGTCCAGGAACCCGGCATGGGCGGCCATGCCCGCCGCGCGCACCTCGGCATCGGTCGCGTCCGGCCGGCCATAGCGGATGTTCTCCGCCGCCGTGGTGCCGAAGATCACCGGGTCCTGCGGCACGATGCCGATCCGCGCCCGCAGCGCCGCCGGGTCCACCCGCGCGATGTCCACCCCGTCCAGCCGCACAGCACCCGAGGCCGGATCATAGAAGCGGAGCAGCAGCTGCAGCACGGTGGTCTTGCCAGCCCCGGACGGCCCGACCAGGGCCACGGTCTCGCCGGGCGCCACCTCCAGGCAGAAGCCGCTCAGGGCAGGGGCGTCCGGCCGCGCCGGGTAATGGAACACCACGTCCTCGAACGCGATGCGCCCGTCCGCCCGGGCCGGCAGCGGCAACGGGTCGACCGGCGCCGTGATGCCCGGCCGCTCGTCGAGCAGCTCGCGCAGCCGGTCGGCCGCCCCGCCGGCACGGGCCAGCTCGCTCCACAGCTCGCTCATCTGCGCCCCGGAGCTCGCCAGCAGCACCGCATAGAACACGAACGCCGACAGGTCGCCGCCGCTCATCCGCCCGGCGATCACGTCCCGGCCGCCGACCCACAGGCTGAACACGATGGCGCCGAAGCCGAGCAGGATCACCGTGAAGATCAGCCGGCCCCTGGTGCCGATCCGCGCCATCGCGGCTGCCACCGAACGCTCGACCTCGGCGCGGAAGCGCAGCCGGTCCACCGGCTCGTGCGTGAAGGCCTGCACGGTGCGCAGCGCGTTGATGGTCTCCTCGGCATAGGCGCCGAGATCGGCCACCCGGTCCTGCGCCGCGCGCGACAGCCGCCGTTCCCGCCTGCCGAACAGCACCAGCGGCAGCAGCACCACCGGCACCACCAGCAGCACGATCACGGTGAGCTTGGGACTGGTCACCAGCAGCATCACCAGCGCGCCGGACAACAGCAGGGCGCTGCGCAGCCATTGCGAGATCGCCGAGCCGATCAGCGCCTGCAGCACGGAAATGTCGGCGGTGAGCCGGGCCAGGATGTCGCCGGTGCGCGCGGTCTCGAAGAAGGCCGGCGACAGGCTCACCACACGGTCGAACAGGTCGCGACGCAGGTCGGCGGCGATGCGCTCGCCCAGCCACGACACCAGCGTGTAGCGAAGCACCGTCGCCACCGCGAGCGCCGTCACCACCGCCGCCATCGCCAGCGCCGCCGCGTCGAGATGCTCCATGCTGCCGCTGGCGAAGCCGCGGTCGATCAGCCGCCGCACCCCCTGGCCCAGCGCCAGCACCAGGCCCGCCGCCACCAGCAGCGACAGCGACGCGCCGAGCACGCGCAGCCGGTACGGACGCATGTACGGCAGCAGCAGCCCGAGCGGGCCGATCGACACGCTCCGCCACGACGGCAAGAACGGCCGCGCCGGCGGCGGGGCGGCTAGAACCGTTCCGTCCACGGCCGCAGGTCGATCTCGTGGCTCCACGCGCTGCGCGGCTGCCCGATCAGGTGCAGGTAGGCGTCGGCGATGGCATCCGGGTCGAGCCGGCTGTCCGGCTGATCCGACGGATCGGGGTTGGCGGCGCTGCGTATGCCGCCGTCGACCAGCACGTGCGCGACGTGGATGCCCTTTGGCCCCAGCTCGCGCGCCATGCTCTGCGCCAGGCCGCGCAGCGCGAACTTGCCCATCGCGAACGAGGCGGACCCGGCGAACCCCTTGATGCTGGCCGACGCGCCGGTGAACACGATCGTGCCCGAGCCGCGCGGCAGCATCGCCTTCGCCGCCTGCTGCCCGACCAGGAAGCCGCCGAACGCGGTCACCGCCAGCCCACGCGCCACGTCGGCGGGATCGAGCTCCGCGATCGGACCCCGGGCGCGGGCGCTCGGGTTGTAGATCACCACGTTTGGCACGCCGAGGCGGGCGGACACGGCGTCGAACAGCGCCGCCACCTGCTCCGGCTCCGCGGCGTCGCAGCCGAACGCGTGCGCGCCGGTTTCCGCCAGCAGGCCGGACAGCTTGCCGGTGTTGCGCGCCGCCAGCGCCACCGTGAACCCGGCCGCGGACAGCCTGCGCGCCAGCGAGGCGCTCAGCCCGTCGCCGGCGCCGACGATCAGGGCCGTGGTCATCGCGTCGGGTGCCATGGGAGAACCTCCATGACGCCGGTTGAAGCACGTCCTGCCCAGACTCGCGAGCCGGACTCGCGAGCCGGACTCGCAAGGCTGTCGCGGCCCATGCGCCCGAAGGTCGGGACAAGATCGAACCGGAACCGTCACGGCGTCTTACATGCTGCACCGTTGACGCTTCCGTCAGGACCTGAACCGTGCATGCTCAGATCGACGATCGCGCGGGTGGTGGGGATGTCGATCCGGCGGCCCTGGACCGTGATCGTGCTGGCGCTGCCGGGCTGGCCCCGCTCAAGCGCGCGGACGACGCCGCCGGCGTGGCGGCACGTCGCCTGCACCCGCTCCTGGTCCGGCTGGCGGACACGGATGCAGACACCCGCTGCACCGCCGCGACCGCGCTGGTGATGCCGCTCCGCGTCGACCTCGCCCTGCTGCGCGACATGCTGCACCCCGAGCGCGCCGGCGTGTCCGACATCCCGCCAGAGCTGCGACGCCACTGGCTGGCGCCGGACGGACAGGCGAGGGTGGAGGTGGTGCCGCGCGGGGATGCCAACGACAGCGCGACCATGGCCCGCTTCGCCCGCGCCGTGCTGGCGGTGGGGCCGGACGCCAGCGGTGCCCCGGTGGCGCTGGTCGGCTCGGAGCGCACGGCAACGCACGCCTTCCTTGAGGCGGGCGCGGTGGCCGTGCTGTCGATCGCCGTGATCCTGCGGGTGACGCTGCGCCGCCTGGGCGACGTGTTGCTGACCCTGCTGCCGCTGCTGGTGGCGGGTCTGGTGACGCTGGAGCTGGTGTCGCTGATCGGCGAGCCGCTCAACCTCGCCAACATCATCGCCCTGCCGCAGCTGCTCGGCGTCGGTGTCGCGTTCAAGATCTACTACATCACCGCCTGGCGCGCCGGCGCCACCGACCTTCTGGAAACCGCGCTCACCCGCGCCATCGTGTTCTCCTCGCTCACCACCGCCACCGCGTTCGGCTCGCTCTGGCTGTCGAGCCAGCCCGGACTGTCCAGCATGGGCAAGCTGATGGCGCTGGCGCTGCTGTGCACACTTGCCGCCGCGGTGCTGTTCCAGCCGGCGCTGATGGGCCCGCCGCGCAAGCGCGGCGGCACCGAACCGGAGGCGGAGTTCTGATCCCCGTCGCGCCCCTGGGCGTGGACGTCGTCGTCGCGCCATTCCACGCCGGGATGTGGGAGGAGCGCGTCGGCAAGGGCCCGCGACGCCTGATCGCCGCCGGCCTGGCCGACGCGCTGCGCGACGACGGCGCCGAGCCGAGGCTGATCGAGGTTGAACCGGTCGACCGCTTGGAGGGCGAGATCGGACGCAGCTTCGAGGTGATGCGCCGGGTGGCCGTCGCGGTGGCCGACGCGTGCCGCCACGCGCGCTTCCCGCTGGTGCTGGCCGGCAACTGCAACGCCAGCGTCGGCACCTATGCCGGGCTGGGCGATCCCGATCTCGGCGTGGCATGGTTCGACGCCCATCCGGACTTCAACACCCTGGACGAGATGACCGGCGGCTACTTCGACGGCATGGGCGTCGCCATCCTGGCCGGCCAGTGCTGGCACCGCCTGGCCGCGAGCGTGCCCGGGTTCCGACCGTTCGGGCTCGACCGGCTGATCTACTGCGGCATACGCGATTTCGAGCCGGGCCAGCGCGAAAAGGTCGAGCGGCATGGCATCCGCGCCATCCAGGGCGATGCCCGGCCTCCAGCGGGTTTCGCCGCGGCCCTGGGCGAAGCCTGTTCCGGCTTGCCTGGGCGCATGCTGGTGCACCTCGATCTCGACTGCCTCGACACGACCGTGGGGCATGCGAACGATTATGCCGCGCCCGGCGGGCTCGATGCCGGCGACCTCGTCAGCTGCATGGAGCAACTGGGAACGCTCGCCACGCCGGTCGGCCTGACGATCGCGTCGTTCGACCCTGACCTGCCGGGCAGCGACGCCATCGCCGCCGCAGCGATCGCCGCCGCCCGGACGCTCCTGCGCAGCGCGGGACGAGCCTCCGACGCTCCCGCCCGACGCGGAAGGTGACGGCACCGCGTCGCTGCGGCATGGTGCCGCCGTTTCGCCGTCCCGATGGACGCGCGGGCGCAACCGATCGGGCCCATGGACCAGAACCCGCCGCCTTGGACCGAGCACCAGCACGCCCGCTTCGTTGACGGGCTGGAGCTGGAATGCGGCCTGACGCTGAAGCCGCTCACCATGGCCTACCGCACCTATGGCCGGCTCAGCGACAAGGCCGACAATGCGATCCTGGTGTGCCACGCCCTGACCGGCGACCAGTACGTGGCGGAAACCCATCCCGTCACCGGCAAGCCCGGCTGGTGGGACCGGCTGGTGGGACCGGGCCTGCCGATCGACACCGACCGCTTCTTCGTGTTGTGCATCAACGTGCTCGGCGGCTGCATGGGCTCCACCGGCCCGCGCTCGGCGCGTGACGAGGGCGGCGAGCGCCCTGGCGAACCGTGGGGTACCGAGTTCCCGCCGGTCACGGTGCGCGACATGGTGCGCGCCCAGGCGCTGGTGGTGAGCCGCCTCGGCATCGACCGGCTGTTCGCGGTGGTGGGCGGCTCCATGGGCGGGATGCAGGTGCTGTCCTGGGCCGCGACCTTCCCCGAACGCGTGTTCGCGGCCCTGCCGATCGCCACCGCCTCGTTCCATTCAGCGCAGAACATCGCCTTCAACGAGGTCAGCCGCCAGGCGATCTTCGCCGACCCTGACTGGCATAACGGCCGCTACTGGCAGGACGGGCTGGTGCCGGCGCGCGGCCTGGCGGTGGCGCGCATGATGGCGCACATCACCTACCTGTCGGAGGAAGCGCTGACGCGCAAGTTCGGCAGGCGGGTGCGCACCGACCCGTCGGCAGTGGTCGCCAGGGGCGGCGGCAACAACGCCGGCATCGGCTTGTTCGGCGAGATGTTCGAGGTGGAAAGCTACCTGCGCCACCAGGGCTCCAGCTTCGTGCGCCGGTTCGACGCGAACTCCTACCTGACCATCACCCGGGCGATGGACTATTTCGACGTCGCGGCCGACCACAACGGCGACCTGGCGCAAGCGTTCGCCGGCACGCCCACCCGGTTCTGCGTGGTGTCGTTCTCCTCCGACTGGCTGTTCCCCACCGCGCAAAGCCGCACGGTGGCGCGCGCCCTGAACAAGGCCGCCGCCAACGTCAGCTTCGTCGAGATCGACACCGACAAGGGGCACGACGCGTTCCTGCTCGACGAGCCCGACTTCGACCGCACCATCCGCGGCTTCCTGGCCGGCTGCGCCGAGCATGCCGGGCTCGAGCCCGCGCAGCCCGGCCGGTAGCCATGCGCCTCGACCAGAAGCTGATCGCCGAGATGATCCAGCCGGGCACGCGCGTGCTCGATATCGGCAGCGGCGACGGCTCGCTGATCGAGCACCTGTTCCGCACCCGCAGCTGCGACGCGCGCGGCATCGAGCTCGACATGGGCGAGGTGACGCGCTCGGTGTCGCACGGCCTGCCGGTGATGCACGGCGACGCCGACAGCGATCTTGCGCATTATCCGGACGGGGCCTTCGACTACGTGGTGCTGTCGCGCACGCTGCAGGCGGTGGAGCGGCCGCGCGAGGTGCTGCGCCAGATGCTGCGCATCGGCAGGCACGCCGTGGTGTCGTTCCCGAACTTTGGCTACTGGCGCCTGCGGATGCAGCTGCTGCTTCGCGGCCGCATGCCGATGACCGACGTGTGGGGCCGGCCCTGGTACGAGACCCCGAACATCCATCCCTGCACGGTGCGCGACTTCTTCGCCCTGTGCGCGGAGGAAGGCTATGCGATCCGGCGCTGGATGGCGGTGGACGACAAGGGCGACCGGGCACCGTGGCGCCGCTCGGTGCAGCTCGCCAACCTGTTCGGCGAGCAGGCGCTGTTCCTGCTGGAGCGGAACGGCACGGGGATCAGCGGGCGCGTGGCGCCAGGGCGTCCGCCACCAGCGCGGTGACCAGGCCGAACAGGGCGTGGAAGCCCACCCGTTGCGCCACCGTGGCGGCCCCCTCCTGCCGTGGCGTCGGCGTCAAGCGCAGCCGGGGCCCGAGCACGCCCCAGAACAACAGGTAGAACGCCGCCCCGTACAGCAGGCTTCCGCCCGGCCCGCGCAGCACCGGCAGGGAGCGCAGCGCCGGGTAGGTGGCCCCCATGACCGCCGACAAGGCGAGGTGGCCACCATGGTAGCGCAGCTGCTCGTCCAGCGCCGGCATCGTGTCCTGGTGCTGGTACGGCGAGCCCAGCGCGCTGGCGGTCTTGCGTCCGAGCTTGACGATGTCGGACGGGGTGTTGCTGCCGCGCTCCATGCCGAGCAGCACCGCGGTCAGCACCGCGCCGCCGGCGATCCCGCCCAGCGCGCCCGAGCCGATCCGCCGCGTGGTCTGGTTCATGCCTCGTCTCCTCCAGGATCATTCCGGCGGCTTGAACCGGCCCGCGCCCTGGGCGGTTGCCCGGGCGCGGGCAATAATCCCGCGGCAAGAAGAGCCAGGGCAAAAAGCCGCGCTGGAAGAGGAAGCGATCGTTCATGACGGATCCCGGTTCCACCGGTCATGGCCTGGGTGCCACGCTGACCCTGCCGATGGCGTTCTGCATATCGCTGAAGCAGGTGATCGGCGGCGGCGTCGTGGTGCTGACCGGAACCGCCGTGGCGCTGACCGGCGCCGGCGCGGCGCCGGCCTACGGGCTGGCCTGCGTCGTTGTGCTGCTGGTCAGCCTTCCTTATGCGGTGCTGGGTGCTGCGCGGCCGGTGTCGGGCAGCCTGTACCGATGGCCGAGCCGGTTCCTGGGCCGGCCCGCCGGGTTCATCGCGTTCTGGATGGTGCTGAGCACCCATGTCGGGCTCGCGGCCTACGCCGCCACCTTTGGCGACACGCTGCACGCGCTGTTGCCGGCGGTGCCGGCCAGGATCGCCGGGATCGGGGCGCTGGCACTCGTGCTGGGCCTGAACCTGCTCGGCACCGCGGCATCGGCGCGGGCCGGGATCGCCATCACCGTGGCGGTGGCGCTGTCGCTGTGCTCGCTGGCCATCGCCGGGGCACCGCACGTGGACCCGGCGCGGCTCGAACACATGCTGCCGCATGGCTGGCACGGGCTGCTGTCGGCAGCCGCCCTGCTGACGTTCCCGATCAGCGGGGCGACGCTGGTGTCGGAGCTGTCGGGAGAGATGCGCCGGCCGGGACGCGACGTTCCGGTCGCCATCCTGGGCGCCACGGTTTGTGCCGCCCTGCTCTACGTCATGGTGGCGCTGGTGGCGGCAGGCGTGCCCCCGGCGGGACCCGGGGAACGGTCGCTGGTCGCCGTGGCGGCATCGGTGATGCGGCCGGTGCCGCTGGCGCTGTTCGAGCTGGGTGCTGGGATCGTCAGCATGCTCGGGATCATGAACGCGCACATGCTCTGGGGCAGCCGCAGCATCCTGATGGCCGCCGCGGACGGTTGGCTGCCGCAGGGGTTCGGCCGCACCAGCCGACGCGGCGTGCCGGTGGGGCCGCTCCTGCTGCTGGGGCTGATCGGCGTGGTGCCGCTGCTGGCGGGGCTGGACGTGGGCAGCATCATCCGGGTGAGCGGGCTCGGCGCCAGCATCTCGGCGATCCTGTCGGTCGCCTGCGCGCCGCTCAACGCGCGCGCGGACCCCGCCGCCTACCGTGCCTCGCCGCTGCCGCTGCCGGTCGGCGTGCTGTGGCCTGCCTGCGTGCTGGCGGTCGCATCGCAGGAGGTGACGATCGTGCTGCTCCTGCGCGACCTGCCGGTCCGGCTGGTGCTGTTGTGGGGCCTGTGGCTCCTGGCGGGCGCCGCGATCATCACCGGGCGACGGCGGCTGGTCCGCGCCAAGGCAGCAGCATCCGGCGGCTAGTGTCGGATCTGGCGTTGCTGTTCCGCGGTCATATGCGCCGGATCGAGCCGTTCTCCCCGGGCTTGGCGGCCCGGTCCGCGTACGTGACCGCCGGGCGGTCGGCCGCAAGGTGGCGCCGTCTCGCGGCAAGGTCCTGTATCGACAGCGCCATTGCATCGCCACCCGCTACGACCGTTGCCCCCACACCATCCGGCCACGGGCTCCACCATTACCGTCATCGTCTGGTTGCCGTCGCGGGTCCCGAGCCTGGTCTTCACCAGGCCGCCCGGATCGAGCACGAGTCGCGAACCTGATGCCGGCCGCGACGGGTTTCTCCCGCACGTCTACGTTTCCACCCTGCCCATCACACGGGTGGCGGGAAGATGAGAGCGGCCCTTCAGGAACGCGACGAACGCGCGCAGGGCCGCCGATTGGTGACGACGGCTCGGAAAGTACAGGTAGAGGGCCTCCATCGGCGAAGACCATGCGGGCAGGACCCGTGACAGCTTTCCAGCGTCGAGGAGGTCGGACACGCTCGCAGCCGGCGCGCTGACGATTCCCAGCCCCCTCACGGTCAGCTCGATTTGGGAGGCGAGATCGTGAACGATCGTTGCCGTGGACGGAGCGATCTGCACGGTCTCGCCGGCGGATTGCAGGATCCAAGGTATGATCAGGCCGGTAACCTGACTGCGGCACACCACGGTGCGGTGATTAAGCAGATCGCCTGGGAGATCAGGCACCGCCCGAGCATGAAGATAGGCAGGCGAGGCGACAAGAACCGCTTCTGATCTGGGCGCGACCAGGACGGCCACCATGTCCTTCTCGAGGCAATTACCGTAGCGCAATCCTGCATCGTAGCCTTGCTTGACGATGTCGATCATGCGCGCTTCAACCGCGATCTCGAGATTCACGTCAGGATAGGTATCCTGGAAGGCCGCCAACGCTGCGGCGATGAGCAGGTCGAACGGCGCGCGTGGCATGGTGAGGCGCAAAGGGCCGGCTGGCCGTTTGCCCCGCCCCGCTGCTTCCTCCGCGGCTCGCCTCAATTGCGACAGGGCAGGCGCTGCCGCCACGAGATAGTCGGTGCCTACATCCGTCAAGCTCAAGCTGCGGGTCGAGCGGCGCAGAAGCGACGTACCGAGCCGCTCCTCGAGGCTTCGGACCGCCTGGCTGACCGCGGATGGCGAGATGCCGAGACGCCTCGCTGCCTCGGAGAAGCTGCCAGCTTCCGCCACAGCAACGAACACGGCCACAGCGTCGAGGGAGTCTTTCTGCCGCATCCGCACTACTGTGAAGTTTTGCTTCAGACTGCATGCGCAATTATGGCGCTGATCACAAGTACTCGATCGGGGTATGGTTGCGAATGCCCGTAATCCTACGCCATTGCCGCTGCGGCCCGATGTCGATGAAGCGAATGGCGCGACGGCGCATGTCGCCCCAGCCGGCGCGGAACGCCGGCTGCCCGCTGTACGGTTGGCTCGGCCACCCAGTCATTCGAGTGCTTGTGCGAACGGCACCCAACTGGAGCATACGACCATGACAGCCCCGCTTCATCCGATCGGTTCTGCAGCCGGAGCGGCGCTCGACCGGCGTTTCATCCTCCTCGGGATGGGTGCGGTTGCCCAACCCGGTTTAGGCCAGGAAATACCCCCCTCCACGCCGGCTTCGCGCATTTTCAGCACGCCTCGTCAGACGACGCACTACATCGAGCGCGGGCCGGTCGACGGACCGTTGATGATCTTCCTGCACGGCTGGCCGAGCATCGGCTTGATGTGGCGCGCCCAAATGGACGCGTTCGCCGCCGACGGTTGGCGTTGCATCGCTCCCGATCTGCGCGGCTACGGCGGTTCTTTCGCGCCTGCCGCCAACGACGCCTACGCCATCAGGCACGTCGTGGCGGACATGACGGAGCTCCATGACCACCTTGGCGGCAAGCCAGCGATCTGGGTCGGCCACGACTGGGGCAGTGTCGTTGCCGGTGCGTTGGCAGCACATGAGCCCGAGCGCAGCCGTGGCGTCGTGCTGACCTCGTTGGCATATTTTCCTGACGCGAACGCCCTGCCCACGCTCGTCCCGCTGGTCGACCGAGCGCTTTATCCGGCTGACCAGTATCCGGATGGCCAATGGGACTACTACCGCTACTACACGACGCACTTCGAGGCGGCGGTCGCCGACCTCGATGCAGACCAGGCAGCAACGCTGGCGTCGGTCTTTCGATCAGGCAGCCCCGCTGCCGTCGGCAAGGTTTCCCCGAACGCGTTGGTCACGCGCAACGGAGGGCGCTTCGGCGCCGCGCACCGCGCCCCGCCGACCCGACCTGACCCGGCCGTATGGCCGCCGGCGGACTTCGACGTGCTGTTGCAAGCGTTCAAGGCTCACGGCTTCCGCCCGCCGTGTGCATGGTACCTGAACGACGACGCCAACATCGCCTACGCTCGCACGGCGCCCAACGGCGGCCGCCTGTCGCAGCCAGTGCTGTTCGTCAACGGCGACTGGGATCAGATCTGCAGCATCACCGCAAATCGCCAGGGCGACCCGATGCGCGCGGCCTGCGCAGACCTTACCGTGACGAGCATGCCGGCTGGACATTGGCTGCCGCTGGAATGCAAGAAAGAACACATCCAGGCCATCCGTACCTGGCTGCAGAGCAAACATCTTTGACGGCGGCAGTCGGAACGTGAAGTTCCTGACGCGCAGCGATAGCCCAGTGCTGGTTCAGGCGCTCTGCCGCGCATCACCGAACGTTCTGCATCGGATGATGCCAGACCAGGACAAGCGTGATGGCGGCAACCGAAGAACAGCGCGCACATGAATGACGCGGCAGCCCTCGGCGACCGCGCTGTCGGCCTGCTCGCAGTCGCCTCGGCGGTCGCCGTGGCGAACGCCTACTACATTCAGCCGCTGCTCGTCGAAGTGGGCAGGGCTCTTTCCATCTCCGGTGGCCTTGTCGGGATCCTGCCTGGTCTGAGCCAGATCGGCCTGGCGTGCGGGCTGACATTCCTGTTGCCGCTCGGGGACATCATCTCGGCGCGCACGCTGCTCCTGGCGGTCATACCGATCCAGATCGCGGCGCTGGTCCTGTTCGCCACGAGCGGTTCGGCTCTTGCCGTCGCGTTGGCGTCCCTGCTGATCGGCTTGTTCGGCATCACGCCCTATATCCTGCCACCCTATGCCAGCCTGCGTGTACCGGTCTCGCGGCTCGGCCAGGTCACAGGCATGCTGGCGCGTGGCGTGATCATCGGAATCCTGCTGGCTCGGACTGCATCGGGCATCATCGGGACGCATTTCGGCTGGCGAACGGTCTACTGGATCGCCGCCGTCATGATGACGATGGAGCTCGCTCTCCTTGCTCGCATTGTGAAGCCCAGAACGGCCACGTCTTCTACAGGCAGGGTGCCGTACCGAGACCTTATCGGCTCCATGGCGCATCTGGTTCGCACCGTCCCTGAACTTCGCACCGCTGCGATGTGCGTCGCTCTCAGCTTCGGTTCGTTCAACGTGTTCTGGCTGGGCGTGACGCTTTACCTGCAAAGCCCGGCGTTCGGCTGGACGCCGCAGGCTGTCGGCCTGGTCGCGCTCGTCGGAGCGGCTGCGGCAAGCGCCGCACCGATGTTCGGCCGAGCAGTCGATCGATCCGGGTCGTACGCCGCCCGGCAAGCAGCGCTCGCGGGAATGGTGATCGCTTGGGTCCTGCTGGCGGTCTTCGAGGGCCATCCGGCCGGGATGGCGGTGGGGCTCATCGTTCTGGACATAAGCGCGACCGTCGTGGACATCTCCAACCGGACCATCCTCTACGGCCTCGACGCCGGAGTTCGCACGCGTTTGAACGCGGTCTATCAGGTCGCCATGTTTTCCGGGGGCGCGGTGATGTCGATCCTCGTCGGCGTCTGCTGGTCACGGGGTGGGTGGTTCGCCTTGTGCGCGCTCGGCGTGGTCCCCGCCGTGATCGCCTTCATGCGATGTCGGCATAGCGTACGGTGAGGTCGTGCCAGTCGGACTTAACGATCCGCGATCGGCAGTCACCCATGTCGCGCCCTCCCACTCATGGCAAGGCATCCTTGCATGGTCATGCGTCAACCGATCGCCGTCCCCGCAAGCCATCCAACAGGCCCTGAGCCTATAGCTTGGCGCGCGAGCCGCTCCGGAAGGTCCATGCCCTAGACGGTTTCCAGCCACTCGGTCTCGCGCACCACCACCGATCGCAGCAGGCCGAGCACGGTTTCGCCGCCGCCGGAGCGGGTCGTCAGGGTGTCGCTGAGGCCGAGCCCGGCCACCTTGGCTGCGCCGAGCGCGCGCGTTCCGGTGAATGCCATCGACCAGTCCGCGAAGTGCCGCTCGTTGATCGGGCCGGACTGCAGCACGATGATCTCGCCGTGCCGCTCGTCGCACTGGATGCGCTCGAAGGCCGCCATGACCGCTTCCATCGGCCCTTCCAGCACCTGAGCGAAGCATCCGTCGCTGAACAGCAGCCCGCCCGTGACCTGATCGCGGGCGTTGTTGACGCGCGACTTGGCGAGGATCCCGCTGATGTTCTTCGACACGGTTTCCGGCGCGCCTGGAATTCGGTTTCGGCTGCAGTAAACGACCTGGTACAGTCCGGACATGATCAAGCTCCTTCAGGAAGCGGAGGGTGGTTCGGAACGGTTGTAGCCGGCGATCAGCGCGGCCACCTGCGCGACCGGGACCGGCCGGCTGAACAGGTAGCCCTGCACGGAAGTGCAGCCGCCATCGCGTATCCGCTCCAGCTGGCCGGCAGTCTCCACTCCCTCGGCGATGGTGCTCATGCCCAGGCTGTTGCCGAGCGCCGTGATCGCCCGGATGATCGCGTTCTGGCCGACATTGCCATCGCGGTCCTTCACGAACGACCGGTCGATCTTGATCTTGTCGAACGGGAAGCTGTGCAGCTGGCTCAGGGAGGAGTAGCCGGTGCCGAAATCATCCATCGCCACACGCACGCCCATCCCGCGCAGACGGTGCAGCGCCGCCAGCACCGGCTCGGCGTTGCGCAGAAGCACGCTTTCGGTGATCTCGATCTCCAGCCGGTGGCCGGGCAGGCCGGACAGGTTGAGCGCCCGGCTCACCGCCTCGACCAGCCTGCTCGTATCCTCGAACTGGTAGGGCGACACGTTGACCGCGATGGTAACGGGCTCCGACCAGTGGATCGCTTCCAGGCAGGCCTGGCTCAGGACCCACTCGCCAAGCGGGACGATCAGCCCGATCTCCTCGGCAAGCGGGATGAAGTCGGCCGGCGACACCATGCCGCGTTCGGGATGGTTCCAGCGGAGCAGCGCCTCGAAGCCGACGATGGCGTGGCATTCCAGGTCGATCTGCGGCTGGTAGTGCAGCTCGAACTGGCGCAGCGCCAGCGCCTTGCGCAGGTCGATCTCGATCAGGCGTCGCGCCACCGCGCGCGCGTCCATCTCCGGCCTGAAGAAGCTGTGGGTGCTCCGGCCCATGGCCTTGGCGTCGTAGAGGGCCAGGTCGGCGTTCCGCAGCAGCTCGGCCTGGGTGCCGCCATCCTCCGGAAAGACGGCGATGCCGATGCTGGCGCCGATGTTCACCAGATGCCCGTCGACCAGGTAGGGCCGGCCGATCACGTCCGTGACCCGTCGCGCCAGCTGGTCCAGCACAGTATGGTCCGGCGCCGGCGACACCAGAAGCGCGAATTCGTCGCCGCCAAGCCTGGCCAGGGCGTCGTGCTGGCGCAGCACCGAGCGCAGCCGCTTGGCGACCAGGCAAAGCAGCCCGTCGCCGACCGAATGGCCCAGCGTGTCGTTCACGCCCTTGAAGCGGTCGAGGTCGACCGCCATCACCGCGTGCCGCACCGGGTCCGACGGGTCGGCTGCCGGCCGGTCCGGCGGCTCGTGGTCCGGTCCGGCACCGAGAAGGACCGAGATCTGGTCGTGGAACAGGGTGCGGCTGAGCAGGCCGGTCAGGGGATCGCATTTCGCCCGCTCGACCGCCTGCGCCTCCGCGTTGCGCTGGGCGGTCACCTCGGTGAAGGAAACCATCCAGTGCCGGTCCGCCAGCTGGCCCACGTGCAGGGAGAAGAAGCGCGTTCCCGGCGCCGCAAGCGTCAGCTCCTGGGGCGTCAGCCTGTCGACAGCGCCCTGGCAAGCCTCGTGCACCTGTTGCACCAGGGTTGGCGACAGGAGTGCGCTCGCCTCCATCAGCATCACGAGCGACCCGATTCCGCCGGCGACGGCGGGATCGATCTCCAGCATGCAACGCAGCCGGTTGTTGACGAACAGGATGTCGAGCGACCTGTTGAAAGTGACGACTCCCGCTTCCAGACCGTCAAGCGTGGCGCGCAGGTGTACGCCTGGAACCGGCGCGCGCTCTTCGCCCGCAATGGCTGTCCCGCTGTCGACCACGGGCCGGAAGGATGGAGACTGCAGGGGTAGGAACTGGGAGATGTGCGGCAACAAGCTGGCTCCGCTTGCAGGCAGCCCGCTCGTGCGGGACAACCCGATCAACTTCTGGTGGCGCCACGATAGAAGCGATTCCCTTACGGATCGCTAACGATGCCGCCTCGTTCCGATGAAGGCTGCGGATCCGACGGCGTCCGGCTTCATTGCCCTGTTGCACCGAACCGGTCAGGATCGCCGTGCGCGTGCTGGCCGTTGGCGAAGGGAAGGCGATGTTCGGATCGGTGGTTCTTGACGTCGCGATCGGGCTTTGCCTGTTGTTCCTGTTCGTCAGCCTGGTCTGCTCGGCGATCCGCGAGGCGATCGAGGCGGTCCTCAACACCCGCGCCTCGGACCTCGAGCGGGGGATCCGCGAGATGCTGGACGATCCCGACGGGCAGGGAGCGGTGCGCGCGCTGTATTCTCATCCGATGGTGTTCGCGCTTTTCGACGGGTCCTACGCGCCGGAGCGACTGCAACCGCACCGAAGCCTGCTGACCGGAACCCGATCGCTGCGCATGCCGATCAGGCAACGGGGCAACCTGCCGTCGTACATCCCGGCCGAGAACTTCGCGCGCGCGTTCCTGGACCTCGCGGTGCGCGGGCCAATCGGCGGCGCGGGCCCGGCAACGGGCGAAGCGGTCACGGTCCGGGCGCTGTCCGCCCGGGCCCAGGCGATGCCGGACAACCGTACCAGGCGGGCGTTGTTGAGCGCGCTGGACGGAGCGGAGGATGATCTCGGACGCGTACGCTGGGCGATCGAGCGCTGGTTCGACAGCTGCATGGAGCGCGTGTCCGGCTGGTACAAGCGCCGCACGCAGGTGATCCTGTTCGGCATCGGGTTGCTGGCAGCGGGCGTGATGAACGTCGACGCGTTCAGCGTCGGCAAGGCCCTGTTCGAGGACAAGGCGCTCCGCGACGGGGCGGTGGCGCAGGCGGCCTCCCTGCTGCCGCCTGGAACGGGCGGGGTGGCGGAACAGGCCCAGGACGGATTCACGGCACTTCGCAACGAGCTGGCGCAGATCCGTTTTCCATGCGGATGGGGTAGCCCGCCGCCACAACAGCTGCGCCATCCCAATGCCGACGGGAAGCCCGGGCCGCTCGATCCCGGCGCCGTGCTGCAGATGCTGATCGGCTGGACCGTGACGGCGTTCGCGGTGACGCTGGGCGCGCCGTTCTGGTTCGACATGCTGAACCGATTCACCGTCGCCCGGTCGACGATCAAGCCCGGCTCCGCGATCAGGCGCTGAGCCGGTCCCTCCGCATCACGCGGGCGGGCGGACGCCCAGGCCGCGCCGGCGCAGCCCGGACCACATGTGCGGACAAACCAGGGTGGCGAGGCCGGCCAGGCCCACGCCGAGCAGAAAGGTCTTGATGACGCCGGACACGCGATGCTTCTCCGTTGACGCACCGCTCCAATGCCCGGACGGCCATCCGGGTTTCGCGTCAGGTCGTCGTGGCGTCGCCCGCCGGTCACTGCCGGCGAAAGGTGACCACGAGCACGTCGCGATGCGCAGGCAGCGCCGGGTCCAGCGGACGGATCGCCGTGACGCCGTGATAAACCCGGCCATCGTCGACCAGGGCGGCATCCAGCGGCTGCTCGAGGGTGAAGCTGCCGAGCAGGCGGCGTTGCGCGTCGTGGATGCTGGTGACCCCGCTGGCGATGTTCTCGCGTGCCACCAGCAGCACCAGCACCCAGTCGACGCCGTCCCGGTGCAGGCCCTCCGGGGTCGGCTGCCCGTCCTCGCCTCCGCTCGGCTCGATCCGGAACTGGTGCAGCTCGACGTGCCAGGTATCGGGACGGGCGCCGGGCGGCGTCATGTCCTCGAACACGGAACGGCAGGCGGACAGGATCGCCAGCAGCACCGGATGGATGGCGATCTGGTCTTCCACGGGCGTGAACCAGCGCTCGATGCCGCCGTTGAGCGCGTTATGGTCGCGGCTCTGGTAGTGCGGCTGGTGCGGCTTGCGCTCGAACCCGCCTGCGCCGGCGGCGAACACGGCGTGACGCCGCCGGCGGTAGCGGCCGCCATCCGCCATGTAGCGGTCGAGGCCGAGATGATCCCAGCTCGACGCGAACTGGTCCCAGCGCTCCAGCGCAGCCGGCCCCAGCAACGCGCGCATCCGCGCCGCCGGAACGAAAGCATAGCCGTCCGTGGCGAGAACCTGTTCCGGAACGGCGGGATCAGCCATGGCTCGTGTCCTGGTCGGGAATCGCCTTACGAGGCTGCTCCCGATCCAGCAGGGCAGGCAAGGCCGGCAGGTCGAGGGTGCGGTGCATCTGCGGCAGGGCGACGTCGCTCTTCATCATGCGGGCGCGCAGGCGGCGGTTGAACTCGCGCTGCACCGGCCAGCGGCCGGACACGGTGCAGCGCATCGTGCCGCTGATCGCCACCGCGTACTCGCCCAGGCTGTCGATGCCGTTCAGGGCGAAGTCGGCCAGGATCTTGTCCTCGAAGCCCGCGTCGGCGCGCAGCTCGCCGCCGATCTCGCCCAGCATGTCGCACACGCGGTCGGTATCCTCGGAAAAGGCGATGGCGATGGTGATGGTGGCCACCGCGAAGTCGCGGCTCATGTTGGCGACGGTGGACACGGACGAGAACGGGATGATCTGGATCGAGCCGTCGCCGCCGCGCAGCCGCAGGGTGCGGATCGACAGGTGTTCCACCGTGCCGCTGATCCCGGCCACGGTGACGGTGTCGCCTACCTGCATCGCGTTCTCGACCAGCAGGAAGATGCCGGTGATGAAGTCCTGCACCAGCTTCTGCGAGCCGAAGCCGACCGCGACGCCCAGGATGCCGGCGCCGGCCAGCAGCGGTGCTATGTCCACGCCGATCTCGCTCAGCACCGTCAGCACCAGGATCGCGCCCAGCACCACGAAAAGCAGCGTGCGCAGGATCGGCAGCAGGGTCTGCAGCCGCACCGCGCGCGCCGCCTGCTTGGTGTCGTTGAACCGGCCGATCTGGCGGTCAAGCGCGCCGTTCACGAGTTCCCACACGAACACGCCGACCACCAGTGTGGTCAGCACCGTCAGGAGCGCGGACAACAGGCGGGTGCCGAGCGTGCCGTGGGTGAAGAAGCCGAAAGCCGGGATGCCCCACCATTGCAGCAGGGCGAGTCCGCCTGCCACGCTCAGCGCCCAGACCAGGATGCGGCGCAGCACCGGGTAGTAGCGCCCGGCCCGACGCGCCAGCCCCGGATGCTGCAGTTCGACGCCGGGCTCGATCCGGAACAACCGGTCCAGCCCGCCCAGGAGCATGATCGCGACCAGCCGGCAGACCAGGATGACGACGCAGATGGACAGGAACAGCTGCCACATCCTGGCATAGCCGCCGCGTATCTGCGCCGCCCAGACGAACCACAGCGCGGCGTCGAAGAACAAGGCGGGCACCCACCACCGGTTGGCGAGCACCGTCAGCACCCGGCCAAAGGAGCGCTGGCGCAGGCGACGCGGCGGCTGCAGGCTTTCCGCGACCCTGCGTCGGGTCTGCCAGATCAGCACCGCGACCAGGACGTGCTCGACCAGCACCACCGCCCGGGTGATCGCCAGCCCGGCGCGCGCCGGCAGGTTCAGGATGCGGCCGACATCGGTGATGCAGATGGCGACCGTGAGCACCGCCACCAGCCAGCCCCACCAGCGGATCAGGAAGCGCGCGGTCCCGTTCGACACCTCGATCAGCCGCACCCCGGGTGCCCGCGGTGCCAGAAGCATGTCCATCGCCAGCCAAAGGCCGCGGCTGATGCCATAGATGTTGGTGACGGCGAGGATCACCAGCTGCGTCCGGGGTGCGGCGGCGATAAGGGTCGCCACCGCATTGCCGATCAGCAGGAAGGCACCGAGCGGGAGCAGCTTCAGCACCAGGCGGAGCAGCGCGAAGGGCACGCGGCGAAGTACGCGCAGCGTGTTGCGCCTGTGGGCGGCGTCGCGCGACCGGTGCTCCGCCTGCTCCGCCATGCGGGAAGCCGCCTCGCCGGAAGCCGCTTCGCCGGCGGAAAGCGCGTCAGGCAGCATCGGTTCGGCCAACGGCGAAGCGGGCGCGCTCCCGACCGGCTGCGGCGACGGGATCGTCGAAACGATCGGGGAGCCGGAGGAAGCGGCTTCCGGCACCGGCATCGTTCGTGCCGTATCGAGAACGACCAGCGGCTCCGCCTCGACCGGACCGGGCAAGGCGTCGTCGCGGGATAACGGGTCCACCGCCTCGTCGCGCACCCGGACGGCGTCGCGGCCCAGCCCGCGCAGCGGACGGCGCAGCGCCAGCAGAAGCAAGTGTTCCGTTCCCAGCCCCACCAGCACCACCAGCGCGCTGCGCCAGAACGCGTCGAACAAGGCGGCCCGCGCGGCGGGATCGACCATCTCGCGCTGCAGCCAGCGCCCGGACAAGGCGATGTCGCCGAACAGGTGCAGAAAGGTGGAGCCGTCGGCCAGCAGAGCGTGCCGGAACACCGTCGCCTCGACCAGCACCTGGCCAGCCAGGCTGTCGGGCGCCACGCTGACCGTCTTCGGCTTGGCCGCGGCGGCGGGCGCCGTGGTCTTGGGCCCAGCTGCCGCACCGGCGACGGATGCGGCCGGGGCGGGTGCGTCCAGGATCGCCCGCAGCCTTTGCCGCTCGATCGGGTTCAGCCCGGCGAGGGGATCGACGGCTCGCGCATGCCTCGTCTCGCCGGAAGCGTTGTCGGCGTGGTCCTGGGCCCTCGCCGCAAGGCACGGCAGCAGCCATCCGGCGCTCACCAGCAGGAGGACCAGCACCCGGCCGCACCGTCGCAACAACGGAACAAGGGTGCTGGATCCGGTCGCGGAAGGCTGGTTCATGTCGGCGGATCCTGGACGCGCGGGTCGGGGAAGGCGGCGCCGCACCCAACACGGGTGGTCCGTCCTGTCAAACCGCCTGTTGGCGATCCATGGCGTTGCCGGGGAGCAGCCGGCATTGAAGCCGTGCGGAGTCGCATGCCAGGCTCCGATTGCGGAATCGAAACGAGCCGCCTACGGATGGTCTTGCGACGGAAAGCGGCTTCACGGTTGATCGACATGAACCTTCTCCCGCCGCTGATCCAGCATCCGGCGCATCCGGGCGAGGCAGGCCTGGAGCTGCACCTTCCCGACCGCGATCCGGTCGCGATACGCCGCGGTGCGGAGCCGGTGCGGTCGTTCGAGCCGGGATGGCACGCGGAAAGCCTGTTCACCCTGTTGGATCCGGTCTGGGTGCTGGTGCTGCGCCACGAGGCCGGCCACGCCGCCTCCTGGCACCTCGAAAACGACGGCAGCCTGACAACCGCGGCCCAGCACCGTTCCGAGCCGGAGCGGCGGCTGTTCCGGCAGCGGCTGGAGCCGGTGGCGCTGTGGCTGCGCCTGGCGCCGGACGCCGGGATCCGGCTCGGCGCGCCGGACACGGTGCGGGCCTTTGCCGCCCTGCCGGCCGTGGTGCGTCGCGAGATCGAGCCGCTGCTCGGCGCGGACGGCTCGCCGGAAGCGGCGGCGAGCCGGGGGCTGTGCGCCGGACCCTGGCTGGCGGTGGACGCGCCGCCGCTTGCCGTCGAGCGCATCGCCGACAGCCTGAGCTACCGGGTCGGCAACCCGGGCCACGCGCTGCCGGTGACCGACGGGGCGCGCATCGCCGAGCTCGGTCCCGGCTGGGAGGTGGAGTCGGTGCAGGCCGCCTTCGCGCCCCTGCTGGCGCTGGTGCTGCGTCACGACGACGGATGGCGGGCGGCCTGGTTCGTGGACCTCGACGCACGGCTGGTCGGGCACCATGCCGGCGCGCTGTCCGCGCCGCAGCAGGCGCACGTGCTGCGCGTGGCCGGGCAGCTGCTGCGAACGCTCTGGGATTGCGTGGTGCTGGGCGAGGGCGCCCTGCCTTCCGACCTGCGGGCGCTGGCGGGCGGGCTCGCCCCCGCGGACCTCGACACGCTGGTGACGGCCCACCTCCGGAACGCCGGACAGGACCGGGACACCCTGGTCTGGGCGCTGGACCAGCCGATGCCCGTCGGAACCGGCTTCCTGGTGCCGACCGAAACCGGCCTGCGCGGCCTGGACGCAGACCAGGTGAGAACCTGCCTGTCGCCGCGCCTGCACGACGAGATGGGCCGGCTGTTGCGCACCGGCCGGATGTGCTGGCCGTCGCCGGTGGACGGAGCGCTCGTGGAAAGCGACGGCTTCGCGCTGATGCTCGACCTGCATTCCTTCGCCTACCGGTTCCGGCAGGAATCGACCGGGCTGGTGTTTCTCGTGGTCTGCGGCGGCGGCTATTTCTCCAACCTGGCGCTGTATTTCCCCACCGCCGACCTGCTGGTGGCGGCGAACCGCAACCTCGCCGGCGACTGCGCACCGTTCCGACGCGCCCGGGAAACCCTGCTGCGCCACCTGCTCCGCTTCGGCCCGGACCTCGCGGCGGGGGAAGCGGTTCCGGTGGATCCGACGGTGCAGCAGTTCTTCGGCGCCTGCGCCGACCATATCGGCCACTACGTGTGGCAGGACCTGTGCGGCATGGCCTTCCTGCTTCGCGCGGTCGCGGATCACGGAAGGCTGCCGCAGCTGCACCTGTTCCGGCAGGCGCACACCAGCGACTATTTCGGGCCGGTGGAGCGCATCTTCCCGATGTTCGAGAACCGCACCACCCGTCACGCCGAAGGCTTCGTCGCCAGCCTCGGCAGGTTCTACCGGCGCAACCAGCGCGTCATCAAGTATACGGCCACCACAGTCCCGTTCGAGCTCGGCCGGTTCGTGATCGACTGCGCCGAGCGCACGCCGGAGCTGGACCACGCCAGGCACGAGGCGGACGCCGCCCGGGCATGCGCCCTGCCGGTGATCCTGCTCGGCATACGCGTCGGCAACCGCACGCTGGACGACCTCGAGGCGTTCTACGCGGCACTCATGCTGCGTCTCGCGGACGCGTTCCCCGGCTGCACCGTGGTGCTGGACGGGATGAACGACGCCGCCAACCGCGGCCGGGCGGTCGACGCTCCGGTAGCGCCCGGCAGCGTGCTCGACCGGGAGTTCGCGCTGGCGGACAGCCTCCGGGGCGTGGCCGAGCAGGCGGGGATCCGGTTCAACGACAACATCAACCGGTCCGCGCTGTGCAGCGCGCTGTGGTGCAGCCGGGCGGACGCGTTCATCGCCCCGCTGGGAGCAGCGCTCGCGAAGTACCGCTGGATCTGCAACACCCCGGGCCTCGTGCTGTCGAGCCGCTGGAACCTCCAGCACCGCGCCGACCTGCACATCTACGACTCGGCCGACCACATGGAGCGGCCGACGGAGGTGCTGTTCAACGACGCCGGGCAGGTGCGCGATACCACCCCGTTCCTTCCGTCCGGGCACCATGACGGGCACAGCAACTTCGTCGTGGACCGCTCGGCGTCGTTCGCGGCATTTACCGGGCTGGTGCGACGGCATTCGGCGGTTCCGTGACAAACGGGCGGTCCGGGTGCGGCCGCGTGTCCTGCTTCGAGGTGTGGCGTGTTTGAAGGAAACGGGACCAGGCTGGCCGACGACCCCGTTGGCGGGGCGCTGCCGCTGCTGATCGAGCGCCCGGTGCACCCCGGCCCGGATGGGATGCTCCTGCGCATCCCTGGCCGGCCGCCGATCCCGCTGATGAGCTCGGACCGGCCGGTGCGGCTGTTCAACCCGGGCTGGCGGGCGGACAGCCTGTTCACCCTGCTCGATCCGCTGTGGCTGCTGGTGCTCCGCCACGAGAACGGCGAGATCGCGTGGTGGAACATCGACAACGGCGGCCGGATGGCGTCGCCGCCGCACGAGCGGCCGCGAGCGGAACGCGCCCGCTCGGCCGCGCGCATGCGCGAGGTGGCGCTGTGGCTGTCCATGACGCGCGACGCGCCGATCCGGATCGCCATGCCTCCTGCGGTCCAGGCCTACCTGCGGCTGCCGCAGGCGGTGCGACACGGGCTGGACGCGCTGCTGGACGCGCCTGCGCCGTCGGTGCAGGCGGCGCAGACCTGGCAGGGCCCGCCGCCGCCGCTTCGCTTCGAGCCGGTCGCCGGCACCGGCGGCTACAGCATCGGGCACCCCGGTGCGCTGGTGCCGCTGGGTGCCGGCGGCACCCCGACCGAGCTTCAGGACGGGTGGCGGATCGAGGCGATCGAGACCGGCCTCGCGCCGATGCTGACGATCGCGCTGCGCCACCGCGACGGGGCAGGGGCAGCCTGGTTCGCCGACCTGCACGGGCGCGTGGTCGGCCACCACCTGGGCCACCTCCCGCCCGCCCTGCAGGAGCACGTGCTGCGCCAGGTGATGCCGGTGTTCGAGGCGATGTGGGAGCAGGAGGTGCTCGGAGTCGACGGGCCGTCTTTGCCTGCCGGCCCGGTGATGGGAAGCGTGCCCTCGGCCGACCTGGGCAGCCTGGCGCCGGCCTGGATGGAGGCGACGGGCCGAGGCGGCGAGACCAGGATCTGGGCGCTCAGCGACACGCTGCCGCCCGGGCTCGGCTATCTGGTGCCGACCCGGCGCGGCCTGCGCGGCTTCGAT
Source organism: uncultured Acetobacteraceae bacterium (assembly GCA_964242425.1). Taxonomy (GTDB): domain Bacteria; phylum Pseudomonadota; class Alphaproteobacteria; order Acetobacterales; family Acetobacteraceae; genus Lichenicola. The sequence continues at coordinate 2,364 of CAXTCK010000012.1, read as the reverse complement.
CCGGAGCTGATGCGCCGCGCCCTGCTGCACCCCATCGAGCAGGAAACCAACCGGCTGCTGCGGACCGGGCGCATGCAATGGCCGTCGCCCGCGGACGGCGACCCGGTCGACAGCGACGGGTTCGCGCTGCTGCTGGAGCGCGACTGCTTCGCGTACCGCTTCCTCCAGGAGGCGACCGGCCTCGTGTTCTACGTGATCTGCTCGGGCGGGCATTTCCGCAACTACGCGCTTTATTTCCCGACCGCGGAGCTGCTGGTGCTGCAGACGGCGGCGACCGCCCACGACTTCGCGTCCATCCCCCGGGTCGGTGACACCATGCTGCGCCATCTCGGCCAGTTCGGCGCGGCGCTGGCAGAAGGGCGGGACCGGCCGGTGGATGCCGCCGTGCAGCTGGTGTTCGGCGGCTGCGCGATGCATATCGGGCACTACGTGTGGCAGGACCTGTCGGGGCTGGCGGTGATGATGCGCCAGAACCTTCCGCCGGAGCGGCTGCCGCAGCTGCAGATGTTCGAACTGGGCCGCACGCAGCAGTTCTTCGGGCCGGAGGAGCGCATCTTCCCGGCGCTGGACGGACGCATCGCCCGTCACGAAGCACCCTTCGCATCACACGTCGACGCGTTCTACCGGCGCCGCCAGCGCGTCATCAAGTACACCGCGATCAGCGTACCGGCCTCGATCCGCGGCGCGGTAACGGGCGCGGCCGAGGCCAGGCCCGAGCTGCAGGCCACGCGCCGGGAAGCGGATGCGGCCAAACGACGGCCGGCGCCGGTGATCCTGCTCGGCATACGCACCGGCAACCGCACCATGGTCGACCTGGACGACTTCGCGACGGCCCTGGTCCGCCACCTTGCGCGCACCTTCCCCGGCTGCACGGTGGTTCTGGATGGCTTGAACGATGTTCACGATCGTGGCCAGGCGGAACAGGCCGAGGCCGGCAGCGACCTGGCGCACGAGCTGGCGCTGGGACGCTCGCTGGCGGAGGTCGCCGGACGGTCCGGCGTGCGGCTCGTCGACAACATCAATCGTTCGGCGCTTCGAAGCGTGCTGTGGTGTTCCCGCGCCGACGCGTTTATCGCTCCCCTGGGTGCGGCACTCGCGAAGTACCGCTGGATCTGCAACACGCCGGGCCTGGTGCTGACCAGCCGCTGGAACCTTCAGCATCGCGACGACCTGCACATCTACGATTCGCCCGCAGCCCTTGAAGGGTCCTCGGAGATGCAGTTCGTCGCAGCCAGCGACGTGCAGGACGCGGAGCCGGCGGCGGAGCCGGGCCGCACCAACTTCACCGTCGCCCGCGCGCCCGTGTTCAAGCAGTTCGAGGAGCTGCTCCGACGCCAGCTGCCGCGACGCCCGGCGGGCTGAGCCCGGCAGAACGCGTTCAGGCCGCTTCGGAAACTGATCCGGGAACAGGTTCTGGGCAACGGACGCGGGTTGCTGCCGTTCGTCCGACAGGACTACCGCTCCACCTCGTTGTGCAACGGTGGATCAGTTCGAAGCCTGCCTCGCCACCGACCCCAGGTTGGGGGCCGTGTCATCCCAAGGCGAAATCCACCGCTGCCTGCACATGCAGTTCGGTGGTGTCGAACACTGGAAAGTCCGGCAGATCTTTCTGACCCATCAGCAGGAAGATCTCGGTGCAGCCGAGGATCACCCCTTCCGCACCGTGCTCGCGCAGCGTGCCCACGATGCGCAGATACTCGCGCTTCGCCTCCACCCGCAGCTCGCCGCGCACCAGCTCGTTGAAGATGATCCGATCGACGATCTCCATGTCTGCCTGCGTCGGTGCGACGATCTCCACCCCGAATCCTTTCTGGTATCGACCACGCAGCTCCAGGGACTTCATCACGGGCATCGTGCCAAGCAGGCCCACGCGCTTGATCCCGGCGTTGCGAATCGCGTTGCCGGTCGGGTCGGCGATATGGATGAACGGCGTCTTCCGTTGCGCCATGATCGGCTCCACCACGCGGTGCATGGTGTTTGATACGCAGATCACGAGATCGGCGCCGGCACGTTCGAGCTGGTCAACCTTGGTGGTCAGATAGGCATCCGCCTCGTTCCAACGGTTGTTGCGAACGAAATACTCGATGTTGCCGAAATTCACCGAAACGATGACGATCTCACCGTTATCCCAGCCGTCAAGCCGATCATTGAGCTTCTTGTTGAGCAGGCGGTAGTACTCACCGGTGGCTTGGTTGCTCATGCCGCCGAGGATGCCGATCGTCTTCTGCGGTAGCGGACGGGGCTTTTCCGGTTGCATGAAGGGGGCCTCCGGAGTGTGCCTGCATACGTGGAAGCGCGACTACCAGGCCGCCGCAAGCGCATGGGTCGCCAACGAACCGCTCATAAGCACGCCGGATAAGCTTT
>CAXTCK010000011.1:17024-34914 GCA_964242425.1 uncultured Acetobacteraceae bacterium | reverse complement strand
TTCCATGGCAAGCGCAGCGAATTGCGGTAGCGCTACCGCGAAAGCCAGGAGGACCAACTCGGCTTGCTTGGCTTGGTGGTGAACGTCATCGTGCTGTGGAACACGATCTACATGGATGCCGCGCTGAACCAGCTCCGTGCCGAGGGCTTCAACGTGCGTGCGGAGGATGTGGCCCGATTATCGTCACTCGGGTTCGACCACATCAACATGCTCGGCCGCTACAAGCACAGCGACCCTGTCGGAGGCGTCAGCGCGTTACTGACGCGCCCCGAGCCGGACCCCATGTCAAGGCCGACCCCGCGTGCCCCGATCAGATGGGTGCGTCGCGGCCGCGCGTCAGAAGCGGCGTGGGTTGTGGCTGCCCCTCATAATAATCGGCCTCGTGCAGAAATCCGCGGCGATCGAGGGCATCGATAACGAGCGCGCCGCTGTCGGGGTAGGTGCAGACGTCTGCGGGCGGCTCGGCGCCGATCGCGAGATAGACCAGGTCGCCCGTGCCGTCCGGGGTCGCGGGGTTGGCGATCTGATGGGCGATCCCCGTGTCGGCCGGACAGGAAATGCAGTCTCCGGGACGAATCTCGTGCACGCGATCGCCGTAGCGGAACAGGCCTTGCCCTTCAAGCACGACGAAGATCTCGTCGGCCTGAAGGTGCGTGTGCGCCGGGCACGCGCTGTGGCCTGGGGGCACCCGCACGGCGCCCATGCCGAGACGGCCCATCCCGAAACGCCCTGGCCCAGCATCCCTCATCGCAGGTGTCAGCGCACGCCGAGAATGCGTCCAGGCAGCGGGCACGTCGGCCGCGACTTCCGGCGCCGTGTGCATGTTGACGATCGTAAACGCCTTCTCGGTCATGTCGTCCTCTCGTATCCGCGCCACACAAGCGCAGGCCGACCTTCCGACATGCGCACTGCGATCACCACGTCGTGCCGGGGGAGTAACCCGGGTTTCGCGATGCCCTGGACCCTTTCGGGCGGGCTGAAATGGAGAAGCGCTGTGCCGCCAAGTAGCGTGCGCTCATCCAAAAAGACAAGGGTTAGATCGGTTGGCGATGTAGTTCTGGTCTCCACCAGACTCGGTCCTGGATCCCCATGGCTGGTGGTGGACGACCCACGGCAGGCCTGGCCGTTTGCAGACCGTCAGGCTTCAGGGAAGGTGTCGCGGAGAGCGGACGTTCAGGCGGATCGATCTGCGTCGAGAAGAGGTTTATGGATAGGCATTGATTGAGGCGACGGATCTTATCCAGCACCCTCTTTCTGTAGCTTCTGAATGATTCGGTGTCGTTGGATTCTACCTAGCAGACGCAACTAGCTCTCTTTCAGCTGATATGGCGAATGATCGACTCCGGGTGCAAGCTCGCTCTTCTTCCTGCCTGACGATCAGCTCCTTGAGGCGGCTAGCCAGCGCCTCTATCCTGAACGGCTTGGTCAGCAGGTGCATGCCAGGGTCCAGGTGACCGTGACTGAGCACCGCGTTGTCGGCATACCCGGTAATGAACAGCACCTTGAGACCTGGCCGGACAAGACGTCCGGCATCAGCCATCTGCCGCCCGTTCATCCCACCCGGCAGACCCACGTCGGTCACCAACAGGTCGATGTGGCGGTCGGATCGCAGCACCCGCAGCCCGGCCGCGCTGTCAGCTGCCTCGATCACGGTGTAGCCGAGATCTTCCAGCGTTTCGGTCACCAGCAGGCGCACCGTCGGTTCGTCATCCACGACCAGCACCGTTTCACCGTGTTCTGCATGGAGGAGGCCAGATAGCTCGACTGGTGCAGCGTCGGCTTCAACGGTGCCATGATGGCGAGGCAGATAGAGGCAGATGGTGGACCCTTGTCCGAGTTCGGAGCGGATGCGCACCTGACCGCCACTTTGCCTGACGAAGCCGTAGATCATGGACAAGCCCAGTCCGGTGCCTTGCCCGATCGGCTTGGTGGTGAAGAACGGGTCGAAGGCGCGGGCGACCACCTCTGGCGGCATGCCGGTGCCGCTGTCGCTGACGCAGAGCGAGACATACTCGCCTTCTGGCATGTCTCGCTCTCGCGCTGCCCATTCGTCCAGCCGCTTGTTCCCGGTCTCGACGATGAGCTTGCCGCCTGCGGGCATGGCGTCACGGGCGTTGATGCACAGGTTTAGCAGCGCGTTCTCAAGCTGGCTCGGGTCCACCAGGGTGCTCCACAGCTCGCCCGCCGTGATGGTTACGACGGTGATCGTAGGGCCAACCGTGCGTTGAACCAGTTCCTCCATGCCGGCGACCAGCCTATTCACGTCGGTGAGCTCAGGGGTGAGCGTCTGCTGGCGGGAGAAGGCGAGCAGCCGGTGCGTCAGCGCCGCCGCGCGTCCTGCCGCGCCCTGCGCGGCGTTGATGTAGCGGTCGATGTTCTCCGTCCGGCCCTGCCCCACACGGATGTGCAAGAGCTCCAGGCCGCCGATGATGCCGGTAAGCAAGTTGTTGAAGTCATGCGCTATGCCACTCGTGAGCTGCCCGACCGCCTCCATCTTCTGACTCTGGATCAGCGCTGCCTGGGTCTGGGTTAGCTCGAAAGTGCGTTCGACGACACGTTGCTCGAGATCCAGGTTCGACCGCCGCAGCGCATCCTGTGCTTCAGCCAGAGCAACAATTGCGGCATCGCGCCCGGAAAGGCTGCGCCGTAGCGCGGCGCACACTGCCACGATGCCGGAGGTCACGACCGTGTAGGAGCCTACCTGCACCCACTGCGCGGTCGTCAGGTAAAGGCCGGAAGCGGGCCGCAGGAAGAAGCAGGACGCGGCCAGAGCGGACAGGATCGTGGCGTAAAGGCCGGCACCCAAGCCGAGCACGAAGCCCGCGGCCATCGTCACGGGAATGAAGAAAAGGAACGGCAGGGCATCGGTGCCGGCTAGGCCGTGTAGGCCGGCGGTGGCAAGAACGGCCAGGGTTGCAAGAGTCAGCTTGGATGCCCAGGCGCCCTTCTGCTGGGGCAGCATCCGCACCAGACGATCCATGAGGCTGACTTCGTCACTCGGCAACTCCTGGACCTTCCGAACAGCCTCGACGGAGGCATTTCTCCGAGCAGCGGGAGCACACATACCTCACGAAAACATGAGAAAGCGTTAAGCTGCCAGGGGAAGTCGGTGGAAGCTGCTGTAGATGGACATTTCGGTGCAACAGAATGTGCGTGAGGGCATTGGGCACAGCTCCGCTCCCCACGTGGCCGCCGAAGCAGAGGATCGTTCAGCAGGTCACCGCGTGCCACCGGCGCATAGAACCTGACGGCGGCTGTTCCGCCACCAGTTCGACCGGCTGCACCGCGCCTGGGCTATCGGCTACTTCGCTGCCGTAAGTTCGGCGCCGATGTCGCACATGGGGTCACCCGACCGCAGCCACTGATCGAGTATCGCCGCTGGAACGGGACGGGAGAACAAGTAGCTCCTGCAGCTCATCGCAGCCGGCTTCGGCCAGAAAGGCACGCACCGTGTCAGTTTCGACGCCCTCGGCGACTACGCGGTAGCCCAGCTGATGCGCCATGCCGATCATCGACCGCACCAGGATCTCGTCGCGCGTGTTGCCGGCGATGTCGCAGATGAAGGACCGATGCAAGCTTGACGATGCTGGCAGGCAATCGTTGCAGATAGGTAAAGGTGCTGTGGCCGGTGCCGAAATCATCGATGGCGATTTCCACGCCTGTGGTCCTGACTTCGGTAAGGTGGCTTAGCACGCGCGAGCCGTTGCGGATCAGTGCGCTTTCCGTGAACTCCAGCTCCTCCAGCCCGGCATACTGCTTCTTCCACCGGTAGAAGGTCTGCCCGGGAATGCCGACCATGCGGATCAGGTCGGACACCGGCAGGCCCAACTCGGCCTGCTTCAGCACCGCAACGATCTGCTCCACCGGGAACCGTTCCCTCATTGGCAATCTCCTCATCCAGCATGGAGGAAATCCGCCGAAAACCAACACTCGAACCGGACCACTTCCGACGTGTCACCTCACTGGTCAGGCGCGTACGGTCTGACCGTCCGGTTCCGCGACGGCCTGCCTCTCGCGAGTCATCGACGCGATGATGCCCGAGATGTCCGTGTTTTTGCCCGCCGCCGGGGCTTCCAGGCCATCGCGGTAGTGAACGTAGACGGTAGTCATGACTTCCTCCGGCGGTTCGTGGTCAGCTGGACCGGCATACGGGTCGCTCATGCCGATTGTATCCCGGGATGCGCATCGTCAGGCTCCCGCGTCAGGCTAGGCGAGCACGAACAATGCCAGTCCAACTGCGATCCAGGCCACGTAGTCGCCGACCAGCCCGCTATGCAGCGCGCCCAACGCGTCCAACGCCGATCCCAGCACCCGATCATAGCCGTGCACCACCGGCCGCGGCAGCCTGTGCCAGCCCAGTTCCAGCGCCGCCAGCACCGTGGCCAACCCCGTCGTCACCCAGGGCAGCCACGATCCCGGTGCCGCTGTCCACCGTGCCGCCACCGCCGGACGCGCCGGCGCCAATCCCAGGATCGCATCCCCATCTGGGTGCATCAGCAACGACGCCGCCCGCCATGCGATCCGGTCTGCATCGTGACTGCCCAGCAGCGACAAAATCACCAACCCCGCCGTCGGCAGCAGCATAAGCCACAGCGGGCGGTCCGCCTTTTCCCGCTCCTCATCGGTCGGCGCGCGCTCCTCCTCGCCCGATATCGGCCCCCAGCCCACGAACACCCTTCCCGCCACGCGCAGCACCGCAGCGCCGGTGCACGCCATGCCGACGACCACCGCCGCCCGAGCCACCGTCTCGTGCTGGCCGCGCATCGCAAGCTCGATCCGCTCCAGTCCGGCATCCATCAGCCCCACTGGCAGCCCCGCCAGCAGCAGCCCGCCGAACGCCATCACCAGCCCCGCCGGCCAGATCCGCCGCCCCTGCCCGCGCAGGCCGATCTCGTCGATCCCGCCCAGGCTGGCCAGCATGATCCCCGCCACCATGAACAGCGCGCCCTTCACCAACCCATGCCCGAGCAGGTAGACCAGCATCCCCGACAGCCCGTTCCCATCCAGCAGCGCCAGTCCCACCAGCAGGATGCCGGCATGGCTGATGGTGGAGAACGCCAGCAGCCGCTTCACGTGGCGCTGCATCAGCGCCATCACCCCGCCCAGCGCAGCACTTGCAGCACCCATGCCGAGCAGCAGCGTGTGCACCAGGTGCTGCACGGCGGCCGAGCCGGCGAACACGGTCCAGTCCAGCACCGCGATGCCGTAGATCCCGATCGCCACCATGGCGCCGGAAAAGATTACCGACACCGGGCTGGGCGCCACCGCGTGCGCGTCCGACAGCCAGAAATGGAACGGCACCTGCGCGCCCTTGATCAGCAGCCCGCTGGCGAGCAGCGCGAATGCTGCCGTGACCGCCGGATCGCCCGAACGCGCCGCCACCCCGCGGCCAAGGGCCGAGAAATCCAGCGCCCCTACCTCCAGGTAGATCAGCCCGATCCCGCCCAGGATCAGGTAGGAGCCGATCGTGTTCACCACGGTGAAGTTGAGCGCCCCTTCCAGCGCGTCCGTACGCAGCGCGTAACCGGTCAGCGCGAACGCCGACACGCTCATCAGCTCGAACCATACGAACAGGTTGAACAGGTCGTGGGTCAGGCAGAACCCGATCATCCCGGCCATGAACAGCAGCATCAGCACGTGGAAGTGCGCGTGCACCGCGTCGAAGTAGCCCCACGCGAACAGCAGCGTGGCTGCGAACAGCAGCGCGATGAACGCGCCCAGCCACGCTCCTGCCGGCGACACCACGAAGGCGATACCGATCGCCAGTCCCTGTCGCGGCACCCAGCCGCCGAACCAGTACACCAGCGGCGCGTGCGCGCTGCCCATCGCCATCAGCGCGCACAGCGCGCAGGCGGCGAGCGCGGTCAGGATCGCCGCCACGTCCGGCACCCGCTTCGGCAGCAGCGTGCTTGTGGTCAGCAGCACCCCGGCCACAGCCAGGGGCCCTGCCACGGGCAGCGGCGGCATCATTCCCAGCGGCAGCAGGGCCATCAGCCGGACCCTGTCATCACCGACGCATCGGCCGCAGCCGCTCCGGGTCCAGCGTGCCGCGTCGCTTGTGCAGCTGCAGCGCCAGCGCCAGCAGCAGCGCCGTCACCGTTGCCCCGATCACCACGTCGGTCAGCACCAGCGCCTGCAACACCGGATCGACCGCCACCCCAGGCGGATGGCTGTAGAAGATCGGCGCCTGCGCGCCCTTGCGGTATCCTGCCGCCAGCAGCAGCACATAGGTCGAGGCCTGCACCACCGACAGGCAACCGATCAGGTGCACGAAGTGCCGGCTGGTCAGGATCGCGTACAGCCCGACGCCGAGCAGCCAGGCCGCCACGCACCAGGGCAGCAGGCTTATTGCATGATCGAGCAGGCTCACGCCTCCTCCGCGTCGTCGCCGTCGGCTTCCACCCGCGTTTCCTCCAGGAACTCGCCGAACAGCACCATGAACCCGCCCGCCACCGCGAAGCCGACGCCCGCGTTCTCGACCAGCATCAGCCCGCCGGAGAACAGGTCCCTGGTCGTCCCGAGCGGCAGGACGTTCTGCAGGAATGGCAGCCCCATTGCCATGGAGGCGAACCCGCACAGCGCATACAGCGTCGCTCCACCACCTTCGCAGGCATCCAGGATCTCCGCGTGCATCGTTTGTCGCCAGCCACGATATCCCTCACTCAGGAACACCAGCAGCAGGCCGGATGCCACGATCACCCCGCCCTGGAACCCGCCGCCCGGCGTGGTCATCGCGTGCAGCGCGACATAGACCCCGAACAGCACCGTCGCCATCCCCATCGGCCGCGCGATCAGCACCACCGCGTCGCTGCGCGCCCGCACCGGCCGTCCCGGCACCTGTTCCGGCTCCTCCGTGCGCTCGCCGCGCGCACCGCGCAGCAGAACCGCCGTGCCGGTCACGGCGCCAAGCAGCATGAACTCCTCGCCCAGGGTGTCGAAGCCGCGGTAATCGAAGTTGACCGCGCTCACCATGTTGGTGACGTGCCGCTCGCGCGTGCCGGCCGCGTTGATCGCATCGCCATACGGCAGCGGGTGGGCCCCGAACCGCGGCAGGTTCCAGGCCACATGCGCGACCGCCGGCAGCAGGCACATCACCGCCAGCGCGAACAGCAGCACCCGTTCGCGTGGCCTCACCGCCCGTCTCCGGAGGCCACGCCGTCCTCCTCCCGCTTCGCCGCCTTGTCCGTCCGCACGCTGGCCAGCACCACCAGGAACAGCAGCGGCAGCGCCGCGGTGCCGACGGCGAGCTCGGCAAACGCCACGTCCGGCGCCTGCAGCGCCATGAACAGCAGCGCCAGCGCCATGCCGTTCGCCGCCATTGCCATCACCTGCCGCCGCGGCACCCGCGACAAGGCGACGCCGGTCCCGGTGACCGCCACCAGCAGGAACAGCAGCGACACCAGTATATTCATCCGCGCGTGCTGTCGCTGGCCGCGTTGTCCGGCGCCACGACCAGATGCGCTGGTCCCTCCGCCTCGGATGCCGAGCCGCGTAGCAGCAGCGCCCGCCCGGTCGCATGCGACATCGCCGCCCCCGTCAGCAGCCCGACCACCGTCAGCAGCAGGACCTTCAGCGCTCGGTCCGACAATCCGTCCGACACGAACGCCGCCACCGTCAACGCACTCCCAGCGGTCGCGTACACGAATGACACGCAGTGCATGCGGTCGAGCGCGTTGCGCATGCGCAAGAACCCGGCGCAGCCGAGCCACGCCGACAGCACGGCCAGGGCCAGCAGCCCGTCCAGCACCACCGCCGTCACAGCCAGCGCTCCAGGAACAGCGCCATCAGCAGCGTACCGGGCAAGGACAGGAAGGCGAGCGTCAGCGCCAGGTCGCCAAAGCTCGGCTGGTCGAACGCCCAGGTCATCAGCGCCAGTAGCAGGCTGGCCAAAGCCGTCGCCAGCTGCACCGCTACCAGCCGCTGCCCCACCGGTCCGCGCAGTGCCGCAACCACCGCCGCCGCTGTCGGCGGCAGCAGCCCGATCGCAGCGTCCAGCCACACCGTCATGTCGGCCAGTTTCGATCCGGCGACGGCGGCACCGGCGCCAGCCTGTGCATCACCATCGCATCCTCGCCCGCCGGAATGTGCAGCACGTAGCCGTTCGGCGCCAGCGAGGCGGCCAGTACCACCATTCCCCGACGTCCGGCATCGGCCGGATCCTCGCCGCCCTGATGGAACACCTGCCGCACCACCTCCCCGACCTGTCCTGCCGGACGGCGTGCCACCGCACGCGCCAGCACCATCCCGACGCGTCCCGAGTCCCGGACCAGCCCCGGCAACGGACGTAGCAGCACTGTGGCCGGCGGCAGCAAGCGCAGCCGGCGCGTCTGCCTGCGGTGCAGGACGGTCGCGAGCGCCGTGACCAGCGCCGCCGTCGCCAGCGCAGCACCGATCTCGGTGGCGCTGGCTGTCCCGGCGAACAGCAGGTAGAGCCCGAACAGCACGCCAGCCGCAAACAGCCTGTCCACCGTATTGTGTTCCATGCCCGTTCTGGACCGCGAACGCTCACCCGGTGAGGTCGTTTCCCGCCCATGGCGATGGCGCCATACCCTGTCAGGTCCGGGTCAGCTCGAGCGAACGGAGATCTGTTTGGCAGTGCGGACTGTGCGATTGCGGATCCAGACGGCGATAGCACGTCGCCTTGCTGATCGTCGGACGATCCGGGTTCGGGCTTCGGGTCGATGATTTGCTTATGGTGGCCGGTCGTCGTTTCGACGAGGTAGCGGAGGCCATGACCGGTGGCCTTCTGCTGGCCAAACGGGGCGACGGTCGGTGGTTCTGTGGCTCCCGGGCAGAGCTTGCTGCCAGCGTTCATCTGCCATACATGTTATGACGGAGCTTGTATGAAGACAGCCATCACGGTGCGCGTGGATGCCGCTCTTCTGGTCGAGGCGCGACGTTGCGCCCGGCTGGAGAACCGCACGTTGACGAACTTCATCGAGACGCTTTTGCAACGCCGGATCGCGGAGCCGGATGGATCGGTGCCGGACAGGGTGTAAACTCGTCGGCCGCCGAAGGATGGCGTGCAAGCCTAGCGGAGCACCAAGGCAAGACGCCTAGGGAACCGTTCTTCGCCAGGGTGAACCTGGCCATTCCTGATCTACACCCGTTGCGAGCACCGGTTCGCGACCAAGTCACCCTATGAAAGCTTCCGATGAGCGCGAGCGGTGCCGATGCAAAAATCTCGACGGGCATCAAGGGGCTTGACGCAATCCTTGCCGGCGGTCTGCCTCGCGGTGAACTCCATCTGGTCCAGGGCGGCACCGGAACCGGCAAGACCACCATCGGCCTGCAGTTCCTGCTCGACGGGGTGGCCGCAGGCGAGAAGGCGCTGTTCATCACCTTCGCCCAGACCGAGGCCACCCTGCGGCGGGTCGCCGCCTCGCATGGCTGGTCGCTGGACGGGATGGACATCGAGGAGCTGACAGGAGCCCAGGCCGTCCACGACAAGGCGGAGCAGACCTTGTTCCACACCGCCGACGTCGAGCTGGGCGAGACGACGGACAGCATCTTCGCCGCCGTCGAGCGGCTCCAGCCCGACCGCGTGGTCCTCGATTCCGTGACCTCGCTCCGGCTGCTGGCGGGCGACCCGCTGCGCTACCGGCGCCAGCTCATCACGTTGCGGCACTTCTTCGCCAGATGGCCGAGCACCGTCCTGTTCCTGGACAGCGATCAGCCCGACGCCGCCCTGGAAGACACCATGTACGGCGTCATCCGGCTGGAGCGTCAGGCGCCGGAATACGGCGACGTCCGCCGCCGCCTTTCCATCGCCAAGATGCGCGGGATGAGCTTCAACGGCGGCTACCACAACTTCCGCATCCGCCCTGGTGGACTGACGGTGTTCCCGCGCATCCGGCCGCACGAGAAGAGCGAGCCCCGTGCGGCGGGCGTGATGACGAGCGGGGTCGCCGGCCTGGACGCCCTGCTCAGCGGCGGCCTGAACGAGGGCACGGCCAGCCTCATCATCGGCCCGACCGGAACCGGCAAGACCTCGGTCGCCACGCTCTACGCCTACGAGGCGGCCAAGCAGGGTAAGCGATCGGCGCTGTTCTGCTTTGACGAGCGGCCGGAAACCTTTCTGGTTCGCTCCGAGGGCCTCGGCATGAAAATCCGGGAGCTGGTCGCGGATGGCCTGATCAGCATCAAGCAGGTCAGCACCGCCGAGCTGTCGCCCGGGGAGTTCTCCCAGCTGGTGCGGGACGCGGTCGAGAAGGACCGGGCCCAGGTGGTCCTGATGGACAGCCTGACCGGCTACTTCCACTCGATGCCGCAGGAGGAAGCGCTGCTGGCGCAGATGCACGACCTGCTGACGTTCCTGAGCAACAGCGGCGTGCTCTCGATCCTGATCGTGTCGCAGCACGGCATGATCGGGGAGGGCATCCAGGGACCACTCGACGTCAGCTACATGGCCGACACCGTCATCCTGCTGCGCCACTTCGAGGCGGCGGGCGCAGTGCGCAAGGCGATCTCGGTGATCAAGAAGCGAAGCGGGGCGCACGAGACCACCATACGCGAGCTGAAGCTCGGATCGGGCGGCATCGCGGTCGGGGAGCCGATCAAGGACTTCTCCGGCGTGCTGTCCGGCATGCCGATCTTCCAGGGCCAAGTGAGGCGGTAATCGACGCGGTCGTAAACCAGCCGGCGACCGAGACCCGCCACCAGGACAAGGCGGTCCTGGTGCTGGCGCCGCTCGGGCGGGATGCCGAGCTGGCGTGCCGCACCCTCCGGCATGCCGGGCTGCAGTGCCGGCCATGCCACGACATGGCCGATCTCCGGGCCCAGCCGGTCGAGCGCTACGTGGCGGTCCTGCTGACCGAGGAGGCGCTGACTGCCGACACCGCCCACGCCCTGGCGGCGCTGCTCGACGCGCAGCCATTCTGGTCCGACCTGCCGGTCACCATCCTGACCGGCCGCAACGGCGGGGGAGCGAGCCGGGCCAGGGGGAACGCGGTGGAAACGCTGGGCGCGCGTCGCGGCGTCGTCGTGCTCGAGCGTCCGGTCCGGATCGCGACCTTCGTGTCGATCATGCGGTCCGCCGTGCTGGCGCGGCAAAGGCAGTACGAGCTTCGCGACCAGTTCGTCGCGCGCCAGCAGGCCGAGGCCTATGCGCGCATGCTGACGGAGGAGATGAAGCACCGCATCAAGAACTCGCTCAGCCTGATCGGTGCGATCGCCTCCCAGACCTTCCGGCACGCACGGCCGGTGGACGCCTCGCTGGCCACCTTTCTGGCCCGGCTGAAGTCGATGGCCATGGCCCAGGACGTGCTGACGCAGGACACCGGCGATGGTGCATCCCTGCACCAGCTCGTCAGCCGGGCGCTGGAGCCGTATCGGCAGCACGAGGTTCCCGACCGCATCGCGATCAGCGGACCCGAGGTGTGGATCGGCGGCCGCAGAAGCACGCCGCTGATCATGGCGATGCACGAGCTCGCGACCAACGCGCTGAAATACGGAGCCCTGTCGACCGATGCCGGACGGGTGGCGGTGAGCTGGCGCGTCGAGGAAGCGGCCGACGTTCGGCGCCTGCATGTCGAATGGCGCGAGCAGGGCGGCCCCGCCGTGACGCCGCCGCAGAAAAGGGGGTTCGGCTCCCGGCTGGTCGAACAAGGCCTGGCGGTGGAACTCGGCGGCAAGGCGGAGATCGCTTTCAAGCCGGACGGCGTCGTTTGCAGCATCGAGGCGTCCCTGAACGGCGAGCACTGAGGCCGCTGCCGCCTGTTCCGGCGGCGCCGATCAACCGTCAGCGGGCGAGGGCGGCCCTGGCGAAGGTCAGCGTGGCGGTGCCGAACAGCGGGCTTTCAAAGGTCGCGCGCACCGCGACGACCGGGCCGCCCGGCACCGGGGCGGCGAGCCAGGCGCTGCCGTGCAGCGGCTTCATCAGCCGGGCGCGGTTGGCGTCGTGCAGGAAGCCGCCGAGCTGCCGGCTGGAAAAGTCGCAGCGCAGCGCGGTTCCGGAGAAGCCGCTGCCGGACGGGTTCGGCACCGGTTCCGTGTCGATCGTGCTGGCCTCCAGCCGGGACAAGCGGTGCCCGTCGAACACGAGCGCGGTGCCGTCGCAGCGTCCGGTCTGCGCCACCTGCCGCGACAGGCCGACGATGGCGCTGAGCGTGTCGATGCTGCCCCGTGTCTGCGCCGGCGGCACCGGGTCGCGTTCCGGCTCCGCCGGCCGGAGCACGTCCACCACCGGGTCGTGCGCCGGATAGCTGATCTCGGTGGTCCGGTCGGTGCCGCGGGAACGGCCGGTGCTGGCGTAGCGCTCCGGCTGCACGCGGATGCCGTCGAACCGGCCGGACGCGACGCTGGTCACGTCGCTGCGCGCCAGCACCCCGATCAGCCCGACCGTGCGGCTGTGCGCGCTGATGGCGTAGCCGGCCGTGGTAAGCTGCGTGTGCGTGTCGATGGCCACCAGGCGGAAACCGTGGCTCGACAGGACGTAGTCCGCGTCCAGGGTGACGGCGCGGGCGGGAAGAACCGCGCCGCAGGCGGCCAGAAAGGCCAGAACGGCGCTGCGGCGCATGGCGCCCACTCAGCCCCGACCGCGATAGCCCGGCACGCCCTGGTCCGGCACCCACACGCCCTCCGGGGGCGCGCCGGTCTGCCAGAACACGTCGATCGGCATGCCGCCGCGGGGGTACCAGTACGCGCCGATGCGCAGCCAGACCGGCGACAGCAGCTCGACCAGGGTGGCCGCCACCTGCACCGAGCAGGCCTCGTGGAAGGCGCCGTGGTTGCGGAAGCTGGTGAGGAACAGCTTCAGCGACTTGCTTTCCACGATCCACCGGTCCGGCACGTAGTCGATCACCAGGTGGGCGAAGTCGGGCTGGCCGGTGACGGGGCAGAGCGAGGTGAACTCGGGCGCGGTGAAGCGCACCAGGTAGCGATGTGCCGGGTGCGGCGAGGGAATGCGCTCCAGCTGCGCTTCCTCCGGGCTCGCGGGCGTCGGCGCGTGGCGGCCGAGCTGGGTGAGGGCTGCGGCTGCGTCGCCGGTCGGCTGGTCCTGCGTGCTCATGCGATGTCCATGTCGGGGCGTCGCCACCAGCCGTCGCGCGCCGGCAGCAGCGGGAGGGCGTCGTCGGAAACGACGACCGTGTTGGTGGGGGTTTCCTCCAGCTGCACGGCGGCGCAGCGCAGCAGCCCGCCGTCGTCCAGCAGGATCGCGCCGAGCTTGGCCATCAGCAGGCAGGCCATCAGCTCGGTGGTGGGGTCGCCCGGCGTGACCACGATGCGTTCCGCGCGCGACGGTTCGTGGGTGCGGAACCAGGCCAGCAGCGGGTCGTGCTCGGACAGCTGCAGCGCGTGGTCGAGCCGTTCGTCCACGAAGCGGTGCCAGCGCTTCTTGGCCCGCTCGAACGGCACCAGCATGTTGTTCTGGCCATCCAGCGGCATGGGCTGCGTCGCGCGCAGGTGCACGGTGACGAACTCGTTGTGCCCGTGCGGCAGGGCGCAGGCCTCGGCCTGCCCGGCGATCAGCCGGTGCCCCATGGAGAAGCGCCGGGTGAAGCGCAGCTCAAGCATCCGCTGCCGCGCCGCGGAAGCGGGCCCAGCCGTTGCGGCGCAGGTCGCAGGCGGGGCAGCTGCCGCAGCCGTAGCCCCAGTCGTGCAGTTGGGTGCGGTCGCCGAGGTAGCAGCTGTGGCTTTGCTCGCGGATCAGCTCGACCAGCGAGGTGCCGCCCAGCGCTTCCGCCAGGCTCCAGGTTTGCGACTTGTCCAGCCACATCAAGGGCGTGTGCAGCACGAAGCGGCGGTCCATGCCGAGGTTGAGCGCCACCTGCATCGCCTTGATGGTGTCGTCGCGGCAGTCGGGGTAGCCGGAATAATCGGTCTCGCACATGCCGCCGACCAGGTGGCGCAAGCTGCGGCGCGTCGCCAGGGCGGCGGCGAAGGTGAGGAACAGGAGGTTGCGGCCGGGCACGAAAGTGTTGGGCAGGCCTTCGGCGCCGCGGGCGATGGCGGCGTCGCGGGTCAGCGCGGTGTCGGACAGCTGGCCGAGCGCGTCGAGCGACAGGGTGTGGTCCGGGCCGAGCCGGACGGCCCAGTCGGGATGGGCGGCCGCCATGCCGGAACGCAGCGCGTCGCGGCAGGACAGCTCGATCGCGTGGCGCTGGCCGTAGGCGAAGCCCAGCGTTTCCACGCGCTCGAAGCGGTCGAGCGCCCAGGCCAGGCAGGTGGCGGAGTCCTGCCCGCCGGAGAACAGCACCAGCGCGCCGCCCGGCTGAAGGGTGGAGCCGCCCATCTCAGGGGATCCCGATCATCTTGTGGGTCTGCAGGCTCAGGCGCCAGCGCGGGTGCGCCAGGCAGTAGGACACCGCCGCCGCGGTGTTGGCCGCCCGTTCGGGGCCGTCCATCGGCTGCAGGAAGAAGTGCCGGAACGGCAGCCCGGACATGGCATCCGGGTCGAGCCCGGGTTGCGGGAACACCAGCTTCAGCTCGGCGCCGCCGCGCTGCACCAGCGAGGCGCCCGCCTTGGGGCTGACGCAGATCCAGTCGATCCCGGCAGGCGCCTCAAGGGTACCGTTGGTTTCCACCGCCACCTCGAAGCCACGCGCCCGCACGGCGTCCAGCAACGCGCGGTCGAGCTGGAGCAGCGGCTCGCCGCCGGTGAACACCACGTAGCGGTGCGAGACTCCCCCGGTCCAGCAGGCGGCGATGGCGTCGGCCAGCGCATCGGCGCCGTCGAAGCGGCCACCGCCGACCCCGTTCGTGCCGACGAAGTCGGTGTCGCAGAACCGGCAGGTGGCGGTTGCGCGATCCCCTTCCCGGCCGGACCACAGGTTGCAGCCCGCGAACCGGCAGAACACCGAGGCGCGTCCCGCCTGCGCCCCCTCGCCCTGGAGGGTCGCGAACATCTCCTTCACCGCATAGGCCATGGCACGGTGATGTCGAGCAGGCGGGACGGTTTCGCAAGCCTTGATCGTCCTGGCGCCCGCCTCCCTAGGGGCGGGAGGCCGTCAGCACCATTCGCCGGCGCGCATCAGTGGCACGCGCGCCCCGTCCTGCGCGATCCCGTCGACGTCGATCTCGCCCGAGCCGATCATCCAGTCGATGTGGATCAGGCTCGTGTTGGCGCCGCGCGCGGCCAGCGCGCCGGCGTCCTGGCCGTCCGTGTCGCGCAGGCACTTGGTGTAGGCCTGTCCGAGCGCGATGTGGCTGGCGGCGTTCTCGTCGAACAGGGTGTTCTGGAACAGCAGCCCGGTCTGCGAGATCGGCGAGGAATGCGGCACCAGCGCCACCTCGCCGAGGCGCGAGGCGCCCTCGTCGGTGCCGAGCACGCGCGTCAGCACGTGCTCGCCGCGCGCGGCGTGGGCGTCGACGATGCGGCCGGCCTCGAACCGCACCGCGATGTCCTCGATCAGCGTGCCCTGGTAGGACAAGGGCTTGGTGGAGCGCACGGTGCCGTCCACCCTCAGGCGATGCGGGGTGGTGAACACTTCCTCGGTGGGGATGTTCGGGTTGCACACGATGCCGTTGGCCGCGCGCTCGGCGCCGCCGGCCCAGAGATGGCCGTCCGCCAGCCCGACCACCAGGTCGGTGCCGGGCCCCCGGAAGTGCAGGGACGCGAAGTTCTGCCCGTTCAGCGAGCGCCCGCGCGCCGCGAGAATGGCGTTGTGCGCGGCCCAGTCGGCCACCGGGTCGTCGCCGTTGATGCGCGACGCGGCGAAGATCGCGTCCCACAGCCGCTCCACCGCCACCGCTTCCGGCACGCCCGGGAACACGGTGCGCGCCCAGGCGGGGGTGGCGCAGGCGACGATGTTCCAGTTGATGGCGAAGGTGGTGATCAGCTCCAGCGACGGCCGGTTGGCGCGCGACGCGGCGCGGCTGGCGCGGGACACCTTGTCCGGGTCCTGCGCGCCGAGCAGGGACGGGTCGTCGCCACTGATCGCCATGCGGGCGGCGTTGCCGCGGAACGCGTTGGCGATGCCCTCCGACAGCCAGCCGGACGCGACGTCGAAAGCCTCGTCGGGAGCGAAGCGGAACCGGGCCAGCCGGCTTTCATCGTCGGTGAAGAAGGTGGTGACCAGGGACCCGCCGGCGCGATAAGCGTGCTCGGTGATGCGTCGCACCAGGGGCACGGCGTCCAGCGGGGCGGTGATCACCAGTTCCTGGCCACGCGACAGGTTCAACCCGACCCGGACCGCGACCTCCGCCAGCCGGTCCATCCGGGAGGCGGCAGCCGGATGCCCACCGTCGCGTGCACTGCCGGTGCCTGTGGTCTGGATATCCATGGACTGCCCTCGTCGTTCGCGAACGCGAGTTTGGGCGAGCCGCTTGTGCGCCGCAACCACGAACGGGTCGAACGGCAACCGGGCGCGGCGGAACGATCCGCGCCCGATGCGTTCGGCTGGTGGCGCCTCGGCCCGGCAGGGCTTTGGCCTCGTGTGCCCCAGCCTGTCGGCGTCCCGCCTACTTCTTCTTTGGCGCGGCCTTGGGTGCGGCCTTCGGGGCGGCGGCAGCGGCGGCCTTGGCCGGCTCCTTCTTCGCCGCCGGCTTGGACTCGGCCGGGTTCAGGTGGTCCTTCAACGCCTTGGCGGCGCGGAAGCGGGCCGCCTTGCTGGCGGAAATGGCGATCGCCTCGCCGGTCTGCGGGTTGCGGCCCTGGCGCGCGGCACGCTCGGACACGTCGAAGATGCCGAGGCCGGAATAGCGCACCTCCTCGCCGCTTTTCAGCGACTCGCTGATCGCCTTGGCGACGGCTTCCACGGCCAGGGCGGCGGCGTCCTTGGACAGGTCCGCATCCGCCGCGACCTTTGATACGAGATCGGCATGGTTCATTGAAGCATTCCTCCGGTTCGTGATGAGCAGCAACGCTTTGGCGCCCGAAGGTTTCGGTGCCGGAGCGTCAATAACGCTTCCCGGGCGCGCCGCCGGGGCGGTTCGCGATAAGGCGGCACCTGCCCGCCGCGGGCAAGCCCCGGCGCCCGGTTTGGCATCCAACCGTTGCAGGATATCCTCGGGTCTCCCTTTGCCCCGAGGATGCAGCCGGATCATGCGGACAGAAACCCTGACCTATCAGGCCGACGGCCTTGCCATGCGGAGCCGGCTGTTCTTCGAGCCGGGTGACGGCCCGCGTCCCGGGGTGCTGGTGTTTCCCGAAGCGTTTGGGCTCAGCGCGCACGCGGTGGCGCGGGCGGAGCGCCTGGCCGGGCTCGGCTACGTGGCGCTCGCCTGCGACCTGCACGGGGAAGGGCGGCTGGTGGACGGGCTGGACGAGGCGATGGGGCTGCTCAAGCCGCTGTTCGCCGACCCGTCGAGGACTCGCGCGCGGGCCAGCGGCGGGCTGGACGCGCTGCTGGCCCGTCCGGAGGTGGATGGGGACCGAGTCGCCGCGATCGGCTTCTGCTTCGGCGGCACCATGGCGCTGGAGCTGGCACGCGACGGCGCGGCGCTCAAGGCGGTAGTCGGCTTCCACAGCGGCCTCGGCACCGTGGCTCCGCCGACGGACGCGGAGGCGATCCAGGCGCGGGTGCTGGTGTGCATCGGCGCGGACGACCCGATGATCCCGCCGGACCAGCGCGCCGGGTTCGAGGCGGAGATGCGCGGGGCCGGGGTGGACTGGCAGATGCACCTTTACGGCAACACCGTGCACAGCTTCACCAACCAGGAAGCGGGGAAGCGCAACATGCCGGACGCGATCCGCTACAGCCCGGAAGCCGATGCCCGCTCCTGGGCCTCGATGCGGGCGCTGTTCGACGAAACGCTGGCCTGAGCCGCAGCCGCCACTTCACGTCGCGGCCGGTCGTTCCGGCCGCCTCGAAGCGGGCGGGCGAAGCGTCGGGACGCCCGGGCCGGGGCGTCCCCCGAGGTGTCCGCGTTGCGGGATGCGGAACGCAGCCCGCCGGAGATACGAGCCGGTCCGGATCGGTCGCCCGGCAACCGTCGGGGCGGAGGAATC
>CAXTCK010000011.1:4468-16924 GCA_964242425.1 uncultured Acetobacteraceae bacterium | reverse complement strand
GGAGATACGAGCCGGTCCGGATCGGTCGCCCGGCAACCGTCGGGGCGGAGGAATCGCGTGGTCTGCGCGACCATGCTAACCGCACCGTCCACGGCCGCGACGGCCGGGAGGGGACGGGCGGCATGGCCGTGGATGCAACCATTTACCGCGAAGCGATGTCCCGGCTGGGTGCGGCGGTGAACGTCATCACCACGGGGGATGCCCATGACCGGCATGGCCTGACGGCGTCGGCGGTGTGCTCGGTCACCGACGCGCCGCCGACGCTGCTGGTGTGCATCAACCGCGCGGCACGGGCGCGGGACTCGTTCGTGGTCGGCGGCCCGATCTGCATCAACACGCTGGCGCACGCGCAGAAGAACGTGTCGGTGGCGTTCGCCGGGCCGCTGGAGATGGAGGAGCGCTTCGTGTCCGGGTCATGGACCACCGGCGCCACGGGTGCGCCGGTGCTGGAGGAGGCGCTGGTGTCGTTCGACTGCCTGGTGTCGCAGGTGGTCGAGGTGGGGACGCACAGCGTGATCTTCTGCGCCGTGCAGGAGATCCGGCTCGGCGACCCGGGGGAAGCGCTGGTCTACTTCAATCGCACCTATCACGGGCTGCCGCACGGCTAGTCCGGACGCGAAACGGGGCCATCATCTCTCGGATGGCGGCGCCTGCGTATCGCACCGCCGATACGCAGGCGCCGATCAGTTCGGCGTCGAGCTGAAGTGGCCGCACCAGTCCAGGCCGGACACCACCGGCCACAGCCCGTGCGCGTCCGGGCTCGGCTGCGTCACCGGCGGGTTGAAGCGGCACAACCGGTCATCCGCGCCCGGTTTGGAAACGTGGTCGTCGAGAGCGACATGAGGCGTCTCCCCGGTCGGTGCGTCACGATAGGTGTGCAAGGGCAGGACGCGTAGCCCGGGCTGCCGGTGCGCCGCGTTCGGCTGCACGATGCTGCGCCGGCGGATGTTATGACGGTTTGTCTTCCGGCGCTCCGTGTGGCGGTATCGCCGGGTCAACGTCCTGTCCGAGTCGCCGCCATGCTGCGTTCCGTCCTTTGCCTGTCCACCGTCCTGTTCGGCACGGTCACGTTCGGCGTGGTCCCGGCGCTCGCGGCAGAAAGCTGCTTCGAGCGGCTGGCGGCAACGCGGGACGGCATGCTCGGGGTGCCGACCCATGTCGAGCCGACCCCGGACGGCCGTTCGGTGCTGTTCCTGCGCAGCGGCCCGCGCGACACGGCGCTTCGCCTGTATCGTTTCGACCTGCAGACCAAGGCCGCCACCGAGCTGGCGCGGCCCGATCCCGGCTCCGACCACCCGTCGGTGGAGGAAAAAGCGCGGCGCGAACGCGCGCGCATGACGCTGTCCGGCATCACCGACTACGCCATCTCCCGCGACGGCCGGACGGTGCTGGTAAGCGAGGCCGGCCGGCTGAGCCGGATCGGGTTGACCGACGATGCGCGGCCGGTTGCGGTACCGGGCGAAGGCTGGATCGGCCCGCGCCTGTCGCCGGATGGCGGGGCGGTGGCGGCGGTGCGTGGCGACGAGCTGCACGTGGTGGAGCTGTCCGGCGGCCAGGACCGGCAGCTCACCACCGGCGCCAGCCCCACCCTGACGCACGGCGTGGCCGAGTTCGCCGCCGCCGAGGAGCTGTCGCGGCCGGACGGCACCTGGTGGTCGCCGGACAGCCAGACGCTGCTCTACGAGGCGGCCGACCTGAGCGGGGTCGAGCAGCACTTCATCGCCGATCCGGAGCATCCGTCGGTGCAGCCGGTGTCGTTCCGCTATCCGCGCGCCGGCACGAACAACGCCCGGCTGCGCCTGGGCCTGGTGTCGCGGGAGGGCGGCAACACCCGCTGGGTGGACTGGGACAGCGCGGCGTTTCCGTATCTCGCCCGCGTGGTGTGGCCGGAGGGCAAGGGGCCCCTGACGCTGGTGGTGCTGAACCGGGCGCAGACGATCGAGCAGGTCCTGGCGGTGGATCCTTCCACCGGCCATGCCACCACCCTGCTGACCGAGACCGATCCGGCCTGGCTCAACCTGACGCCCGACATCAGCGGCAGCGGCCTGCCCCTGCCGCACTGGCTGCCGGACGGCTCCGGCTTCCTGTGGGCGGCCGAGCGCAACGACCGCTGGGCACTGGAGCTGCACCATGCCGACGGCAGCCTGGACCACACCCTGACCACGCCCGCCGTGCCCTACCTGTCGCTGGCGGACGTGGACGCAGGAGCCGGCACGGTGACGGTCGGCAGCGACCCGGACCGGCTCGGCTCGGCGCTGTACCGGATTCCGCTGCACGGCGGCGCGCCGGTCGCGGTGGCAGTCGAGCCCGGGTTGCACGCGGCGCAGTTCTCGCCCGAAGGTCACGCGGTGTTCGCCGACACGTTTGACGGCGCCGACGGCCACCTGCGCGTGCTGGTGCGCGACAAGGACGGCCACGTGCTCGCCACCCTGCCCAGCGTGGCGGAGGCCCCCGCGGTGCCGCGCGTGACCTACACCACCGTGGGGCCGCTGGGCATGGACGCCATGGTGATCCGGCCCACGGACTTCACGGCGGGGCAGCGCTATCCGGTGGTGCTGTCGGTGTATGCCGGTCCCACGGTGAAGATGGTGGAGCGCGCGCCGCGCCGCGCGGTCGAGGACCAGTGCCTGGCCGACCAGGGCTTCGTGGTGGTCAGCCTGGACGGGCGCGGCACCCCCGGGCGCGGACGCGACTGGGAGCGCGCCACCGAGCACGACCTGATCGACCTGCCGCTCCAGGACCAGGCGGACGGGGTGAAGGCGCTGGGAAGCCGCTATCCCGAGATGGACCTCAGCCGGGTCGGCGTCACCGGCTGGAGCTTCGGCGGCTACTTTACCGCCATGGCGACCATACGCCGGCCGGACCTGTTCAAGGTGGGCGTCGCCGGCGCGCCGGTGGTGGACTTCGCCGACTACGACACGGCCTACACCGAGCGCTATCTCGGCACGCCGCAGGAGGATCCGGACGGGTACAAGAAGAGCAACGTGCTGACCTATGCCGCCAGCCTGTCGCGCCCGCTTCTGCTGATGCACGGCCTGACCGACGACAACGTTTATTTCGAGAACACGGTGAAGCTGACCCAGGCGCTGATCGCAGCTGGCAAGCCGTACCAGCTGCTGCTGCTGCCTGGCACGCACCTGCTGCCGGACCCGCTGATCCGGGCACGTGTGTCGGAGGTGCGGGCAGCGTTCCTCCAGCACGCGCTGCAGGGGAGCCGGCCGCACTCGTAGGCGCGTACGCTCGGTCGGGACGCGCAGCCAGATGGGCAAGCCAAGCGGGCAAGGCGGACGAAGACGTGGCCGGCCCGCGGCCGGAGCGCACCTGCACCAAGGACGTGCCATCTGCTTGGCGTGTGGTTGACCGGACCGGTCCTGTTCCGGCAGGCCAGCCCGTGTCCGGTTTAGGTACCGCGCCGATACGACAACCGCGCCGGCCCGCGTGCGGCCCGTTTTAAAGCGCCACCAGCGCCCGGGCCAGCGCCGCCAGGGACAGCGCCTCGACGTCGGGCTTGCGCATCACGGGGGAGAACGGCTGGTCGGCCGACAGGTAGGCCGTGGTCAGCCCCGCCGCCTTGGCGCCGTTGATGTCCCAGGCATGGGCCGCCACCAGGGCGACGCGCCTCGCCTTCACCCCCGCCACCCGCACGGCACGGTCATAGACCCCGCGCTGCGGCTTGAAGAGCTTCACGTCTTCCACCGACACCACATGCGCGACAAGGTCGTCGAGCCCGCCGTTCTTGAGCAGCGACTGCGTGGCCGTGCGGGCGCCGTTGCTGACGGCAAGGATCCGGAGGCCGGCACCGGCGATCAGCTCGAAGGCCTGCCTCGCGTCGGGCCGCGGCGGAAGGCGCTTCATCCGGTCGAATAGTGCTGCCTTCGCCTTTGGGGTTGCGTCCAGGCCCTGCTCGGCCAGCACTTGGTCGAGGGCGCCGGCAAGCACATCCGGCAGCGGCGCGAAGTCGCCGGCTGCGGACAAGGCGAAGGCGTCGCGCAGGCCGGCCGCGAACCAACCCTCGAGGGTGGAGGGCGGCAGGTCGAGCGCCGTGATGGCGGGCCGAAGCGGTGACAGCGGGAACACCGTGCCGATGATGTCGAACGCCACGACCTTCGGCCGCTTCGGCCCGCCCCACCCGAACATCGATCCGTTTCTCCGCGCTTGCCGACCGGGGGGGCAGCCTTGATGTTGTTCGCAGCTGGAGCATGGTCCGTTCGCATCGGCTCACGGAGCATGCTCCAGCCCATTGTTTTGTCGAGCATCTTTATTCGATCGACCGATCCGGTTCGATCGGATGATGCTTCAACCGGCGCATCCGCCTATTCGAACGGCGTCGTCACCCCAGGCCGGTTCAGCATCGCCAGCAGTTCCTGGCGGGTGGCCGGGTTGTTGCGGAAGGCGCCCAGCATGCGGCTGGTGACCATGGATACGCCGGGGCGGTGCACGCCGCGCGTGGTCATGCACTGGTGCCCGGCTTCCAGGATCACCGCGACCCCGTGCGGCTGCAGCACGTCGTTGATGGTGTTGGCGATCTGCGCGGTGAGGCGTTCCTGGATCTGCAGCCGTCGCGCGTAGGCGTCCACCACGCGGGCGAGCTTGCTGATCCCCACCACGCGCCGGCGCGGCAGGTAGGCCACGTGGGCGCGGCCGATGATCGGCACCATGTGGTGCTCGCAGTGGCTTTCGAAGCGTATGTCGCGCAGGAGCACGATCTCGTCGTAGTCGTCCACCTCCGCGAAAGTGCGGCTGAGCAGGGCCACCGGATCGAGGGCATAGCCGGCGAAGAACTCCCCGTACGAGCGCACCACGCGGGGCGGCGTGTCGCGCAGCCCTTCGCGCGCCGGGTCCTCGCCGGCCCAGCGCAGCAGGGTGCGCACCGCCTCCTCCGCTTCCTCCCGCGTGGGACGTCGCGCGTCGCGCGCGTCGGCGTCGTGGTCCATGGCGGCTCGTGTCCCGAAGTGTCGACGCTGCTAGAGCATCATCCGATCGAACCGGATCGGTCGATCGAATAAAGATGCTCGACAAAACAATGTGCTGGAGCATGCTCCGTGAGCCGATGCGAACGGATCATGCTCTAGTGCATGATGCCGGCCTGGTGTGGGCTGTCCAGGCTGAAGGTCGGGATCGCCACGTCGAACAGCTCGCCCGAACCGGTGGCGACCATGTGGTAGTGGCCGGACATGAAGCCGGTCGGCGTCGCCAGCGGGGTGCCGGAGGTGTACTCGAACGCTTCGTCCGGCGAGAGCTCCGGCTGCTCGCCGACCACGCCCTCGCCCTGCACCTTCTCGACATGGCCGGTGGCGTCGGTGATCAGCCAGGAGCGCCCGAGCAGGCGCACCGTTTCCGCGCCGTGGTTCTCGATCCGCACCCGATAGGCCCACAGGTAGTGGCGCTCGTCGGGCTGCGACTGGTCCTCCAGGAACACCGAGCGCACGCTGACGCGTATATCGCGGGTGACTGCGCTGAAGCAGGGTACTCCGTCCTCGGCGTCCGGCTTTGGATCGGCGTCCGGCGCCGGGATGACGGTCATGCGTCCCTTGCCCTTCATGGCGCTGTTCCCGGCATCCTATTCCGCGGCCTGGCGCCGGTCACGATCCGCCAGCGCGTCCAGGCCGCGCCGGAGGTCGAGAAGGAGGTCGCGGACGTCCTCAAGCCCCACCGACAGCCGGATCACGCCGTCGCCGATGCCGAGTGCCGCGCGCTCCGCGTGTCCGATCTTCATGTGGGTGGTGGTGGCCGGATGGGTCACCATGGAGCGGCTGTCGCCCAGGTTGTTGGAAATGGCGATCAACCGGAACGCGTTCATCATCCGGAACGCGTCCGCCTTGCCACCGTCCACGGCAAAGGTGACCAGGGTGCCGCCGGCGTCCATCTGACGCATGGCGAGCACGTGCTGCGGATGGTCGGCGCGCGCCGGATACCACACCTGGGCGATGCCGGGCGAGGCGGCCAGCATGTCCGCGACCGTTGCGGCGCTGCGCGTCATCGCGTCCACCCGCAGCGTCAGCGTTTCCAGCCCCTTGGACAGCACCCAGGCGTTGAACGGCGACATCGCCGGGCCGGTGTTGCGCAGGAACGGCTGCAGCGTGTTCTCGATCCAGGCGCTGGTGCCGAGCACCGCGCCGCCCAGCACCCGGCCTTGGCCGTCGATGTGCTTGGTGCACGAATACACCACCACGTCCGCGCCGAAGCGCAGCGGCTGCTGCAGCAGGGGTGTGGCGAACACGTTGTCCACCACCACCACGGCGCCGGCCTCGTGCGCCATGTCGCACACCGCCCGGAGGTCGACGATGTCCAGCATCGGATTGGACGGCGTTTCCAGCAGCACGCAGGTGGTGGGCACCGACAGCGCCTGCGCCCATGCGTCCAGGTCGCCGCCGTCGACGAACACGGTGTCGATGCCGTAGCGCGGCAGCAGCTGGGCGACGATCCAGTGGCAGGAGCCGAACAGCGCGCGGGCGGCGACGATGCGGTCGCCAGCCTTGAGGTGGCTGAGCAGGGCCGAGCTCACCGCGGCCATGCCGGTGGCGGTGGCGCGGCAGGCCTCGGCGCCTTCCAAGGCCGCCAGCCTGGTCTCGAACGCAGCCACGGTGGGGTTGCCGAAGCGGCTGTACTGGTAGTGCGTCGCCTGCCCCAGGAAGGTGGCTTCCGCCTGCTCGGCGTCGTCGTAGACAAAGCCGGAGGTGAGAAACATCGCCTCGCTGGTTTCCCCGTGCGGGGTGCGGGAGGTCCCGGCGTGGAGCAGCAGGGTGGCAGGGTGGAGGGCGTGCTGGTCGTTCATCTCGGCTTCCCGATCGGTCGGAGGCGATACCCGGACAGGGATGCCGAGGCGGCCCGTATCCGGATCCCGCTAGCCTTCCGCCAAGGCCGCTTCACGCACTTGCTTCACTTCGCCGCAGGCTGGCCGGACAGGTCGCGAGGAGTGGGCGGCAACAGTTCTAGGGGGCGCTTCCGGGGCCCGTCAACTGCGCAGGGCGTTGCCGACGGGGCCGTGCGGCCTTATGGTGCCTGGGTAGCCTGGCGACGGGCGGGTGTAGTTCAATGGTAGAACGGAAGCTTCCCAAGCTTCATACGAGGGTTCGATTCCCTTCACCCGCTCCATCCCTGCCTATCCGCCCCGACGAGCCTGCGCCTGGTGTCGCTCCACCGAGCGCTTGAGGTTGCCGATCGGGGCTGCCGGCAGGGTGTCGTGATAAGCCTGGCCGAACCAGGTCCAGCGGTCCTTGTCGCCCACCACCAGGTCATGCATGCCGCCTGAGCTGGTCGCCAGCACCTTGATCGGACCGCTGACGGAATCCAGCA
The DNA here is from genome assembly GCA_964242425.1 of uncultured Acetobacteraceae bacterium. Taxonomy (GTDB): domain Bacteria; phylum Pseudomonadota; class Alphaproteobacteria; order Acetobacterales; family Acetobacteraceae; genus Lichenicola. Next base: position 9,628 of record CAXTCK010000011.1, on the reverse strand, counting down.
CCTTGATCCAGTGCCCGTCGTGCCGGAGGTAGACCGAGGTCGAGCACCCGGCCGAGCCGCACAGGCTGGCCGACTGCGTTTGCACGAACAAGGCGGTGTCGCCGTGGTCGGTGGACAAGGGCGCCGAGCCGATCAGCACGATCGGGGTTTCGCCGCGCTTGCGGGCGCCGGCGATGTCCTCGGCGTTCAGTTCGCGCGCCGCAGTGTCGAGCGTCGTGCCCGGCTGCTGCGTCAGGATCACCGGCCTCGCAGCGGCGACGGAAGCGGGATGGTGATGGCGGTGCCGGGCTTCGGTCGCCGCCGCCGGCAGCGACGCAAGCAGGCAGAAGGCAAAGGCGAGGCCGGTCGGGCGGCAGGTCATGCGGGGTTTCCAGCGGCGGTAGGGCCGGCGATCTTGGCGGGAACCGCATCATAGGCGGGAGGAGCGGCGCCGACGAGGGGCCGATGCCGGGGCAGGAAGGCGTCAGGCCGACAGGGCGCCGGGCCAGAGATCAAGGATGACATGCCATGGAACCGATGCCGGGCGCCTACAAGCACTACAAGGGCGGGCTCTACATGGTGCTGGCCACCGGGCGGCACAGCGAAACCGAGGAATGGCTGGTGGTATACCGCGCCGACCAAGACGGCAGCACCTGGATACGGCCGCTGGCGATGTGGAACGAGACGGTGCTGGTGGACGGGGCGCCGGTGCCGCGCTTCGTCCGGATGGCGGCCGACGGATGACGACGCTCGCGGAGCGGGATGACAGGCCGGGGCGTAATCGGGCATCCTGATGGCCGGCGCAGCGTCAGGAGTTCTGATGGACTGCCTCGTGATCGGAGCCGGCCCCGCGGGTTTGACCGCCGCGGTGTGCCTCGCCCGGTTCCGCCGCGCGGTGACGCTGGTCGACGGCAGCAGCAGCCGGGCGTCCTGGATCCCGGTGTCGCACAACCTGGCGGGCTTCCCCGACGGCCTGTCCGGCGACGACCTGCCGGGTCGCATGCGCGTCCAGGGCACCCGCGCTACGCCGCCGTCATCCAGCCGGGCATGGTGTCCGCGCTGTCGGCGCTGCCGCAAGGCGGGTTGGAGGCGGTGGTGTCCGGCACGAGGCTGCGCGTGCCGCGTGTGCTGCCGGCGACCGGCGGACTGGACGTCGAGCCGGAGCTTCCGGGGGTGCGCGACGCGGTGCGTTGCGGCCTGATACGCTGTTGCCCGATCTGCGACGCCGTCGAGGTGATCGGGCAGAAGGTGGCGCTGATCGCGTTCGGTTCCTGCCGGGCCAAGGAAGCGCTGCTGATCCGGAGCTACACCGCGGACCTGACCGTGCTGACCCTGCGCCAGGCGATGGAGATGCCGGACGACGAGTGGAAGGCCCTGCACGAGGCCGGGATCGCGATCGACGAGACGCCGGTCGAGGCGCTGTCGGTGGAAGGAGACCGGATCGTCGCCTGGCATAGGCGTGACGGCACCGGGCGACGCTACGACCCTATCTACTCGGCGCTTGGCACGCGGATACGCTCCGCCCGCGCCCTTGAACTGGGTGCGGACGCGGACGGGACGTTGCTCGTGGACCGGCGCCAGCGCACGAGCGTGAACGGGCTCTGTGCAGCCGGCGACGTGGTCAGCGGCCTGTCGCAGGTAAGCGTGGCGAGCGGGCATGCGGCGACCGCGGCGACCCACATCAACCGTAGTTTGCCATTCCCGAGCCTGGACCCGCAGCCCGGAGCAGCGGCATAGGCAAGCCCGCCGGCCTCATGGTGTGATGAACCGACGCCACGGCCAAGCAACAGGAGTTCCGATCGATGCCACGCTGGACACCCGCAGACATGCCCGACCAGCGCGGTCGGGTCGTTGTCATCACCGGAGGAAGCAGCGGCATCGGCGCGGAAGCGGCGGACGCGCTCGCCGGGCGCGGAGCGCACGTGGTGCTGGCGGTCCGCAGCCAGGCGCGCGGCGACGCCGTCCGCGCCCGCATCGAGGCGCGCCATCCGGATGCGGCGGTGTCGGTTTCGCTGCTGGACATGGCGGAGCTGGACAGCGTGCGTGCCTTCGCCCGGCGCACCGCGGAGGCATTCCCGCAGATCGACGTGCTGCTGAACAATGCCGGGCTCGGCCTGCAGTCGGCGCGCGCGGTCACGGTTGATGGCTTCGAGCGCCAGTTCGGCACCAACCACCTCGGCCATTTCGCGCTGACCGGCCTGCTGATGCCGGTGCTGCTGGCGGCACCGAGCCCGCGGATGGTGGCGATCAGCAGCATCGCCCACCGGCGTGGCCGGATAGACTTCGACGACCTGGGGAGCGAGCGCCGCTACAACGGCAGCAGGGCCTACAGCCAGTCCAAGCTGGCGAACCTCGTGTTCGCGCTCGAGCTCGACCGCCGTGCCCGCGCGGCCGGGTCGCGCCTGGTCAGCGTAGCGGCGCACCCCGGCATCGCCACCACCGGCTTCATCGCCGCCACCGGCCTGCCCCGGATTGCTGCCGCTGCCGCCAACGCCGCGATCGGCGTGTTCGGACAGGACGCTCCCCGGGGAGCGCTGCCGGGCCTGTATGCCGCGACCATGCCCGACGTGACCGGCGGGCAGTACTGGGGGCCGGACGGGTTCAAGGAGATCAAGGGTGACCCGACCCTGGCCGCGATCTCGTCGCACGCCCTGGACCAGGCGACCTGGCAGCGACTGTGGACGGTGTCCGAGCAACTGACCGGCGTGCGCTACCCGGTGCTGACCTGATGACCCGCGGTCCCGTCACGTGGACTTTATTAGGCGGCGGAACGGAGACCATCGACAATTACTGGATTCCAGCCTCGTAGATGGACCATGGTGGCGTATGACGACCTGCAGGCTGCGAACGACAATTCGCTGAACCGGGATGCGGCAATATCACTCCGCCTGCTGCACTGGTTCATGGAAAGCCGCGAGGAAGCGCTCGCAGTGTTGCTGGGCGTGCACTACCGGCCCGATCCCCTGCGGGACGAACTGATGCGGTCGATCTGCCTGTTCTTCGCCGAAGGGCACATCCGGGCCCTTGCCGAGTACCAGAAGGACCTTGAGCCGCGCTGGACCGCGACGGAGGTCGAGCAGGCGCTGAACACGCTGCGCGCCGTCCATCTGGTCGCGGTTGACGGTGCGGTCGATGGGGCGGACGGCGTCATCAGGCCGACCATGCGGCTGATCTCGTTCTACAACGACACCATGCCGAAGGTGCTGGACTTGGCGAAGCGGATCCTGCGCGAGGGGATGCAGCAGGACAGCTCGAACCGGCCCTGACGATCGCGACTTCCCCATCGTAACAGGAGAAGACATTCAGTCATAAAAGCGTTAACCTGTCGTTATTGGTTGGACGGCATGATGCCGACCGTCAAAGCTGAACGAGGGGCTGGCGAGATGACTATGTCTACGGCGGACGTTCGCGCTGCGATGATCGACACGATCACCCGGTTCCTTGAGGCCGCCGGCGATCCGGCATGCGGCTGGACCACGCCGCGTGACGGCGCCGAGCGTCTGGCGGCATCCCTTCTTCATGCGGTGCCGGCGGCAGGTGGCTCGGCCACCGCGTCAGCGATCGGCCCGCTGGCCGCGACCAGGAGCCTGCGCCAGCTCAGGCAACAGGGAACCGGCCCGCTCGGGCTCGACGCCCCGCTTCCCTTATGGACCGCCTGCGCGGACGATCATTGTCGCACGGTGCAGCATTGCATGCACGGGGATGCGGCCGGCGACACGGCCGGAAGCACGGTCGGGGCCGCCGGAGGTTTCGTCGCCGCGCGCGATGCGGAACCGGCGCGCGCTCCGCAGGCGATCGTCGCCCCTGCGACGGACAAGGCCGAGCTGGTTCCCACGAACTGACCCGGACGGCGCGCCGCCGGTGTGGGTTCAGGTCGTGCCGCCCTTCCGGCCGATCGCGGCCCCTAGTCGCAGCCGCAGGGCGTTCAGCTTGATGAAGCCCTGCGCGTCGACCTGGTCGTAGGCGCCGCCATCCTCCTCGAACGTGACCACGCGGGTGTCGTAGAGGCTGTGCGGGCTTTCGCGCCCGACCACGATCACGTTGCCCTTGTAGAGCTTCAGCCTGACGCGGCCGGTCACGCTGTTCTGGCTGGTGTCGATCAGCGCCTGCAGCATCCGCCGCTCCGGGCTGAACCAGAACCCGTTGTAGATCAGCTCGGCGTAGCGCGGCATCAGGCTGTCCTTGAGATGGCCTGCTTCGCGGTCCAGGGTGATGCTTTCCATCGCCCGGTGCGCGGCCAGCAGGATCGTCCCGCCCGGCGTCTCGTAGATCCCGCGCGACTTCATGCCGACGTATCGGTTCTCCACTAGGTCCAGCCGGCCGATGCCGTTGGCGCGGCCGAGCTCGTTCAGGCGCGCCAGCAGCGCCGCCGGGCCGAGCGTCTCGTTGTTGACCGCGACCGGGTCGCCGCCGGCGAAGTCCACCGCGATCACCGTCGCCACGTCGGGAGCGTCTTCCGGGCTGATGGTGCGCTGGAACACGCTTTCATCCGGGGCGAGGGCTGGATCCTCCAGGATCTTGCCCTCCGAGGACGAGTGCAGGAGGTTCGCGTCCACCGAGAACGGCGCCTCGCCGCGCTTGTCGCGCGCGATCGGGATCTGGTTCTCCTCGGCAAAGGCGAGCAGCCGGGTGCGCGAGGTGAGCTCCCATTCCCGCCAGGGGGCGATCACCGTCACGTCCGGCTTCAGCGCGTAGTAGCTGAGCTCGAACCGCACCTGGTCGTTGCCCTTGCCGGTGGCGCCGTGTGCGACCGCGTCCGCGCCGACCATCTCCGCGATCTCGATCTGCCGCTGCGCGATCAGGGGCCGGGCGATGGAGGTGCCCAGCAGGTACTGCCCCTCGTAGAGGGCATTGGCACGAAACATCGGGAACACGAAGTCGCGCACGAAGGTGTCGCGCAGGTCGTCGACGAAGATCTCCTTCACCCCGAACAGCTCGGCCTTCCTGCGCGCCGGCTCCAGCTCCTCGCCCTGGCCGAGATCGGCGGTGAAGGTTACCACCTCGCAACGATAATTCAGTTGCAGCCAGCGCAGGATCACGCTGGTGTCGAGGCCGCCGGAATAGGCGAGCACGACCTTCTTGACGTTTCTGTTGGCCATGCGGGCATCCCTGGCAGTGCCGGCGCTGCGTCGTCCGGCCGATCGGGTCCCGTAGCATCCGCGCCCGGAACGGAAAAGGCTG
>CAXTCK010000011.1:0-4368 GCA_964242425.1 uncultured Acetobacteraceae bacterium | reverse complement strand
CGTCGTCCGGCCGATCGGGTCCCGTAGCATCCGCGCCCGGAACGGAAAAGGCTGGTGGAAAAGGCTGGCGTAAAAGTGCCGCCAGCCGGAACCGCGGCTACGGTCGGGTCGTTGCGATGCCGCAGCGCGCCGTTCCGGACGCTCCTCCACATCTGGATCGCTGGTGTCGCGCTTCGACCGCTTCCTCGCCCGCCCGCTCGTCGTCGCGATCCCGGTGCGCGACGAGGCGGACCGTATCGCCGCCTGCCTGCGGGCGCTGGGAGAACAGGAGCAGGCGTCGTTCGATCATGTCGTGCTCCTGCTCAACAACTGCACCGACGACACCGCGTCCCGCGCCCGGGACGCCGCCCGGCACCTGCCGTTCGAGCTGTGCTGCGTCGAGCGGCTGTATCCCCGCGCCTTCGCCCATGCCGGCACGGCCCGGCGCGAGGCGATGGCGATCGCGGCCGGGCTGGCCGGTCCGGACGGCATCCTGTTCACCACCGACGCCGACGGCGCCGCCCGGCCGGACTGGTTGTCCGCCAACCTCCGCGCCCTGGCCCAGGGGGCGGAGGTGGTATGCGGGCGCGCCGCCATCGATCCGGTCGAGGCGCTGGCCATTCCGGCCCAGCTGCACCGGGACGACGACGCCGAGATCGCGTATGCCACCCTGCTCGACCGGATCCATCATCTGGTCGATCCCGATCCGGCCGATCCCTGGCCGCGCCACGTCGAGCATTCCGGCGCCAGCATCGCCGTGACCGCGCAGGCCTGGGCACTGGTGGGCGGCGTGCCGGCGCTGCCTTCGGGCGAGGATCGCGGTTTCCTTCATGCGCTGCGTCGCGCCGACCGACGCATCCGCCACGCCCCGGACGCGGTGGTGACGGTGTCCGGCCGCACGGTCGGCCGGGCCCCGGGCGGCATGGCGGAAACCATCGCCCGGCGCGTGCTGCAACAGGACGAGATGCTCGACGACAGCCTGGAGCCGGCGGGGAACTGCCTGCGACGCGCCGAAGCGCGCGCGTTCCTGCGCGGCCTTCGGGACGCCCGCCTCGCCGGCCTGCCCGATCGGCAGGCGTTGTCCGCCTACGCCGCCCGGGTTTCGCTGCCGCCGGGCCTGGTCCGGCAATGGCTGGAGGAACCGTGCTTCGGCACCGCCTGGGCCCGTGTCGAGGCCGAAAGCATATCCCTGTGCCATCATCCGGTGCGTCGCGTCGAGCTCGCGCGGCATCGCGACAAGGCGGAACGGATCGTTTGCCGGCTGGAGCAGGCGGCCGAACAGGGAGCGAACGGGAAGCGGATCCCGAAGGCGCAAAAGCCGCCTGGGGTCCAGGCCGTGCGGTCCGGCCCGCGCGGGGCGCAGCCCGCCGTGACCACGCTCCGGCCGGACATGCGCTGAGCCTCCGCACCCGGGTGAGCCGACGCGCGGAGGAGGTAGCGGTCAGCCGATCCGGTCGATGCGATAGCCGTCGCGGCGAAGCGGCGGCGACACGCGGCGACCGGTCCCGTCGCAGCAGGTGCGGGCACGCTCGGCCGCCCCGTCGCCGGTGCAGGGCGTGTCGGTGTGCCCGGTCCAGTTCACCAGCAGGATCACGCCATTCGGCGCGGCGGCCGCCAGCACGCCGGACATCAGCCGGTCGATGTCGTCCGGGCTGAGGAAGTAGAGCAGCTCCGACAGCACCAGGAGGTCGCAGGATCCGGGGTCGAGCGCCGGCAACCCGTCCGGCAGCGCCGCCTGCGCGAACCGCACGCCGGGCAGGGCCGCGCAACGGGTCCGGGCACGGGCCAGCGCGGTTCCGCTGATGTCGATCGCCAGCAGGTTGTCGCATCGCGCCGCCAGGAACTGCGTCATCACCCCGATGGAGCAGCCCAGCTCGAGCCCGTTGCGGTAGCGTCGCCCGTCGAGGGCTGCCAGGGTGTCGGCATACTTGGCGCGCTCGTAGGGGCTGGTCTCGAAGCCCCAGGGGTCTTCGCTTCCGGCGTGGATGCGCTCGAACACGTCCGCCGGCCAGCTTCCTCCGCTCATGACAGGAACACCTCGAACGGGGCCTCGAACACCGACAACAGCGCGGGCGGCAGGCGGAAGCCGTCCGGGTCGTCGGTGATCAGGTTCCCGTACTGGCTCCGGTGCGACCGGATCGCCAGCGCCTTGGCCCGGAGGTGCGGGCCAATGGGAAGCCGCCAGCCTTCGGGCGCGGGCGCATCGAGCACGGTGTCCGGCGGGATCAGCCAGCCCCAGACCGGATAAGCCAGCAGGCGATGACCGCCTTGCGCCGCCAGCGCCTTCGCCATGCGCCAGGCCGCCTCGTGGTCGCAATGCGGGTCGTGCCGCCAGGGTGCCAGGATCGTGTCGCAGCCATGGGCCGCGGCCAAGGCGGCCAGCCTGTCCACCGCGCGCTCGAATGCCGGCCCTTCGTGCGGGGCCTGCGTGTCAGGCAGGCGAAGAAACGCGAGGCGGTCGGGCGGCAGGCCGAGGCAGGCCACCGCATCCCGGGTTTCCGCTTCGCGCTGGTCGCGCAGGCGCGGCGCCGGCCAGCTTGGCGAACGGGGATGCGAGCCGGCGCCGTCGGTCGCCACCACCACCAGCGGTGGACGGCCAGCCCGGCAGGCCTCGGCGATCAGCCCGCCGCAGCCGAGGCTTTCGTCGTCGGGGTGCGGCGCCAGCACCAGGGCGGTGCCGGGCGCGATCTGCTCCAGCGTTCCGAACGGCAAGCTGCGGAAGCCCTCGTGCAGCGCGCCCGCCAGATGGCCAGTCATACGGCCGGTCATGCGGCGTCCGCGTCAGGCAGGGTGCGGCCGGCGAACCAGGTGGCGCCCTCGACCAGGGTCTCGTCCGGCGCCGGCTGCCGCAGATAGGTGGAAAGATCACGCAGCACCCGCTCGACCGGGCTGCCGGACAGGAAAGCGGACAGGCCGAGCCCGCGCTGCACCAGCCGGATCACGTCGAGGCCGGCGGCCTCCACGGCGATACGCGCCAGGTTGACCGTGGCCGCCACGTCGCCCGGCTCGAAGCGGTCGCCTTCCGCCACCAGCGCCGCCTTGCGTGTCCACAAGGCGGCGGTTTCTCCCGCGATCAGCGCCTCGCCGATGCGGTTCTGCTGGTGCGGGTTGGTGTCGCGGTTGCGGGCGGCGAGGCCGGCGCAGAACAAGGACACCAGCCGGTCGATGCCTCCCAGCGCCACCGCCATGCCGCGCCAGGCGCCGGCGGAGAACTCGGGCTGCCTGAGGTAGTCCCCGGAGCCGCCGACCAGGATCTCGGGGCCCCGGACGAAGCCGGAAAAGTCGTGGCGTCCGGTGCAGGCGCCGCGCATGCCGGACAAGGAGGCCGGCATCGCCTGCGCCGCGCGGTCGCTCCCGAGCGGGACTACCATCATCCGCGTGTCGCCTTGCGGCGAGGTGGCGGTGACGAGCGGATGCGTCACATGGGCCGCCCCCGACGCGAACAGCTTGGCGCCCTGGAGCCGCAGCGGCCCGTCCGGCGCGTCTTGCGTGTAGCGCAGCCCGTCCTCGCCCTCCGTGACCCAGATCCCGAACAGCGCATCCTGCCGTATGGCCGCCGCCGCGTCGCGCACCTGCTGCGGCTGCCCGTAGCGCCCGAGAAGCTTCAGGGCGTTGACGTGGCCCTCGAACAATCGTCCGAGCGACAGGTTGGCGGCGCCGAGGAGGCGAAGCATGCGGAGCATCCCGAGGGCTCCCGCCGGCTCGGTGCCGAGCCCGAGCCCGCCGACTGCACTCGGCAGGGGCGACGCCAGTGCCCCGGTTTCCCGGAGCAGGGCGATGCCGCGCTCGGGAAAGGCGCCATCGCGGTCGCAACGCCCGGCTTCTGCCTCGATCTCCGGCAGCGCCGCGCGCAGCTGGTCGAACAGGGCCGGCTCAGACAGAGCGGTGCTCGTGGCTGCCGTGGCCGGCGTGGTCGTCGTCGTGGATGCCGGGCTTGGGCGCGGTGTTGCGGTCGCCGCTTTCCACCGGCGGGGCCGCGCCCGCGTGGTCGCCCGGCCCCTTCTTCAGGGCGTTGCCGCCCGGCGCCTTGTGCGTGCCGCCGGGATCGATGCCTTCGACGGGCACGTTGCCGGTGGTCTGTCCGTGGTCTGCCATGGCGGGAGCCTCCTGCGCTCCTGCTCAGAAGAGCCGGACGGTGGGCGGGGTTCCCCTGGCCACAGGCTCAGGCCGCCGGCCGCTCCCGCCTGCTGTCGGTGCGCAACTGGCCACATGCGGCCAGGATGTCCTGGCCGCGCGGGGTGCGGATCGGCGAGGCGAAGCCGGCCTCGGTCACGATCTCGGCGAACCGTGCCAGGCGCTGCCGGTTGGACGGCCTGTACTGGCTGCCGGGCCACGGGTTGAACGGGATCAGGTTCACCTTGGCCGGGATGCCGGCGATCAGCCGCACCA
>CAXTCK010000010.1:0-36913 GCA_964242425.1 uncultured Acetobacteraceae bacterium | reverse complement strand
CTGCGGCCTACGGCCCCCGCAGCGCTGGACGGTTCGACATGAACCGGCTGGCCAACGTCGACCTGAACGCCCTTGGCCTGGGCGAGGCCTTGCGCTCGCGGTCGGCGCCGTGTCCAGGCGCACCGTTCGTCCGGGCGCCCTTCGCCGAGCCTGGGCCGGCGGCGGCCGAAGACGACGTTCCCGACTTGGCCGGGGCCACGCCGTCGTCCGGCACCGGCCGCCGGGCGCTGGACATCGTCATGACGCCGGGAGCAGCACTTCCGCTTGCGATGCGTGCGGCCGTCGGCGCCGCCGGTGGCAGCCGAACCGGCCAGGGCCCCGCCACGAGCGCCGGAACGTTTGGCGCCGACGCGAATGGCGACGTGCTGGCCATGCTGCAGGGGATGCGGGAGGCCGACCGGTCGCCCCGGCCATCCGGCAGCGTGGAGGTGGCGCAGGCGGGCGGGAGCGACGCGGCGATACCGCGCGTGGCAGACCAGCCGGCTGCGGCCCCTCTGCACGAAAAAGACACCGACATCATGCTACTTGATGATCACGGCAACCAAGTGAAGTCTCAAGGTCGCAACGTTGTGCGGCCAGCAAGCTTGGACCCGAAGATGTTTGTCAGACAGGGATTAGCTGATAAAGCCGAGTATGACGCCTTGGGTTCTACAGACGGGGGCGCAGCCTCACAACTGGCGTACTTGGTGGGTAGGTTGTCGCGGTTTAAGCAAAACGGCTCGTGGGATGCTCAGCGGGTTGGCGGAAAATTCAACTCCTCGTATGTTGACTATGCGACCATTTCGATCGGTCTGTACTCTGCTGCGTTGGGAGTCAGTCAAGACGAAATACTGAATATTGAAAACTTATACGCCCGCTTTCATAGCACCTACGCACCAGGAACGCCCATGGATGGAAAATACGCACATCTTCCAAAAAGGAATGTTATCAACACCAACATTGGTCTTCAATTATACAAAAACGACAGCATAACTGATCGCTAGACGATGCTCAAGGACTACAACCGGAAGTTCCTGATCGCTACCTTTGCAGGGTTTCTGACGTTCTATTCCTTGTTCTGGACCATTTTAACAATTTACACCGTTGCAACTGGACCTTGGACCGTTTACAATATTCCAGTTTCTGTTGTTTTCACGACTGTTGAGGGATTATGTCAGTTCCCGCTGGCTTTGTTGGTAGGATTTCCGCTCTTTCTTCTAGGCCTGACAATCTGCAACAGACTCACACCACGCTTTTATCTGAGCGTGGTCTATCATGCCCTTCTGGCAGTTCCTCTATCCGGTCTAGTCCTGGCGTCAGCCGACTGGGGGGGCCTTGGTATAGTGCAGGATTGGCATGAGATCGTCCGGCTGGCAGCGAAGGGGTTTGAGGCGTCTCTACCCAGCGGGGCGATGGGAGGATTCACAAGCTGGGCACTTCGCCCACCATCCTCGCGTGAAAGGATCTAGGTGCCCGTTCGAGAATACCGGACGGTGCCCTTGAAGCCCAATCAGTTCGATGCGCTGGTGTCGTTCCTCTAGAATCCGGGTCATGGCTGGCCGGCCGTCCGGGAGGCCGTCAACAACGGCGATTGCGAGGCTGCGGCCCTGGCGGTGAAACAGATCAAATCCGGCGGCAAGGTCATCCAGGCTCTGATGGAAAGACGCCGGCGGGAAGCCCCCCTGCTGCTGAACGGCGACCATGGCACCGAGGAATGAGGCTCACGCTCCGGCTCGCGATGACGCTGTTAGCCGTGACAGGCCCTGTCGAGGCCACGACGGCGGAGCGGTGCAACGACTCCCACGAGGTGGGCACCGCGGCTTTGCAGAACAACATGATCGGCAAGGCCAGGCTGAACGGCGAGGTCGTCACCGGCGTGCTGCTGAAGGGGCTGTGCTCGTCCGGCTTCGTCACCTGCAGCGGCGTGACCTGGATCGACTGGACATGCGGCGACAGCCCGTGCTCGCGGCAGGAGTCGCGCTGCAGCCCCGCCTGCTGCTGGCAGGCATCGACGTGCCCCGCCAGAATGCCTCACGCTCCCACTCGACCAAGACTGTGCTCCACTCTCGGAGCCACGGTGAGAGCAGAAACGTCCTGCCGCGTCAGCGTGGGGAGACCGAACGGTTACCATCCTGAGCTCCCGCCCGAGGCTGCCCGGTTCGAACAAGCCTGGTCCACGTCGCCGCCCAGGCGGAAGCAGGCCGAGTTCGAGCGGCAGCGCTACGGAGCCGAGCCGAGCCGAGGTGAGAGCTGATCAGGCCATTGCGGCCTGACTCCGCCGCCGGTCGACCAGCCGCAACGCCGCATCATGCGGTCCCTGCGCCGCGTCGTTCCCGACCTCGCGCCGATGCTCGACCGTGAGGAGGCCGGGCCGGCGCGTCATCCAGCCGAAGGTCCCCCGGTCGCCCGGCCCCGCGAACCATCCCGACCCGATCAGCCAGTCCCGACCGAAATCCAGACCTACCCGCCCTCAGGACACGGGCGGCACGAACAGCGACGGGTCGAACCGCTGTCCGGTCCGCTGGTCCAGCAGGTGGAAGCGCGTGCGATGCCGCTCCGCGTCCACCGCTTCCAGCCCCGACAGCACCAGGCTGCCATCCGGACGCCCGGCGAAGAACAGCGTCAGCAGCCCCTGCGCCGGGTTGCTGGCGCGCGCGAGCGACACCTGCAGCGTGTCCGGACCGCGTCGGATGTCCGTGACGTCGATCGGCCCGGACAGCCGCACCGGCCCCGACAGCAGCAGCCCGAGCGGGTTCGCCGCCAGCGACATCCGCGTGGTGGCGTCGCTCGGCTCGTCGTGCACCACCAGCCGCCCCTGCGTCGCCACCACGATCCGCCGCATCGGCGCGTCATATTGCAGGCGCAGGTGCCCGGTCTCGAACCAGGCGGTGCCCTCCGCGGTGTCGTTGCCGGGACCGACCTGCACGAACCGTGCCTGGAGCCCGCCCATCCCGTCCAGGGTTGCCTGCGCCTGATCGATGCTGGCCTGTTCGGCCGCCGAGTGCGGCGTGGCGTGCGGCCCCAGCGCGCATGCCCCCAGCCCGGCCACCAGGCCGAGCGCCATCGCCATCTGTCTGATCCGCATGACCTGCTCGTCAGGCCGAGGCGACCGGTTCCCGCGGCCGCGCCGGGTCCTCCAGGTCATAGAACAGCCGGTCGATGCGCGAGAAGTTCGGGTTGAAGAACGGGTCGTTCCTGAAGAACGGCTTGTCGCCCCAGCGCTCGTACATGGTCTGCTGCTCGCGGAAGAAGCGCGCTTCCTGGTCCGGCCGCATGTCGCTGCCGCGCGACAGGCTTTCGTGGTGCTCGGCCACGAAGTCGGCGCACCACACCACCCGCTGCCCGCTGCCGTACACCTTCAGGCACAGGTCCACGTCGTTGTAGGCGATCTTGAGGTGCTCCTCGTCGAAGCCGCCCACCGCGCGGAAGCTGTCGGCGCGTATCAGCATGCAGGCCGCCGTCACCGCGACCAGGTCCTGGCTCAGCCGCGCCCGGCCGATATAGCCGTAGTCGTCGTCCGGGATGCCGAGATGGATGTGCGCTGCCACGCCGTGCGTGCCGACCACCACGCCCGCGTGCTGCACCGTCTTGTTCGGATACAGGAACTTGCCGCCGACGATGCCGATGGTGTCGTCCGACAGCGCCTCGCCGACGATCCGCTTCAGCCAGCCCTCGTCGGTGATGAACACGTCGTTGTTCATGAACACGAAGAACTCGGCGTCGTTGTCCTTGGTGGCAAGGTTGTTCAACCGCGAATAGTTGAACTCCTCCACCACGTCGAGCACCCGGATCGCCTTGATGCTCTTGACGTCCTTGAAGAACTGCTTGGCCTCCGGCGAGGTCGACCAGTTGTTCACCAGCACGATGTCGAAGTTGCCGTAGTCGGTGTTCTCCATCAGGCTGGCGATGCACTGCCGCGTGGTCTCGATCTGGTCCCGGAACGGGATGATGATCGACACCTTGGGCGTGCTCTGCGGGATCCACTCCACGGCATAGATGGTGAGGCCGTTGATGGTGGACACCTCCGCCACCTGTCCCTTGCGCTTGAGGTGGTCTGTCACGGCGAGCACGCCGGCATCCACCGCATAACCCTTCTTCGACACGTCGGCCGCGGTCGAGTTCGGCGTGATGCGCCAGTGATACAGCAGCTCCGGCACGTGCACGATCTGGCGGGGGCTCAGGATCTCCGAGCAGCGCAGGATGAAGTCGTGGTCCTGCGCACCGTCATATTCCTTCCGAAGCAGCCCCACCTGCCGCATCGTCGCCGTCTCGATCACGGTGAGATGGCACACGTAGTTGCAGCCGAGCACGTAGCGGTAGTTCCAGTCCGGCTTCAGGTTCGGCTCCAGGTAGTACCCCGCCTGGTCGATCTTGTCCTCGTCCGAGTACAGCAGCTTGGCGCCGGTGCGCTGCGCCGTGCGGATCATGATCTCCAGCGCCACGTCCACCATCACGTCGTCATGGTCGAAGAACACCGTCCACTCGCCGCGCGCCGCCTCCATGGAAATGTTGGTAGCCTTGGCGATGCCGACGTTCTTCTTCGAGCGTATGCAGCGGATCCGCCTGTCGGCGGCACAGAACCCGTCGATCTTGTCCGACACCTCCTTCGACTTGGAGCCGTCGTCGACGATCACCAGCTCCCAGTTCTCGTAGGTCTGCGCGATCACGCTCTCGATCGCGGCGACGAAGTCCGACAACAGCGGCTTGTAGGTCGGCACCATCACCGTGACGAGCGGCTCCTCCGGCAGGTTGCCCGCCTGCTTCAGTGCCCGCCGTTCCGCCGCGGTGCGTGCGCGCAGGTTCTCGTAGTAGCGTCGCGCCCAGCGGTCGTAGTCGCCGATATGGTATCCCTGGCTCGGCAGCAGCGCCGTGATCTCGCGGCGCAGCCGCTCCATGTCCGCATACATGCGCCCCATGTCGTTGGAGATCGCGACCAGCCTGCCTTCCAGGAAGTTCGAAACCGTCGCCGTCTTGAAGGGGCTGTTGTCCAGCTCCAGCATTTCCGGCAGCACGAAGAAGCGGAAGCTTTGCGCGTAGTCCTTCTGGAACGCGTGCGGCACCGCGAACTCGAAGCCGCAGTTCGGGTCGCAGCCCAAAACGTTGCCGACGTCGCGGCGGAAGCGGTCGGCCCGGATCTGCGCGATCTTGACGTTGTCGCAGGTGACCAGCACGTCGCAGCGCGCCTGCGCCTTCTTCAAGCGTCCGATCTTGCGCAGCACCCAGCCGCGCAGCGCGTTGTGCACCAGCCCGTCCACGTTGCCCTGCACGCTGACGATCGGCCGGTCGCTGAACTCCAGCGACGGCGCCAGGCTGCTCAGGCCGCCTTCGCCCATGTGCGGCAGGATGCTGCCGTCGGGCAGCGCGAAGCTCAGCACGTGCGGCTGGCCGTCGAGGCAGTCCTCCGGCAGGTCGAACTCGAACCCCACCTCCGCGCTGGCGAGCCCGAGCGCCCCGCGCACGTCCTCGCGCACGCCGTCGCAGGACACCGTGTCGATCTCGCGCCCGTCCACCACCGCCTTCAGCTGCACCACCTCGTGCGGCGACGACAGGTCCGTCACCCAGCCGGAAGCGCGGCCGTCCTCGTAACGGTCGAAATAACCGTTGTAGCGGATCATGGTGCCAGCCGGCGCGGACTCGTCGAGGTCGGCCATCGTTTGTCCTCGTTGACGGGGTCGCTTCAACCGGAAGCAGGCAAAAGCTACCGGATCGGCTTGGCCCGCGCAAACAACAACGATGCGTCAAACCGCCTCCGTTCCCAGGCCCTGCCCGCCTGCCGCCTCCTGTTCCGACGGCGTGCGCAACGTCAGCGACAAGGCGTGCAGACCTCCCGCGAACTCGTTCTCCAGTGCCTCGTGCACCAGCCGCGACCGCTGCACCCGCCCCAGTCCGGCGAAGGCGTCGCTCACCACCAGCAGCGCGTAGTGCGTTTCCCCACCCGCGTCGCCGGCATCCCGCACCCCCGCATGGCCGGCATGGCGGGCGCTTTCGTTGTCGAGCTCCAGCCGCCGCGGCGCGAAGCGCTCGGTGATCCGGGCCCTCATGCGGGCCGCCCGTCCGTCATCGATCATCGCATCCTCCTCCTGCCGCCGCCACGGAACCGTCCGTCCCCGCTTCCTCTTGCACCGGTCCTGACTGCGCGCACATAACCGGGTGATGATGCGACGGAACCAGCGACACCGGGCGTTCGATCCCGACCCGGCCGCGCCGGACCGTCCGTGCGATATGCCCGGCTGCGCCGACCCGGCCGGCTACCGCGCACCCCGGTCGCGGCAGACGCTGAACCAGTACTTCTGGTTCTGCCTGGAGCACGTCCGCGAGTACAACGCCCATTGGGACTTCTACAAGGGCATGACCCCCGGCCAGATCGAGGCCCACCTGCGCGCCGACGTGTCCTGGAATCGCCCCTCCTGGCGGCTCGGCCACCTCGGCGGCGGTTCCGGCAGCCTCGACGAGGAACAGGTGCTCGACCCGCTTGGCCTGCTTCGCGGCAGCGCCGACGCCCGGGTGCGCGCCAAGACCCGGGCGCGCGAGGTCGACCTGCGGCCGGAAGCGCTGCGTCAGCCGCTCGACACGCTGGGCCTTGGCTGGCCTGTCTCGCTGGCCGAGCTCAAGAGCCGCTACAAGCACCTGGCCCGGAAGAACCACCCGGACGCCAACAACGGCGACCGGGCGGCGGAGGAGCGTCTCAAGACCATCAACGTCGCCTACACAGCGCTTCGCCGCCACCTGGCCGAGGCGCCGCAGCCCATGGCCGAGACCGGCTAGACCGGCCGGCTTCCAAACCCTCCCCCTGCCTGGCCGCAACCGAGGCGGGACGACCGCGTATCGGAGGAACCAGCGACCGGGTGCCTCGGACCCGCACGAACCAACGGGACGACTTCATGGACGATATCAAGGCCGCGGCGACGGAAACCCTGCAGGACCCGATCCCGGGCTCCGGCCTGGGCGACGGCGGCATCGCTGGCCTGCCTCCGACGGCAAGCCTGTCCACGCCCGACCGCGTGGTGAACACCCGCACCCTGTTCGGCCTCGACCGCGACCTCGAGGTGCCGGCCTATTCGGTGCGCACCGAGCACGTGCCCGACATCGACACCGCCTACCGCTTCGATCCCGAAACCACGCTGGCGATCCTGGCCGGCTTCGCCTTCAACCGCCGGGTGATGATCCAGGGCTATCACGGCACCGGCAAGTCCAGCCACATCGAGCAGGTGGCCGCCCGGCTGAACTGGCCCTGCATACGCATCAACCTCGACAGCCACATCAGCCGCATCGACCTGATCGGCAAGGATGCGATCGTCCTCAAGGACGGCCAGCAGATCACCGAGTTCCGCGAAGGGCTGCTGCCCTGGGCGCTGCAGCACCCCTGCGCCCTGGTGTTCGACGAGTACGACGCCGGCCGCCCCGACGTGATGTTCGTGATCCAGCGCGTGCTGGAGGTGGAAGGCCGGCTCACCCTGCTCGACCAGAACCGGGTGATCCGTCCGCATCCGGGCTTCCGCCTGTTCGCCACCGCCAACACGGTGGGCCTCGGCGACACCACCGGGCTGTATCACGGCACCCAGCAGATCAACCAGGGCCAGATGGACCGCTGGAACATCGTGTCCACCCTGAACTACCTGCCGCACGCGGAGGAGACCGCGATCGTGCTGGCCAAGACCGGCTGGGATGGCCGTGACACCGCACAGAAGCGACGCGTGGAAAGCATGGTGGCCCTGGCCGACCTCACGCGCGCCGGCTTCATCCACGGCGACATCTCCACCGTGATGTCGCCCCGCACCGTGCTCACCTGGGCGGAAAACGCTCGCATCTTCGGCGACCTCGGCTTCGCCTTCCGGCTCACCTTCCTCAACAAGTGCGACGAGGCGGAGCGCCAGACCGTCGCCGAGTACTACCAGCGCTGCTTCAACGAGGAGCTCCTGTCCGGCGCCCCCGCCAAGACCCGATGAGCGGCTCCGGCGACAACACACGCGGCGAGGCCTTCAAGCGCGCCACCGCCGGCACGCTTCGCGCCATCGGCCGGCACAAGGACGTGCAGGTCACCTTCCAGGCCGGCCCTGCCCAGGTGTCGGAAGCCCGCGTCCGCCTGCCGCAGCCGAGCCGCTCCCTGCCCGCCGCGGAGATCACGCGCCTGCGCGGCGCCGCCGACGCCGCCGCCCTGCGGCTGCGTCTTCACGACGCGGCGGTGCATGCCGCCCGCACCCCGGCCCCGCGCGACGCGCGCGAGGTCTACGACGCGCTGGAACAGGCCCGCATCGAGGTGGTCGGCGCCCGGCACATGAACGGCGTCGCCGCCAACCTGCGGCACAAGCTCGAAAGCGAGTGCGAGCAGGCCGGCTACGAGCGCATGACCCGTCGCGAGCAGCTGCCGACGGCCGCCGCCCTTGCCCTGCTGGCCCGTGAGCGGCTGTCCGGCGAGGCGCCGCCGCCGGCCGCCGCCGCGGTGCTGGAACAATGGCGCAGCACCCTGGCCGCGGGCGCTGACCGGGCGCTCGACGAGCTCGCCGCCGCCCAGGACGACCAGGCCGCCTACACCCGCGCCGCCCGCCGCCTGCTGGCCGCCTACGACCTGGCGGAGATGGAGGTCGAGACCGAACCGGAAGACGAGGAAGCCGGTCCGGAAGCGTCCGGCGACCAGGAGCAGCAGTCCGAGCCGCCGCCCTCGCCGCAACCGGAACAGGAACATTCCACTCCCGAGGACACGCCGGGCGCCGAGGCTGAAGCGTCCAGCGCCGGCGAGCCGGAGGAAGCGACCGACGCGGAAGCCGGCGCCGCCGAGGGCGAGGACCGTGCCGGCGGGCCGCAGCAGCAGCGCGAAGCCACCCAGGCGGAGCCCGGCACGCAGTACCGCGTGTTCTCCCGCCAGTTCGACGAGGAGATCGCGGCCGAGGCGCTGTGCGACGGCGACGAGCTGTCCCGCCTGCGACAGCAGCTCGACCAGCAGCTGCTCAACCTCCAGGGCGTGGTGTCCAAGCTCGCCAACCGTCTGCAGCGACGGCTGATGGCGCAGCAGACGCGCGCCTGGGAATTCGACCAGGAGGACGGCATCCTCGATGCCGGCCGCCTGGCGCGGGTGGTGGTCAACCCGACGCTGTCCCTGTCCTACAAGCACGAGCGCGACACCGACTTCCGCGACACGGTGGTCACCCTGCTGGTCGACAACTCCGGCTCCATGCGCGGCCGGCCGATCACGGTGGCGGCGATGTGCGGCGACATCCTGGCCCGCACCCTGGAGCGCTGCGGCGTCAAGGTGGAGATCCTGGGCTTCACCACCCGCGCCTGGAAAGGCGGACAGAGCCGCGAGCGCTGGATCGCCGCGGGCAAGCCCCGCGACCCCGGTCGCCTGAACGACCTGCGCCACATCATCTACAAGGCGGCCGACATGCCCTGGCGCCGCGCGCGCCGCAACCTCGGCCTGATGCTGCGCGAAGGCCTGCTCAAGGAGAACATCGACGGCGAGGCGCTGGCCTGGGCCAACCGCCGCCTGCTCGGCCGTCGCGAAAGCCGGCGCATCCTGATGGTGATCAGCGACGGCGCCCCGGTCGACGACAGCACGCTGTCGGTCAACTCCGGCTCCTACCTGGAGCGCCACCTGCGCGAGGTGATCGCCGAGATCGAGCGCGCGCATGCGGTCGAGCTGATCGCCATCGGCATCGGCCACGACGTCACCCGCTACTACCGCCGCGCCGTCACCATCACCGACGCCGAGGAGCTGGGCGGCACCATGCTGGCCAAGCTGTCCGAGTTGTTCGACGAGGACGCCGCGCGTGGACGACGCGCCCACTCGCGTTCCCTCCGGGCGGCATGACCGGCAGCAGCTCGAACCTCCAGAAACTGGACAGCCTGCCGCGGGCACGCCTCCGTGCGATGGCCGTCGTCGGCCTGGGCCTCGTCGTCGGCCTCGGCTTCATGCTGCCTGTCCTGGCCTATGCCCGGACCAGGCCCGGCACCGTCCGCACCCTCGTCGTCCTGCTGGCCGCCGTCATTGCCGCGTTGCTGATCCGGCGGCTCGGCACCGTGCTGCGCCGCCTGCTGGACAGCCTGCCACAACCCTGGCGCCTGCCGCTGCTGGCCGCCTACGCCGCGTCGGCGATGGCGCTTCCCGCCTCGCTGCTGCTGCTGCAGCCGGGACCGGTAGCCGCACCCGGTTTTCATGTAGCGCCGCCGGTCCCGCGCTGAACACGGTTCAGGCGGCGGCCGACAGGCTCTTCTCGCCGATCTCGGTCAGCAGCAGGTCGGTCTTCTTTTCCTCTTCCAGCGTTTCCCCCGGCAGGGTTTCCGCCCCGGCGAGCCCGAGCTTCCTCGCCCAGTTCTTGAGCAGCCCGTAGCGGCCAATCTCGTAGTGCTCGATCGCCTGGGCACAGCCGATCAGCACGTCGTCGGCGGCCTCGCTGCCGCTGAAATCCTCCAGGTCCTCCATCTCGGAGGTCAGGCCCTGCATCGATCTGTTGTTGAGCACCGGCAACGCGGTTCCCCTCGGCCGGCTCGACCGCCCAAGGTCGTAACCCGGTCATCCTGCGTCCAGGCTCTCCCCCAAGCTGGCCCGCAGGCTGGCCCGCGCCGCAGGCAGGCTTTGGCCGAAATCGTCCGCCGCCAGGCTCAACGCCTGCACCGAGCAGGCCCCGGCGATCTCGTGCTCCTGCCACCGTCCCTGCTTGGACAGCGCGAACACCAGCATCCGCCCAACCCGGGCCGCCATCGACTGCTCCGACAACAGCAGCGCCTGCGCGCGCACATGCTCCTGGTCCGCCGCCCACGCGAACTCGCCGAGAAGGCCGTGCTGCATCTCCGCCACCGCCGGATACAGCCCGTTCAGGAACAGCTGGTGCGTTTCCGGATAATAGCGCGCCGCACGCTCGTGCACCCCGCGCGCCGCGACGTCGTGCGGCTCCCGCAGGATCAGGATCTCCGGAGCCGGCTCGGCGTCGAAGCCGTCGGCGGGATCGGCTGTCGCGACCTCCTCCGTCCATCCCGACGCGGCCTCCTCCGCCGGTGCGGAAGCACCCGCGTCGCCGGCCGCCTCCTCCCCCGCTTCGGGATCATCCCGAACCGCGTCCGGCACCTCCCGCCTGCGTCGTGGCACCCTCAGGTCGCGCATCAGCCGGTCAAGCTCGTCATACACGCGCGCCGACACGCGCGCCGACGGCGCCTGCTCGTCGATCAGCGCCTTCAGCCAGTCCGGCCGGTTCTGGTGCACGATGGGCGCGAAGTGCCGGCACGACACCTCGTCCTGCCGGTCGCCAGCATAGCGCAGGAACTGCCGATACCCGTCCGGCACCACGCCGAACCCGTCCGGCAGCTCGATGAACACGGTGATCGACCGCGCCCCGAACGGAATGCCGAACACCGGCGCCACGTACAGCCAGTCGTGCCAGCGGTGCACGTCGTAAAGCTCGTCCTTGTACACTAGGCCGCACGCCCCGTGCAGCGGGTGCAGCGCTCCCCGGCCGGCCACGCTTCCGCCCGACGCATCGGCCAGCGGCGCGTCGTGCACGTAGTGCAGCCTCACCCCGTCTGGCAGCGACACCGTTGCGTGGCGGCTGTAATGGCGTGCGATCCGCTCCGCCAGCGGCTCGAAGCGCCGGCCCTGCTCCTCCAGAACCAGCTCCACCCCGTCGCCGATCCGGAAGAACCGATACGAC
The DNA here is from genome assembly GCA_964242425.1 of uncultured Acetobacteraceae bacterium. Taxonomy (GTDB): domain Bacteria; phylum Pseudomonadota; class Alphaproteobacteria; order Acetobacterales; family Acetobacteraceae; genus Lichenicola. Next base: position 25,295 of record CAXTCK010000010.1, on the reverse strand, counting down.
AGTTCCTCCGGGAGCCAGTGCGACGGCACGGGAGGCGCGCCGCCGTAGGGATCGCGCACCGTGTCCTGGTCGGGGGCGTTGCCGAACAGCACCACCTCCGTCCAGTCGGCCGTGGCGTCTCGCCCGTCCGCCGCCGTCACCTCCAACACCTCGGCCCACCCTTCCGGGCCCTGCCGGCGCACGCGGCCATACACCCCGTCGCGGTAGCCGAGCAGCACCTCGTGCACACGGCCACCGTGGCAGGAGCGGTAGCGCAGGCCGTGCCGGTTCGACGGCAGCGACGCCACCTTGGCCCCCATGCCGAAGTTCTGGTCGAGCCGGTGCTCCTTGCGGATCGACGACGCGATGTCGCACATGCGGAACAGCTCGGCCGCGTCCATCCCGCGCCCGCTGTTCCAGATCGCGAGCTTGGGCACCCCGTCCACCCGCACCGCCGACAGGCGCACCAGGCGCTGCCCTTCCGGCGCGGTGGCTGCCGCCTCGACCGCGTTGCGCACCAGCTCGCGCAGCATCATGACCTTCGGGCAGCGCTCGATCATGCTGGCGACCAGGAAGCTCTCGTCGCCGACACGAAGCTGGGTGACCCGCCCGCTCACGCCCGTCCCCCCGGCTCAGGCAGGAACCACCAGCGGCAGCTGTTCCAGCCCCGGCACGGTGACCATTCCCTTGTCCGTGATGCGGATGTCGGGGATCACCGACAGCGGCAGCAGGTTGAAGCCCATGAAGGGCAGCGTGCAGCCCTGCTCGGCCCAGGCCTGCTTGAGCTGCCGGGTCTGCTCCGCCACCACCGTCGCGCGCGCGTCCGACAGCAGTCCCGCGACCGGCAGCTTCAGGTGGGCGCGCACCACCCCGCCGCCCACCACCGCCACGCCGCCGTCGCTGCCGCGTATCGTGTCCACCGCCAGCCGCATCGAAGCCTCGTCGCAACCGGCGACGATAATGTTGTGCGCGTCGTGCCCCACCGAGCTTGCCACCGCGCCCTCGCTCAGCCCGAAGCCCTGCAACAGCCCGTGCGCCACCGTCCCGTTGCGGCCATGGCGCTCGATCACCGAAACGAAGCACAGCCCGTGCGCGTCGAGATGCGCCCGCCAGCTCGCCTCCGCCTTCAACGCGATCACCACGTGCGCCACCGCGATCTCGTTCGGTGCCGTGATGCGCATGGCGTTGACGCGGCAGGGGCGCTTGGGCAGCGGCGGCGCCAGCGACGGGAGCCTCGGCGGCAGCCTCACGGTGCGGCTCGCCGCCTCCGGATAACGAAAGCGTTCCTGCTCCAGCTGCCGCTCCAGCAGCGGCGTCACCCGGCGGTTCTCCACCATCAGCGCGCCGCCGTACCAGGTGTGCTGCACCTCCAGCGCGTCGTCCAGCAGCACCAGGTCAGCCCGGCGGCCGCCGCCCAGCCCGCCGATTTCGTGGTCCAGGCCGTAGCGCGTCGCCGGATGCAGCGAGCCCAGGCTCCAGGCCCGTTCGCGCGACATCCCGGCCGCGACCGCCTGCCGCACCACCCAGTCCAGGCCGAACTCGAACAGGTCGGCCGCGTCGCGGTCGTCGGTGCACACGCAGACCCGCTTCGGGTCGCAGCCCGCTTCCGTCACCGCGCGGATCGCCGCCGGCAGGCTGTGCCACGGCGTGCCCGGCGGGCCGCCGCGCAGGAACACCCACACTCCCGCCTCCAGCAGGTCCTCCGCTATCTCGGCCGTCACCGCCTCGTGCGTGTCGGTGATCCCGCTCGCGGCATAGGCGGCGACGAACGAGCGCCCGTACACGTGCCCGCTGACCGGCAGCCCGCGACGAAGCGCCTCGCCGATGATCGCGTGGCTGCGCTCGTTTCCCTCGCAGACCTGGACGAAGTCCATCTTCTCGCCGAGCGCCAGCGCTTCCGGCCAGCGGTCGAACAACCCCCCGACCTGCTCCGGCGTCAGGTCGCCGTTCGCGGTCTCGAACCGGGCCGAGGTGGCGGGCACCGTGCTCGGCACGCACAGGAACACGTTGAGCGGCGCCCGCCTCGCATCCTCCAGCATCCATTCCACGCCCGCCACGTCGCACACGTTGGCGATCTCGTGGCTGTCGCAGAACACGGTGGTGGTGCCGTTCAGCAGGGCTGCCTCCGCATAGGCGCACGCGGTCATCATGCTGCTCTCGATGTGCACGTGCGGGTCGACCAGCCCCGGTGCCAGGATGCCGCCTTGGAGGTCCGACACCAGCCCCGGCACCAGCCCTGCCGCGCGTGCAGCACCCGCCGGCTTCATCGCCGCGATCCGGCCGCGGTGCACCCACAGCTCGCGCTCCGGCAGCAGGCGTTCCGAGTAGGTCGACAGCACCCGCGCCCCGGTCAGCACCAGCTCCGGCGCGACCCGTCCCGACGCCACCGCGGCGAGCTCGCGCGTCACCTGGTGCAGCGGCGGAACGGAACCCCGGGTCAGGCCTTGATCGCTCGTCATGGTCCCACCCTAGCACCCGCCTCGTTGCCGACAACAAGTGCCGGTTGCAGTCGTCGTCGTCCTGCCACCGGACAACCCGAACCAGCACCGGCACCGGATTGACCGATCGTTCCCGTCCTGAATGGTCCACTCAGGAAACGTTCCCGGTCTCGAAAACCCTCGCGATCCACGCCAAGCCGTTCATGGAGGAAGCCGATGGGCTCCCCGCTTCGAAGGCACCCGGGCCGTGTTCTGCTGCTGGCATCGGCCTCCATCCTGATGGCGGGCTTCCTGCCCGGCCCGTCACGGGCGGCATCCGGTCCGTCCGGAACGGCGCAGGATCTCGGCGCGCTCCGCGACGACACGATCATGACCGCCACCGTATGGCTGCAACAGCACGACGCGGGCGCCTTCGACGCGGCCGTCGGGCGGCGCATGATGCCCGGCTCTCCCGACTACCACCGCTGGATGTCTGCCTCCGAGGTCGCCGCGTACGGTGCCACCGCAGTGGACGTCGACCGGCTGGCCGCATCCCTGCAGGCGGCCGGACTGCAGGTGATCCACCGCGAAGAGGATGGTTCCGCCCTCCGGGTCCAGGGCACGGCCGCACGGATGGGCAGCGCCTTCGGCACCCGGTTCCGCGTCCTGACGGCGAACGGCCGTCGCTTCCACGCCAACACCTCCGAGCCCCGCTTCACCGGCGCGGCAGCGGACCTCATCACCGGCGTGACCGACCTGACCGACGTCCCGGCCACGCCCTTGGTGCGCCGGCAGATCGACCCGGCCACGGGACGGGTCGCCGGCACCCTGTCTCCGGCCGTGAACAACCCGTTCACCGTCTTCACCGACCAGTGCTTCAAGGCCAGGGTCACCGACACGGGCGGCGGCTTCGTCCCGGGCGGCGGACGTGGCTCCGCCACCTACACCGGACCGAAATACACCACGCGCAACCTTCCCGGCGCCGGCTACAAGACCTGCGGCTACACCGCCAGCCAGATCGCCACGCATTACGGGCTTGCCGCCGTCTACGCCCATGGCTGGACCGGCAAGGGCCAAACGATCGTCATCGTCGACGCCTACGGCTCGCCGACCATCCAGACCGACGCCAACACCTTCTCCACCATGATGGGACTGCCGAAGCTCACCGCGGCCAATTTCCAGACCGTTTATCCGGACGGGCCCCCGATCGCGTCCTCCTACACCACCGACTGGCCGCTGGAAGTCTCGCTCGACGTCGAATGGGCGCATGCGGTGGCGCCCGATGCGAAGATCGTGCTCGTGGTGGCGCCCAGCGACGACTTCACCGAACTGGCCTACGCGGTGCAAACGCCGTCAGGAACCAGCTCGGCGACGTGATATCGAACAGCTACGGCGGCCCCGAGGCGTCCTACGGGCCGGCAGTGGCGCGATCGTTCAACGCGGTGATCAGGAAGGCCGCCGCCCAGGGCATCGCGGTCAACGTGTCCAGCGGCGACGACGGCGATTTCGGCCTGGGCATGCCGGTGGGCGCCGCCTCCATCCCGGCCGACTCGCCCTATGCGACCGCCGTCGGCGGCACCAGCCTGGACGTGCCGGGCGACAACGGCCCGGTCGACTGCGCCTGGGGCATCGTGCTCACGGCGCTCGGCGACCAGAACAACCTCGCGGTGCCCCCGGTCGCCGAGGGCTTCCAGGAGGGCTCCGGCGGCGGCCAGAGCCTCTACATCGAGAAGCCGCGCTGGCAGAAGGCGCTGCCCGGCGTCGGACGGCAGCTGCCCGACATTTCCGCCATCGCCGACCCCGCAGACCGGCGGCGTCGTGGTGGCGGATGTCGGCGACGGCAGCGGCTCCACCATCCTGACGATCGGCGGCACCAGCCTGTCCAGCCCGGTCTTCTCCGGCATCTAGGCGCTGGCGCAGCAGGCAGCCGGGGAAAGGCTCGGCCAGGCTGCGCCGATCATCGCCGCCATACCGTCGGCCGCGTTGACCGACATCGTGCCGATCCCGGCCGCCACCTCCAACCTGTCCGGAGCGACCAGGGTCGGGTCGGTGGTCACCCCCTACGACCCGGCGGCGCTGCTCGGCCTGACCGCGACGCAGCCGAACGGCTTCGTCGGCGTGGTCGCGGTGGTCGGCGAGGACAGCACGGTTGATCCGGGCTTCGGCGCGGACTCCTCCCTGATGGCAGCCCCCGGCTCGGACACCGCGACCGGCTTCGGCGAGCCGAACGGCCTTGCCTTCGTCAAGGCGGCGCAGGCGGCGGCGGCCAGATGATCCTGCCGGCGCCGGCCGTGAACCGCCGGCGCTGGTTGGCCATTCCCTTGATACCGACACTCGCGACCCCGCCGCGTGCGGTGCGACGGCTTCTCGCCGGTCCCGTTCCCCCCTAGGAAGCCTCATGCTGAGAGGCTTCCTCACCGTCGGCGGCTGGACCATGGCCAGCCGCATCCTGGGCCTGGTGCGCGACCAGCTGCTCGCCGCCCTGATGGGAGCGGGCCCGATGCAGGACGCCTACCAGGTGGCCTTCCGACTGCCCAACCTGTTCCGCCGGCTGTTCGGCGAGGGCGCGTTCAACTCGGCCTTCGTGCCCTTGTTCTCCGGCCTGCTCGCCAACGAGGGCCCGGAGGTGGCACGCGGCTTCGCCCGCGAGGCGCTGGGCGTGCTGCTGTTCTGGCTGCTCTGCCTGACAATCGCGGGCGAGCTGTTCATGCCGCAGCTGGTGCGCGTGATCGCCCCCGGGTTCGGCGCCAACTATCCGCTCGCCGTGTCGCTGGCGCGCATCACCTTTCCCTATGTGCTGCTGATCTGCGCCGCCGCCCTGGTGTCGGGCGTGCTGAACGGCCTGGAACGCTTCGGCGTCGCCGCCGCCGCCTATGTCCTGTTCAACGTGGTCGGCATCGCCGCCATCCTGTGGCTGACGCCGCACGTGCGCAGCGTGGCCCACGCCGCCGCCTGGGGCATCACCGCTTCCGGCGTGGTGCAGCTGGGCGTGCTGATGCTGGCCGCCAGCCGCGCCGGCATGCCGCTCGGCCTGCCGCGCCCGCGCCTCACGCCGCGCATGCGCCTGCTGATGCGGCGCATGCTGCCGGGCCTGGTCGGCAGCGGCATCACCCAGCTCAACCTCGGCGTCGACACGGTGATCGGCACCCTGCTGCCCGCCGGCAGCGTGTCGCTGATGTACTTCGCCGACCGGGTGAACCAGCTTCCCCTCGGCGTGCTCGGCGCCGCCGCCGGCACCACCCTGCTGCCGGTGCTGGCGCGGCACGTGCAGGGCGGCAACGCAGGCGAAGCCCGACGCACGCAGAACACCGCGATCGAATACGCGCTGATCCTGACCATCCCCGCCACGCTTGCGCTGATGGTGCTGTCGGTCCCGATCCTGTCGACGCTGTTCGGCTACGGCGCCTTCACCCCGCGCGACGTGCTGTTGTCGTCGCAGTCGCTGACCGCCTATGCGTTCGGCCTGCCGTTCTTCGTGCTGATCAAGGTGCTGGCGCCGGGCTTCTTCGCCCGCGGCGACACGGTGACGCCGGTGCGTGTCGGCATGGCCACCCTGGGCGTCAACCTGTGCCTGAACCTCGCCCTGATGCGGCCGCTCCAGCACGTGGGACCGCCGCTCGCCACCAGCCTGGCCTCCGCGATCAACGCCGTCGTCCTGGCGCTGCTGCTGGTCCGGCGCGGCTTTCTCCAGCCGGACCGCCGGATGCTGTCGCGGCTGGCGCGCATGGGGATCGCGGCCGGCGCCATGGCCGTGCTGCTGGCGTGGTTGTCGCACGGCGTGTTCCACGACCTGCCGCAGCGACACGGCCTCCTGCGGGTGGCGGAGCTCGGCACGCTGACCGGCTGCGGGATGTTGACCTACGGGCTGCTGCTGCAGGTGCTGGGCGTGATCGACCTGCGCACGCTGCCGGGCCGCCTCGCTGCCCGCCTGCGCCGACGCACCCGGCCACCTGCCCAGGCTCCCTCCCGCCTGCCTTCCTGAAGTGCAGGAAGTGTTTCAAAACGTGGCTATTTTGTAACTATCCTGCCCGAAACCGGCGCATGCCGTCGCTCGTCCGGCCTTTCTGCCTAGACATAAGGCATTCGTCTCACGCAATGAACGTAGGCGATCCCGGAGGAACCTCGTGCCCCTGCCCAACACGCTTCTCCGTCCCGCGGTTGTTGCGGCCCTCCTGTCCGGCACCGTTTCCACCGCGGCCGCCCAGGGCGCGCTGCCCGCGTCGCAGTCGTCGCAAACCGGCGCCAACCCGGCCGTGACGGTGAATGGCACCGCTCCCGCCGCGTCCGGCGCCCCCTCTTCCAGCGCACCCCCTGCCGCCCCTGCGGCGGCAAAGGGCTGGGCCAGCACCATCGCCTTCGGGGCGCAGGTCGAGGCCGGCATCACCGGTAACTTCGACCGCCCCGCCGACGGGCTGAACTTCGGCCGCCTGTTCGACGACAAGGCCAACACGGTGCTGCTGAACTCGCTGCAGCTCACCGCCACCCGCCCGATCGACAGCTCCTCGTCCTCCTTCGACTTCGGCTTCACCCTGCAGGGCACCTACGGCTCCGACGCCCGCTACACCCACTACCTGGGCGAGTTCGGCTACCTGACCCACGACCGCAACCAGTTCTCGATCCTGCAGGCCAACGTCACGATGCATGCGCCGGTGCTCGTCAGCGGCGGCATCGACGTCAAGCTGGGCCAGTTCGCCACCCTGATCGGGTACGAAACGATCGATCCCAGCACCAACCCGTTCTATTCGCACTCCTACAACTTCAACTTCGGCCCGTTCCAGCACACCGGCCTGCAGGCCGTGGCGCACCTCAACCCGACCGTGGACCTGTATGGCGAGGTCGACACCGGGGAAAGCACCACCTTCGGCGGCGGCGACAACAACGCCGAGCCCGCCGGCCTGGTCGGGGTCGGGCTGAACAGCCTCGCCGGCGGCAAGCTCACGATCCTCGCCTTGCTGCATCTCGGCCCGGAGAACGCCACCAACGCGCTCGGCAACGCGGCCAACGACGACATGCGCTACGAGGGCGACGTCGTCGCGACCTTCAAGGCGACCCCGAAGCTCACGCTTGTCGCCGAAGCGCAGTGGCAGCACGACGACAGCGTCGGCGCCGACAGCTACGGCCTGGCCGGCTATGCCTCCTACGCGCTGTCCCCGACCCTGACCGCCAACTTTCGCGGCGAGGTGTACCGCGACAACGCCGGCTTCTTCGTCGCCGCCTACCCTGGCAACCTCGACCCGATACGCGCCCTGAACGGCCTGCCGAACACCACGTTCGGCGCGGGACGCGAAACCTACAGCGAGTGGACCTGGGGCGTGAGCTACAAGCCGGTGATCCCGCACGTGGCCCTGCTCGCCTTCCGGCCCGAAATACGCTGGGACAAGTCCTTCTCCGGCGGCCACCCGTACGATGCCCTGACCGAGAACGGCAACTTCACCCTTGCCGCCGACGTGATACTCGGCTTCTGAGCACGGCACGGTTCGCGGATGGAACATCCCCGGGCCTGCGACATGCCCGACGGGAGCCACCCATGATCGACCTCTACACCTGGAAGACGCCGAACGGCCGCAAGGTCTCGGTCATGCTGGAGGAAACCGGCCTGCCCTACAGCGTGCGGCCGGTCGACATCGGCAAGAACGAGCAGAAGGCGCCCGATTTCCTCGCGGTGTCGCCCAACGGCAAGATCCCCGGCATCGTCGACCACGACGCGGAGGGTGGCCCGCTGGCGCTGTTCGAAAGCGGCGCGATCCTCACCTATCTCGCCGACAAGCACGGCAGCCTGCTGGCGCCCACCGGAGCCGCCCGCTACCTGGCGATGAGCTGGACCTATTGGCAGGTCGGAGGGCTCGGGCCGATGCTGGGCCAGCTCGGCTTCTTTTCCCGGCAGCAGGAGCCGAACCACGCGGCGATCGAGCGCTATTCGACCGAATGCGGCCGGCTGCTGCACGTGCTCGAGGACCGCCTGTCCGTTTCTCCCTTTCTGGCCGGCGACGCGTACTCCATCGCCGACATCGCCGCCTACCCCTGGGTCTTCGGGGCGCGTTCGATGCTGGGCCAGGCCCTGCCGGAGGATGCGCGGGAGCTTGCCGCCACCACCGCCTGGCTGGAGAAGATCGGCGCCCGCCCGGCGGTGCAGCGCGGCATGGCGATCCCAGGGTGATCGGGCGGGTGGCACGGCCACGGGTCGAATCGCGAACGGTGTTCATGGTTCTGCTCGCCTGCGCCGTCCCGGCGACCGGCTGCCTCGCAGCCGCCAGTCCGTGGAACGGCGCCTGGGCCCTCGACCGGAGCAGGCCGGAGCCCGACGGCGCCGCGAGCGGCTACGCGTTCTCCATCGACAAGGGCGGCCGGCTGCGCTGGCAGATCCCGTCGCTGAAGGAGAACAACATCGGCCGCCTGGACGGCAGGCCGTTCCCGATCAACCGCGCGGGCGCGGCAAAGGGCCTCACCCTCAGCGTCCAGGCGGAAAGCCCGCGCGTGCTGCGCTACAAGGTGGCGGACAACAACAAGCCGCAGGGCGAAGGCAGGATGACCCTGGCGGCGGACGGCCGGTCGTGGACCGACGTTCCGCTCGACCACGGCAGGCCGGTCGCGCAGTACACGATGGTCTACATCAGGAAGTGACCGTGTCGGGGCAGGTCTTGGGTGTGGCCGGACCACCACCCAGATCTGCTTCCATGCCCAACGATCTCGGCCTGCCTGCCCACGCCTTCAATAAGCGCGACCCGTCGCCCGACGCCTTGTTCTACGCCCAGCCGCGCCTGGTGACGCATATCGACGATGGCGCCATCGCCGCCGTCACAGCGCTCTACCGCCAGCACCTGCCACCGGGCGGCCGCGTGCTCGACCTGATGAGCAGCTGGGTCAGCCACCTGCCACCCGAGCTGCGCTACGGCCATGTCACCGGGCACGGCATGAACGCCGCCGAGCTCGCCGCCAACCCGCGCCTGGATGAGCGCTTCGTCCAGGACCTGAACGCAGACCCCTCGCTGCCGCTGCCGGACCGGGCGTTCGACGCCGTGACGATCTGCGTGTCGGTGCAGTACCTGCAGCGCCCGGTCGAGGTGTTCCGCGAGATCCGCCGCGTGCTGCGGCCGACGGCGCCGCTGCTGGTGAGCTTCTCCAACCGCTGCTTCCCCACCAAGGCGGTGGCGATCTGGCAGTCGCTCGACGGGCCTGACCAGCAGCGCCTCGTCGCCGCCTCCATGCAGCGGGCCGGGTTCGAGGCCATCGCCTTTCAGCAGGCTCTGCCACGTCACGGCGACCCCCTGTGGGCCGTGATCGGCCATGTGCCCGCGGTCGGGCTGCCGCAGCCCGTTCCGTAGCTGGAGCGCGGACCCTGGGGTGTTCTACAGACGCTGCCATGACCGACGCCCTTCCCGCCCCGCCGACCGCCGATGGCGCTTCGCCCGTCATGGCGCAATGGTTCGCGCTCAAGGCGCGCCACCCGGACGCGCTGCTGTTCTTCCGAATGGGCGACTTCTTCGAGCTGTTCTTCGCCGACGCCGAGGCGGCCGCTTCCGCGCTGGACATCGCCCTGACCGCGCGCGGCATCCACGACAACAAGCCGATTCCCATGTGCGGCGTGCCGGCCGCCGCCGCGCAGTCCTACCTGGCGCGCCTGATCCGGCGCGGCTACCGCGTGGCGGTGGCCGAGCAGATGGAGCCGCCGCGCAAGCCCGGCCCGGGCGTGCCGAAGGGACCGCTGGCGCGCGACATCGTCCGCCTGGTGACGGCGGGCACCCTGACCGAGGACGAGCTGCTCGACGCCGGCCGTTCCAGCCTGCTGCTGGCCCTGGTGCTCCTGCCGGAGCGGCGCGGCGCAGCACCGCCGCGAATCGGCGCCGCCTGGATCGACGTGTCCACCGGGGTGTTCGAGACAGCCTCCGTTGCCGGCCCCGCATCGCTGCCGGAACTGCTGGGACGGCTCGACCCGGTCGAGATCCTGGCGCCGTCGACGCTTGTTCTCGGCGAGATGGAAGCGCTGCGTGGCCCGGAGCCCGTGGTCCCGTCCCCCGACGCGGCGCGCACCCGGCTGGCGGAACCCTTCGGCGCCGCCAGCCTGGACGCCTTTGGCAGCTTTTCCGACGAGGAAGCCGTCGCCGGCCTGGTCGTGCTGGACTACGTGCGCGACAGCCAGGCCGGCCGCCTGCCGCGCCTGTCGCGTCCCAGCCCGCAGGGCGAGCAAGGCCTGCTCGGGCTCGACCCGGCGACCCGTGGCAGCCTGGAGCTGCTTCGCTCGCGCGACGGCGGCACCGCGCACACCCTGTTCGCCAGCGTCTGCCGCACCGTGACCGCGCCGGGCAGCCGCCTGCTGGCCGGCTGGATCGCCGCCCCGCTCGCGACCCTCGACCCGATCAAGCAGCGGCAGGAGGCGTGGCAGTTCCTGTGCGGCGAGCCCGCCTGCGCGTCGGCACTCCGCGCCGCACTCCGAGGCGCGCCGGACATCATCCGCGCGCTCGGCCGCTTGTCGGTCGGGCGTGGGCAGCCCCGCGACCTCGCCGCCGTGCGCGACGGCCTGTTCGCCGCCAGCGAAGCGGCTTCGGTGCTGGCCCGCCTGCCGGGACCGCTGCCACGCCTGCTGGCGGATGCCCGTGACGCGCTCGGCCAGGGTGCCGCCTTCGAGGCCGTGCTGCGCCGGGCGCTGGCGCTCGAGCTGCCGGCGCGGCTCGACGAGGGTGGCGTCATCGCCGAAGGCTTCGACGGCGAGCTCGACGCCGAGCGCGCCCTGCGCGACGACAACCGCAAGGTGATCGCGTCGCTGCAGCTCGACTACGCGCAGGCGCACGGCGTCGCCAGCCTCAGGATCCGCCACCATGCCCAGCTCGGCTACGTGATCGAGCTGCCGGTATCGTCCGTGGCCACCCTGCGCGGGCGGGACGCGCTGGTGCTGCGCCAGGGCACCGCCAGCGTGGCGCGCTTTTCCACCGCGGCGCTGGCCGATCTGGACCGGCGCATCACCGAGGCGGCCGACCGCACGGCGCAGCGCGAGCGCGTGGTGTTCGGCACGCTGGTGTCGGACGCGCTGCGCCACCCGGCGCTGCCGGTGATCGCTGGCGCCCTGGCGCTGCTGGACGTGGCCCAGTCATGCGCGCAGGTGGCGCTCGGCGGACGCTGGTGCCGCCCCGTGCTGACCGACGACGCGGCGTTCCGCCTGGAGAACGCGCGCCATCCGGTGGTCGAGGCCGCGCTGTCCCGCACCGGGCGCTTCACCCCCAACACCTGCGACCTGTCCCCGGAACGACGGGTGATGCTGCTGACCGGTCCCAACATGGCCGGCAAGTCGACCTTTCTGCGTCAGGCGGCGCTGGCGGTGGTGCTGGCGCAGGCCGGGCTGCCGGTGCCGGCGGACGAGGCGCGCATCGGCCTGGTGGACCGGCTGTTCTCCCGCGTCGGCGCTTCCGACGACCTCGCCCGTGGCCGTTCCACCTTCATGGTCGAGATGACGGAAACCGCGTCGATCCTGAACGGCGCCGGCCCGCGCTCCCTGGTGGTGGTGGACGAGATCGGACGCGGCACCTCCACCCTGGACGGGCTGGCGATCGCCTGGTCGGTGCTGGAGTCGCTGCACGGCGCGCAGCGCTGCCGCACCATCTTCGCCACCCATTTCCACGAGCTGGGCCAGCTCGCCGAAACCCTGCCCGGCCTGTGCCCGCACACCATGAGCGTGCGCGAATGGAAGGGGCAGGTGGTGTTCCGGCACGAGGTGGTTCCCGGGGTCGCCGGACGCTCCTGGGGCGTGCACGTGGCGAGGCTCGCCGGCGTGCCCGAGCCGGTGGTGCGCCGTGCCGCCCGCCTGCTCGCCAGCCTGGAACGGGCGCGTGCCGACGCGGCGGCGCCCCTGCCGTTGTTCGCCGCCGCCACCCCTGCCGCCGAGCCGGTTCCGCCGCGCCCCGCGACCTTCGCCATGCCGCCTGCGCTGGTCGAGGCCATGACCATGCTTGACCCCGATCGGCTCAGCCCGCGCGACGCGCTGGACGCGCTTTACCGGCTGCAAACGATCTTTGCTGCGCTGCACGATGTTGCTGTCACACAGGATGCCGACGCGCTAGATTGACGTCCTCATGCTGACACGCCCCGTCCCGTTCCTCGATCCCGAGGAGGCCGCCCGCATCCTGGCCTCGGCGTTGGCCAGGCCCGCGGATGCGGGGCCGACCCCGCGCGCCGCGGCGCTGGCCGTGTTCCGGCGTCACCTGGCCCGGATCCAGGAGCGCGTGCGCGAGGGCTTCGAGCAGCACCGACTCGACGGCGAGGGTGCCGCCCACGCGCTCGCCACCCTCACCGACGGGCTGATACGCGCCCTGTACGACTTCACCCTGGACGACGCGTTGCAGGAGTTGTTCGCGGCCGCCGGCCCGGACGCGCCGGGACACACTCTGGCGATCGCCGCCACCGGCGGCTACGGGCGCGGCACGCTGGCGCCGTTCAGCGACATCGACCTGTTGTTCCTCACCGACGAGACCGCGGCGCCGGCGATTCTGTCCGCGGTGGAGTTCATGCTCTACTTCCTGTGGGACCTGGGCCTCAAGGTCGGCCACGCCACCCGCTCGGTGAGCCAGTGCATCGCCGAGGCGGCCGAGGACACCACCGTCCGCACCACCCTGCTCGACGCCCGGCGCATCGCCGGCGACGATGCCCTGTTCTCCATGTTCCAGGCACGCGCCATCGTCGCCTGCGTCGAGGCGGGCGCGTCCGGCTTTATCGCCGACAAGCAGCACGAGCGGGCCGTCCGGCACGGCCGCTACGGCGAAAGCCCGTTCCTGGTCGAGCCCAACATCAAGGAGGGTCGCGGCGGCCTGCGCGACATGCAGACGCTTTACTGGCTCGCCCGCTACGTGCTCGGCATACGCTCGTTGTCGGACCTGTCGCGCCGGATCGGTGGCGCTGCGCCGTTGCTGACCGAGCAGGAAGCCAAGCGCGCCCGCCGCTCCTGGGACTTCCTGTGGACGGTGCGCTTCCACCTGCACTACGTCGCCGGACGGGCGGAGGAACGCCTGACCTTCGACATGCAGCCGGTGGTGGGCGCTCGCATGGGCTACACCCGCCACGGAAGGCAGGTCGGCGTCGAGCGGTTCATGCGGCACTACTTCCTGACCGCGCGCGAGGTGATGCGGCTGACGCACATCCTGGAACCGCAGGTGCTGCGCGAGGCGCTGGGCCCGCCCGCCACGGCACCCGCCACCGACGACGCGCTGCGCGAGGCCGGCTTCGTGCTGGCGGACGGCCAGATCATGCCCGAAGCTGGCGTGTCGTTCGACGTGCAGCCGATCATGATGCTCCGGCTGCTGTCCCTGGCGCGCGCGCGCAGGCTCGCCATCCACCCGATGGCGATGCACGCGCTGATCCGCTGGGAGCGACGCGCCGCTTCGCTGCGTGGCGACGCGGAAGCCAACCGCATCCTGCTCGACCTGATCTGCGGCGAGCGGCCGAACCGCCGCCCCGGTGCCGAGCGCAACGCGCAGGCGCGCCGCGACGAGATCCGGCACGACGAGCCATGGCAGTCCGGCGCCCGCTGGCTGCACGTGCTGAACGAGACCGGGCTGCTCGGCCGGCTGCTCCCGCCCTGGTCGCGCATCGTCGGCCAGATGCAGTTCGACACCTACCACGTGTTCACCGTGGACGAGCACACCATCGAGGCGGTGCGCATCCTGGGCACGCTGGAGGCCGGCCACCTGCACGAGGAAACCCCGGTCGCCAACGAGCTGGTCGAGGACCTGCAGTCCCGCCGCGCGCTTTATGTCGCCACCCTGCTGCACGACATCGCCAAGGGCAGCGGCGGCGATCATTCCGAGCTCGGCTCGGAGATGGCGCTGGAACTCTGTCCGGCGCTCGGACTGTCGGCCGAGGAGACCGAAACGGTGTCCTGGCTGATCCTGCACCACCTGCTGCTGAGCCAGACCGCCTTCCGCCGCGACATCGACGACCCCAAGACCATTCTCGATCTGGCCGACACCATCCAGTCGCCTGAGCGCCTCCGCCTGCTGCTGATCCTCACCGTGGTCGACATGCGCGCGGTGAGTTCCAAGGTGTGGAACGCGTGGAAGGCGACGCTGCTGCGCGAGCTCTACACCCGCGTCGCCGAGGTGCTGGCCGGCGGCCTCGCCACCACCGAGCGCGACGTGCGCGTCGCCCGCGCCAAGGACGCGGTGACCATCCTGCTCGACGAGGAAGGCTTCACCGCGGACGAGATCGCCTCGTTCCTGCAGCTCGGTTATGGCGGCTACTGGCTGTCCTTCGACCCCGAAACCCATGCCCGCCACGCGCGCATGATCCGCGACAGCCACGCGAGCGGCGCACCGCTCACCGTGGAAACGCAGCCGCTCCCGGCGCGGGCGGTGACGGAGGTCACCGTCTACACCGGCGACCATTCCGGCCTGTTCTCCCGCATCGCCGGCGCCCTGGCGGTGGCGGGCGCTTCCATCGTCGACGCCCGCATCCACACCATGACCGACGGCATGGCGCTCGACACCTTCTGGGTGCAGGACGCGGCCGAGGACACGTTCGACGCGCCGCACCGCATCGCCCGCCTGTCCGTCCTGGTGGAGCAGGCGCTGTCCGGGCGGCTCGACCTGTCCGACGAGATCGCCCGCTCCTCCGCGGGCCTGCTGGGACGACGCATGCGCGCCATCCACGTGCCGCCGCGCGTGGTGATCGACAACCGCGCGTCCAACGCCCACACGGTGATCGAGGTGAACGGACGCGACCGCCCCGGTTTGCTGCACGACGTGACGGCCGCCATCAGCCAGCAGGGCCTGCAGATCGCTTCCGCCCACGTCACCACCTACGGCGTGCGCGCGGTCGACGTGTTCTACGTCAAGGACCTGTTCGGGCTGAAGATCAGCAGCGAGCGCAAGCTCGCCGAGCTGCGCGAAGCGCTTCTGGGCGTGCTGACCCGCGCCGAGGAGGCGGTGGCGATCACGCCGCCGGTCGCCACCACGCGGCGCCGCTCCCTCACCGGCACCTGACGCCGCCCGTTGCGTCGGCTGCCGCCGCACGCAGCGCCCGCGCCAGCTCCGCCAGCGTCGCCCACCACGCCTGGTCCGGCGGCAGCGGCTCGGCCTGCCGGAACTGTTGCAGCGTCGGATACCAGGCACTGCTTCCGTCCGGCAGGACGTTGCCGTTCTGCCAGCGCCAGTCCCCGCCATACCGGTTCAGCAGCCAGACCGGGCGGCCGAGCGCCCCGGCGAGGTGGCCGATCGCGGTGTCCACCGTGACCACCAGGTCGAGCCGCGCCATCAGCGCCGCCGTGCCGGCAAGGCTCGCCGGCGCTCCCGGCGGACGCTCGATCGCCAGCCCGTCCGGCGCCGGCTGCCACGCCGCCTCCCCCTGCTGCAGCGACACGAACCGGATGCCGGGCAGGCCGGCGAGACAAGCGAACTGGTCCAGCCGCAGCGAGCGGCGGCGGTCGAACCGGTAGTCCGGGCTGCCCGCCCAGCTCAGGCCCACCGCGAAACCGCCCGGCCGCCCGTCGAACCAGTCGGCTTCCGGCAGCGCCGCCTCCGGCACCGTCAGGTAGGGCCCGCCCGGGACCGGGGCTCCGGTTCCAAGCAGGAACGGCAGGCTGAGCAGGCTCGCCTGCGCCACGCAGTTCCCGGCAGGCTGTCCCGGCGTCGCCAGCTGGCAGCGCGCAGACACCAGGCCCGACGCCAGCTGCCGCAGCGGCTCCGGCAACAGGAGATGCACCGGCGCGCGTTCCGCCGCCGCCCGCACGAAGCGCAGGAACTGGATCGCGTCGCCAAGCCCCTGCTCGGCATGCAGCAGCACCGCGCGGTCGTCCGGCAGCGCGCGACCATCCCAGTCCGGCAGCCGCGACGGCGTTGGCGACACCAGCGTCCGGCGTGCCTCGAACGCGTCCCAGCCCTCCCGGTGCCGCCCAGTCGCCAGCAGCACCGTGGCTCGGTTGAACCGCGCGCGCGCCGCGTCGACCGAGCCCGCCGGCGCGCGCGCCTCGACCGCCAGGAAGCATTCTTCCGCTTCCCCGTGGCGTCCCAGTTCGGCCAGGATGCTGCCGCGGTTGACCACGACGCCGTCCAGTTCCGGCGCCAGCGCCGAGGCCCGTGCCAGCGCGCGTTCCGCGTCCAGCAGGTGGCCGGTCGCCATCAGCACCAGGCCGAGGTTGCTCACCGTTTCCGCCGTGGGCTGAGCACCCGACGCGGCACCACGCAGCAACACTTCCGCCTCGTCGAGCCGGCCGCGCTCGAACAGGAGGCCGCCGAGATTGGCCGACGCCGCCGGATCGTCCGGCAGCAGCGCCACCACCCGGCGGAAAGCGGCTTCGGCCTGGTCCGGCCGCCCAAGCCGTCCGGCGAGCTCGCCCAGGCGGTGCCAGGACGCCGCGTCGTCCGGCGCTTCCCTCACCGCGGCGCGCAGGACCGGAAGCGCTTCCTCCAGCCGGCCGGCCGCGATCCGGAGCCGCCCGAGTGCGGCACTGGCGCCAGGGATGCTCGTGGACGGCATCCCGTGTCCCGGGTCGCGCCGGACCGCCGCCGTCGCCGCGGCTTCGGCCTCGCCCGGCCGGTCCAGCGCTTCCAGCACCGCGGCGAGTGCCGCATGGGCGCGCGGATCGTTTGGATCGCGCAGCGTTGCCACCTGCAGCGCGGCCCGCGCCTGCTCGACATGGCCCTGGTCGCGCAGCGCCAGCCCGAGGTTGAGGTAGTACACCCCCACTTCCGGCCGAACCGCCACCGCGCGGCCGATAAAGGCGATCGCCTGCCCGCTCTGCCCACGGCCCAGCGCCAGCACGCCGAGACCGTGCAGCCCGTCGGCATGGTCCGGCCGCAGCGCCAGGGCCGCGCGGTAGAACCGGTCCGCGCCCGCGAGGTCGCCTTGCTGGTGCAGGCGCGTTGCTTGTTCCGCTGCCTGGTCGGCGCGTTGGTCCTGTGCCGGCATCACCGTCCCCGCCACCGTTGCGCGGCGATCATGCCGCCACCCGCCGGTTGATGCACCCGTGCCGCTTGATCTTCTGTCCGCACCTGGTCTGTCATGACCGCCTCGGCATCGGGGAACGCACCATGCAGGCCTATCACACGCTTGAGCGGCGCTTCGCCCGGATCAGCCGCCTCGACGGCGCGCTGGGCATCCTGGGATGGGACAAGGAGACCACCATGCCGCCGGGTGCCGCGGTCGAGCGCGGCGAACAGATCGCCACCCTGTCCGTGATCCGGCACGAGCTGCTGTGCGACGCCGCGACCGAAGCGCTTCTGCACGAGGCCGAGGCGGATTCCGTTGCGCTGGGATCCTGGCAGGCGGCCAACCTGCGCGAGATGCGCCGCGCCTACGCGCATGCCACGGCGGTGCCCCCCGATCTGGTGGAAGCCGCCTCCCGCGCCGCCACCGCCTGCGAGATGGCCTGGCGGCAGGCGCGCGCCGACAGCGACTTCCTCGCCTTGCTGCCGCACCTGGAGCAGGTGCTGGCGACGCAGCGGGCGACGGGCGCCGCCAAGGGCGAAGCGCTCGGCCTGTCGCCCTACGACGCCCTGCTCGACCAGTACGATCCCGGCCTGTGCCAGTCCTTCATCGACCCGATCTTCGCCAGCCTCCGCGACGGCCTGCCCGCTCTGCTCGCGGAGGTGATGGCACGCCAGTCGGGCCAGATGCCCACGCCCATGCCCATGCCCGGGCCGTTCCCGGTCGAGGCGCAGCGCCGTCTGGGCGAGCGGCTGATGCAGGCGGTCGGCTTCGACAGCAACCGCGGCCGCCTCGACGTCAGCACCCATCCCTTCTGCGGCGGCGCCAACGCCGATGTCAGGATCACCACGCGCTACGACGAGGCCGACTTTTCCGGCGCCCTGATGGGCGTGCTGCACGAGACCGGGCACGCGATCTACGAGCAGAACCGGCCGGCGGACTGGTTGTCGCAGCCGGTCGGACAGGCGCGGGGCATGACGCTGCACGAAAGCCAGTCGCTCCTGATCGAGATGCAGGCCTGCCGGAGCGACGACTTCCTCCACTTCCTGGCCCCCCTGCTGCGCGACGCGTTCGGCGACCATCCCGCTTTCGAGGCCGCCAACCTCCGGGCGCACTACCGTCGGGTGCAACCTGGTCTGATACGCGTCGATGCTGACGAGATCACCTATCCCGCCCACGTCTTGGTCCGTTACGAGATCGAGCGCTCCTTGTTCGCAGGCGAGCTGTCGCTGCGGGACCTGCCGGCCGCGTTCAACGACGGGATGCGCGCCCTGCTCGGAATCGAGGTTCCGGACGACCGCCGCGGCTGCCTCCAGGACATCCACTGGTTCGCCGGGCTGTGGGGCTACTTCCCGACCTACACCCTCGGGGCCATGACCGCCGCCCAGCTGTTCCGCAGCGCATGTGCCACCGTGCCGGACCTGGAAAACCGGCTGTCACACGGCGACTTCGCGCCTCTGGTCGGATGGTTGGCCGAGAACATCCACGGTCGCGGCAGCTCGGTGTCCACCGCGGAACTGGTCAGGAACGCGACCGGCGCCTCGCTGGACGCCTCGGTCTACCAGGCGCACCTGCATCGACGGTATCTCGGCGCTGCTGCCTGAATGTCCGGGCCTGAATGTCCGGACTAGCCGTTCTGCGACAGCGACGCCGGCATCGGCATCAGGAGCCCGGATTCGGTGGCGACCACGGTTCCGAACGCGAACGTCATGATCACGCCAGTCAGAAGCACCACTTTGGCCATGTCGAACATCCCGGGCTGCACTTGATGAACCGCCCAACGCCGCCGCCTCCGGGCCGGACGCCGGGCCGCGATCTCACATTTCGGTCAGCCTGGGACTGGCCGCGAAGCACGACCTGCCGGCACCCGGTCCGGCTCATGCTGTTCCTGCTCCCAGCCCTGCTTTGGGCCCCGCCCTCGGCGCAGGCAGCCGACACAGCGGCGCCCCGCTCGCCGCCGGCCGCACCGCTCGTCGAGCGGGCCCGTTCAACGCAGCAGGTGTGGAACGGCGTGGTATCCGCCCCGGACGGTCGCTTGTTCGTGGTGCTGCCGCGCCTTGCCAATCCCGCCGGGCCATCGCTGGCGCTGGTCGATGGCGATGGGCTGGTTCCCTTCCCCGACGCCGCCTGGAACGACCCCGGTCAGCCGGCCACCAGGCCGCCGACGCCGCAGCCAGGCGCATCGCCGCCAACCGCATCAGTGCCACCCTCATCGCTGCCGACCGCACCGCAACCGGCTGCGCCCCGGCCGGATGGGCCCCAGCCGGATGGGCCCGGACCCGTCTTCGTCGGGCTGAACGCGATCCACCTCGCCCCCGACGGCGCGATGTGGGCGGTCGATACCGGCGTGCCGGGCCCCGGCAAGGCGCCTGTCGCGAACGGCGCGCGCCTGATCCGGATCGACCTCGCGACCAGCCGGGTCACGCGGATCCTGGTGGTGCCGGCCGACGCCCTCCGCCCGAAAAGCATGATCGACGACATCCGCTTCAACGGCGACCACGCCTATGTCACCGATGCCGGGGTGCCCGGGCTCCTGGTGGTCGACCTGCGCACCGGCACGATGCGCCGTGTGCTCGACCACCACCCGGCGCTGACCGCGCAGCGGCCGATCCTGGTGGACGGCGAGGTGCTGAAGGGCCCCGACAACAAGCCGGCGATGATCCACGCCGACCAGCTGGAGGTTTCCCCGGACGGGCGGCGCCTCTACGTGCAGCCGCTATGCGGGCCGATGTCCTGGGTCGATACCGCCCTTCTCGACGATCCGAAGACGCCGCCGGCAACGCTCTCGGCAGCGGTCTCGTTCTGGTACGACACGCCAGCGCTCGGCGGCACCGCGATCGCGCCCGACGGCACGCTCTACCTGAACGACCTGGAGAACGACAGCATCCTCAGCCTGTCGCCGGAGCGGGTGCTGACGCAGCTGATGCGCGATCCCCGGCTGCACTGGGCGGACACGCCGTTCCTGTCGCCGAAGGGCACGCTGTTCGTGCCGGTGCCGCAGCTCGACCGGGCGGCGTTCTTCCACCACGGCCACGCGCAGATCCAGTTCCCGGTGCTGCTCTTCACGCTGGACCCGCACGCGCTCGCGGAAGCAGCGCGCGGACACGTGGCCACGCCGCAAGCCGCGTCCGCCGCGCCAGCACAACAATGACCGGCGCAGCGACCTGTAGCGCAGCGCCGGACTGCCCTTCGCGCCGGACGGCTGGTTCCGTATGATCCGGCCCATGCGCTACATCTCCACACGCGGCCGGGCGCCGACGCACGATTTCGCCGGCGTCCTCCTCGCAGGGCTCGCGGAGGATGGCGGGCTGTACATGCCGGAGCAGTGGCCGGACTTCTCGCCGGCCGAATGGCGGGCGTTGCGTGGCCTGCCTTATCCCGAGCTGGCGGCCCGGGTGATCGCGCCGTTCACGGCGGGCGCGATCGACCACGACACG
This sequence comes from uncultured Acetobacteraceae bacterium, assembly GCA_964242425.1. Classification (GTDB taxonomy): domain Bacteria; phylum Pseudomonadota; class Alphaproteobacteria; order Acetobacterales; family Acetobacteraceae; genus Lichenicola. Next base: position 4,558 of record CAXTCK010000010.1, on the reverse strand, counting down.
CTTCTCGGCCTCTGCCGCGACGCGTATTCCGGCTTCAACCACCCCGCCGTGGCGCCCCTGGTGCAGATCGACCACGAGCTGTTCGTGCTGGAGCTGTTCCACGGCCCGACCCTCGCCTTCAAGGACATGGCGATGCAGCTGCTGGGCCGGCTGTTCGACCACGTGCTTCGCGAGCACGACCGGCGCGTGACCATCGTCGGCGCCACCTCCGGCGACACCGGCTCGGCCGCGATCGAGGCCTGCCGCGACCGCGACCGGGTGCAGATGGTGATCCTGCATCCGCGCGGCCGCACCAGCGAGGTGCAGCGGCGCCAGATGACCACCGTGTTGTCGTCCAACATCACCAACCTCGCCGTCGAGGGCACCTTTGACGACTGCCAGGACCTGGTGAAGGCGATGTTCGCGGACCACGCCTTCCGCGAGGACATGCGCCTGGGTGCCGTGAACTCGATCAACTGGGCCAGGATCGCGGCGCAGATCCCCTACTACGTGTCCGGCGCCCTGGCGCTTGGCGCGCCGGACCGCGAGGTCGCGTTCGCGGTGCCGACCGGCAACTTCGGCAACGTCCTGGCCGCCTGGGCGGCGCGGCGCATGGGCCTGCCGGTGGCGCGGCTGTCGATCGGCGCCAATGCCAACGACATCCTGACCCGCTTCCTGGCCGGCAACGACATGAGCGTGCGCGAGGTGCTTCCGACCCTGTCGCCGAGCATGGACATCCAGGTGAGCTCGAACTTCGAGCGGCTGCTGTTCGAGCTGCTCGGCCGCGATTCCGACGCCTGCGCCGCCATCATGGCCGGGTTCCGGCGCGACGGTCGCATGGCGGTGCCGGATCCCGCCTGGCAGGAGGCGGCCGCCTTGTTCCACGGCTCGTGCCTCGACGACCCGGCGACGGAAGCGGAGATGCGCCGCCTGCACCGCGAGGCGGCCTACCTGGCGGACCCGCACACCGCGATCGGCATCGCCGCCGCCCGTGCCGGGCGCCTTCCCGGCGTGCCCTGCGTGTCGGTGGCGACCGCCCACCCGGCCAAGTTCCCGGACGCGATGCGCGTGGCCACCGGCCTGGCGCCGGCCCTGCCGCCGCACCTGTCCGACCTGTATCACCGCGAGGAGCGGTTCCGGGTGGTGCCGAACCGTCTCGACGCCGTTCAGGAAGCGGTGCGATCGGCGGTGCTGAAGAACGCCGCCTGACCTCCCATATGCCTTTTCAACCGTTCAACGACTCGGCCGCGCAGGCTTTCCCCGCGCCCGGCACCAGGAACCTCATGACCGACCGACCCCACGCCGACCCGATCAGCACCACCCGCCTGCCGAACGGCCTCACGGTCGTGACCGAGCGCATGGACCGGGTCGAAACCGTGTCCTTCGGCGCCTATGTCGCCAGCGGCACGCGCAACGAGCGCGCGCCCGAAAACGGCGTGTCGCACTTCCTCGAGCACATGGCCTTCAAGGGCACGGAGCGCCGCACCGCCGCCCGCATCGCCGAGGAGGTCGAGAACGTCGGCGGCCACATCAACGCCTACACCGCGCGCGAGCAGACCGCCTACTACGTCAAGCTGCTGAAGGAGGACCTGGCGCTGGGCGCCGACATCATCGGCGACATCCTGACCCATTCCGCGTTCGCGGCCGACGAGATGGAGCGCGAGCGCGGCGTGATCCTGCAGGAGATCGGCCAGGCCAACGACACCCCGGACGACATCGTGTTCGACCACTTCCAGGAAACCGCGTTCCCGGGCCAGCCGATGGGCCGGCCGACGCTCGGCACCGAGGCGCTGATCCGCGAGATGAAGCGCGACACGCTCACCGACTACATGCGGGCGCACTACACCACCGGCAACGTGGTGATCGCCGCCGCCGGCAACCTGCACCACGAGCAGGTGGTCGAGCTGGCGCGCGAGCACTTCCGCGACCTGCCGGGCGGCGTGCTGGAGCAGCCCGAGCCCGGCCGCTACCAGGGCGGCGAGTTCCGGCGCGAAAAGGAGCTCGACCAGGTGCACGTGGTGCTGGGCTTCCCGTCGGTCGGCTACGGCGACCGCGACTACTACCCGGTGCTGCTGCTTTCCACCCTGCTCGGCGGCGGCATGTCGTCGCGCTTGTTCCAGGAGATACGCGAGAAGCGCGGGCTGGTGTACTCGATCTACTCCTTCAGCGCCCCGTTCCTGGATAGCGGGCTGTTCGGCATCTACGCCGGCACCGGCGAGGACGAGGCCAAGGAGTTGGTGCCGGTGACGCTGGAAGAGCTGCAGAAGGTGCAGCGCGCCAGCGGTCCCGACATCGTGCGCCAGGACGAGCTCGACCGCGCCCGGGCGCAGCTCAAGTCCAGCCTGCTGATGTCGCTGGAGTCCACCGGCAGCCGCTGCGAGCAGCTGGCCCGTCAGCTGCAGGTGTTCGGCCGCATCATCCCGACCGCGGAAACGGTAGCGAAGATCAACGCCGTCACCCTGGAGGACGTGCGTCGCGCGGCAGCACGCGTGTTCCGCGGCGCGCCCACGCTGACGGCACTCGGCCCCGTGACGCACATCCCGCGCCTGGGCGAGGTCGCGGACAGGCTGGCTGCATGAACACCGTTCACGAAGACAGGATCGGCCTGCTGCAGGCGCTGGTGACGCAGGCGACCCGTGCCGGCGCCGACGCGGCAGAGGCGATCCTGGTGTCCGGCACCTCGCTCGGCGTGCAGGTGCGCCAGGGCCGCAGCGAGGAGCTGGAGCGTTCCGAGCACAACGACGTGGGCCTGCGCGTGTTTGACGGCCGGCGCAGCGCCATCGTGTCCGCCACCAGCATCGACCCGGCCGGGTTCGGACGGCTGGTGGAGCAGGCGCTGGCGATGGCGCGCGTGGTGCCGGAGGACCGGTTCGCCGCCCTGTGCGACCGCGCCGCGACCGGGATTGCCGCCCCGTCTGGGCTCGACCTGGCCGACGACGCCGAGCCCGGCATCGAGGCGCTGACCGAGCGTGCGCGCATCGCCGAGGCAGCCGCACTCGCGGTGGGCGGCGTCACCAACAGCCAGGGCGGTTCCGCCGGATACGGCCGCACCAGCATCGCGCTCGCCACCTCCGGCGGCTTCGCGGGCCAGTATGCCCGCACCAGCCACTCGGTGTCCGCCAGCGTGCTGGCCGGCCAGGGCACCGCGATGCAGCGCGACTACGACTACCATTCCTGCGTGCACCTTGCCGACCTGGACGATGCGGCGGGAATCGGCCGCCACGCCGGCGAACGCGCGGTGGCCCGGCTGCATCCGGTCAAGCCGCGCACTGGCCGCATGCCGGTGATCTTCGACCCGCGCGTGTCGAGCAGCCTGGTCGGGCATCTGGCCGGCGCGCTGAACGGCGCCTCGGTGGCGCGGGGCACCTCGTTCCTGAAGGAGCGCATGGGCACGCGGGTGCTGCCGGCCGGGGTATCGGTGGTCGACGACCCCACGCGCCTGCGCGGCCTGCGCTCCAAGCCGTTTGACGGCGAGGGCGTGCCCACCGCGCCGCTCGTGCTGGTCGAGGACGGCATGGTCCGCTCCTGGGTGCTGGACGGCCGCAGCGGGCGGCAGCTCGGCCTGCCCAGCACCGGCCACGCGTCGCGCGGCCCGTCGTCGCCGCCCTCCCCCTCGACCACCAACCTTTACCTGTCCGGCGGCACGATCGCGCCGGAAGAGTTGATGGCCGACATTGCGGAAGGCATCTACATCAACGAGATGATGGGCAACGCCATCAACGGCCTGACCGGCGACTACAGCCGCGGTGCCGCCGGCTTCATGATACGGGACGGCGCGCTGGCCGAGCCGATCGCCGAGTTCACCGTGGCCGGCAACCTGCTGGACATGTTCAGCGCCCTCGTGCCGGCGAACGACCTCGTGTTCCGGCGCGGCAGCGACGCGCCGACGATCCGGATCGACACCCTCACCGTGGCTGGCGCGTGATGGAACCTCAAGGACGGAAGCGCATGACAAGAAGCAGCAGCCTGCGGCGGGCACGTATCGTTTCGCTGTCCCTGGCGCTCGGGATGGCTCCGGTCGCCGCACCCGTGTTGGCCGGCCTGTTTCCGGTCGCGGCGGAAGCGCGTCCCGGCTTCGGCGGCTCGTTCGGCAGCCGCGGCAGCCGCACCTTCAGCGCTCCGCCGTCCACCGCCACCAATCCCGGCGGCGCCTCGCCGTTCGCGCGCACGCTGACGCCGCGCCAGAGCCCCTCCTACGCACCCGCCTATGGCGGCGGCTACGGCGGCGTTGCCCGCGCGCACCCGTTCGGCACCGGCTTCGCCGGCGGCCTGCTCGGTGCCGGGCTCGCCGGCATGCTGTTCGGCCACGGCTTCTTCGGCGGCGGATACGGCTATGGCGGCGGGTTCGGCGGTTCCGGGCTGCTGGGGTTTGTTTTTCCGCCTGGCCTCCCTTTCTTTTTCCGCCCCCTGCGCTTTCCCCCGTTTTTTTTGGGTGGGGGGGTGGCCGGCGGGGGCATGCTCGACGAGAAGCGGGATGGCCTGGGTGGGGCCGCCGTAGGCCGGGCTGATAGAGCGAAGGAGGTAAAGGATGTTCATCCTGCCACCGCCGGTGCGTACGGGGCCGCGGAGGAAGGCGAAT
>CAXTCK010000009.1:11423-37015 GCA_964242425.1 uncultured Acetobacteraceae bacterium | reverse complement strand
CACGCTGCAGGCGCGGGTGCCGGACTGGATGAGGCTACCCGAGCCGAAAGCGATGGCATGACCGACAAGCCGGAGGCGGTGCCATGAACCCGAGCCGCAGGCGACGCCATGAATCCCAAGCCGCAGGCGACACCATGAACGACAAGCCGCAGGCGACGCCATGAGCCACGAGCCGGAGGACGCGGACCCACCGTCGGTGCTGGACGAGGTGGCGTTCAGCCCGGCCGGGCTGGTGGCGGCGATCGCGCAGCAGCACGACACCGGCGAGGTGCTGATGCTGGCCTGGATGAACCGGGCGGCGCTGGCGGAAACCATCGAGACCGGCCGCGTGTGCTACTGGAGCCGTAGCCGCAAGCAGCTTTGGCGCAAGGGGGGAACCTCGGGGCAAACGCAGCGTCTGGTGGAACTGCGCCTGGACTGCGACCGCGACGCGTTGCTGCTTCTGGTGGACCAGACCGGGGTCGCCTGCCACACCGGGCGGCGCTCCTGCTTCTTCGACGCCCTGCGCGACGGGCGGCTGGTCGCGGTGTCCGAGCCGGAGGTGGACCCTGAACGGCTCTACGGCGCCTGACGCGGGGCGTCCTACCACCATCTGGCTGATGGCGGGCGAGGCCAGCGGGGACGTGCTGGGCGCACGGCTGCTGGCAGCGCTGCGTCGGCAGCGCCCGGAGCTGCGGTTCCGCGGCATCGGCGGGGCGCGCATGACGGAGGCGGGGCTCGACACCCTGTTCCCGATGCGCGAGCTGGCGGTGATGGGGCTGGTGGAGATCCTGCCTCGGCTGCGCGCCTTGTCGCGCCGGCTGGACCAGGCGGTGGCGGACATCGCGCTCACCCGTCCCGACCTGGTGGTGACGATCGACAGCCCGGGCTTCGCGCTGAGGCTGCTCAAGCGGATCACGGGGCTCGGGATACCGCGCGTGCACTACGTGGCGCCGCAGGTGTGGGCGTGGCGCGAGCACCGGGTGCGGGAGTTCCCGGGGCTCTGGGAGCGGCTGCTGTGCCTGCTGCCGTTCGAAACGGCGTTCTTCGCGCGGCACGGGCTCGACGCGCGCTTCGTCGGGCATCCGGTGCTGCAGTCGGGAGCCGACACCGGGGATGCGAGGCGGTTCCGGGCGCGGCACGGGCTCGATGCGGGAGCCAGTGTGCTGGTGCTGATGCCGGGAAGCCGTCGCAGCGAGGTGCCGCGGCTGCTGCCGGTGTTCCGGCGCACGGTGGCACTTCTGGCGGAACGGGTGCCCGGGCTGGTGCCGGTGGTGGTGGTGTCGCCGGTGGTGGCGCAGGCGGTGGCACGCGCGGCGCGGCGCTGGCCGGTGCCGCCGGTGCTGGTGACGGAGCTGGATGACAAGCACGACGCGTTCGCCGCCGCCGGCGCGGCGCTGACCAAGTCGGGCACCTCGACCCTGGAGCTGGCCCTGGCCGGGGTGCCGATGGCGGTCACCTACCGGGTGAACCCGCTGACCGCGGCGGTCGCGCGACGGCTGATCCGGGTGCGGCACGTGGCGATGGTCAACCTGCTGGCGGGGCGCCGGCTGGTGCCGGAGCTGCTGCAGGAGGAATGCCAGCCGGAACGGCTGGCGCGAACGGTGGAGCGGCTGCTGGGCGACCCGGCGGAAGCGGAAGCGCAGCGAGACGGCTTCCGCACGGTGCTCGACTCGCTGGCCGCCGGAAACGAGGCGCCGGCCGACGCGGCGGCGCGCCAGGTGCTGGCGCTGCTGGACGAGGGCTTGCCGGAAGGGACCCGGCGTTGACCGGACCGTCGGGAGCAGGTGCGGTGGGGAAAGGTTCGGCTGCGGGAGCGGCTGCGGGAGCGGTTGCGGCTGGGGCGGAGTGGACCCTGCCCGGGCGGTTCGGTTCGGAGCGCTGGCACCGGGAAGGCGGGCGCTTCGGCACGGTGGCGTTGGCCGGCGACAGGATCGGCCTGCCGACGGACCGGCTGACGGAAGCGCGGCTGGGCAGCCGCGACGCGGCCTGCGCGCATCCGGGACCCTACCCGCTCGCCTTCCGATTCTGCCCCGAATGCGGCACGCCCTTGGCCGGGGCGCCGGTTGAGCCGGCCGTCGAGGCCTGGTCGCCGCCGTTCGGGGCGCCGGACGGGCTGCCGTGCTGCGACGAGCCGAGGGAACCGGACCCGGCGAGCAGCGAGGAGATCGCGGTCCCGCCCTCGCCAGCGCTCGGCTTCGTTGTCGCCGGCACGCCGCCGATGCTGCTGTGCTGCGACCGCGTCGGCGGCTGGATCAGGGGGTGGTCGGAGCGCGCGCGCGGCTGGATCGACCGCGTGCAGCTGGCGCCGTGCACGGTTCTTCCCGCCTGGAGCTGGGCCGCCGTCGCCGACGGGTCGGGGGTGTCGCTGCCGACCGATCGCGGGCCGGCCTGGGTGGCGCTCACCGCGCCGCGTCGGGCGCCGGTGACGCTGCTGGAGGGCTTTGCCCCGCTGGGCGGGGCGGGGCTGATGCGCTCCCACGCGGCCCTGCCGGTCAGGAACGGTGACGGGATCGCGCTTGCGGTGCTCGACCGCGCGGCGCCCGAACGGGGCTGGTCGCTGGTATCGGTGCCGACGCCGGACGGGTTGGTCGAGGCGGCGTTCACGAGCCCGGTCGGGACCGGCGACCGGTTGTGCTGGTGCGGGCCGGCGGGGCTGCTCACGCTGTCGGACACGACCACCGGGCCGGTGGCGCACTGGCAGGGCTGGCGGGACGGGATCCGGCCGCTGCCGGGCGTGCGTCCGGTCGCCGAGCCGAACGGCAGCCTGCACCAGCTCGCCCGGCTGGATCCGCACACGCTGGTGCTGGAAGGCCTGCCAGCACCGGGACAGGCGCCGGAGCGACGGGTCGCGCGCGGCTACACCCCCGGCACCGGACGGTCGGTGTTCCGCGAGAACGCCCGGCTACGCCTGCCCTGGGACGGGCGCGCGGCGTGGGACTACGGCATCCCGGACGGCACCTTCCTGCTGCCGCTGCTGGAGCTGCAGGGCGGACGGACTGTGCTGGCGCTGTGCTCCGGGCGCGACCGGCTCGGGCGCTTCCTGGGCGACCCCGCCGCCGGGGTGGAGGAGGATGGCGGGGAGCCGGATCACCTTTGCACCCTGTTCTACAGCCGCGGGCCGCGCATGCTGGAGCCGCTGGACTGCCTGCTGCGGGCGCGCGCCGCGTCGGACCTGTCCGTGTTCCTTCATGCCGGCTTCCTCTACGCGCACGGCGCGCTGGACAACCGTTGCCACCGCTGGCGGCTGCGCGATGCGCGCTAGGATCGCGGCCGCGCTGTCCTTGTGCTGGCTGCTGTCGGTGCGGCCGGCGACGGCAGAAGTGAGCTCGCTTTACCTGGTGCAGGATTCCGGCTGGATGGAGCCGTTCTACACCGACCCGGCCGCGCCCTTCCGCCCGCTCCTGAACGCGCTGGTGGCCGCCTCGCACACGGACGGCGAGGTGGTGATCGCCGGCTTCGACCAGGACGGGCAGGTTCCGGGCCGGCGCTCCCCGGACGTGCTGTATCGCGGCCGGTTCGACACGGCGCGGGTGGCGGCGGCGATCGCGTCGCTGGACCTGCCGCACCAGCCGAACGGGCACCTGGCCGACGCCGACTTCGACGGCGCGCTGGTGCGCGGCATCGACACGATCCTGGACGGGCATCCGGGCATCGTCTGGCTGGTCACCAACAACCGCAACTCGCCCAACAACAGCCAGCGCGTGGACGACAACACGCGCGCCTTCGCGCAGGCGCTCGGGTCGAGCCCGTCGCTGCCGGTGGTGGTGGCGTATCCGGTGCGGCTGCCCGCCACCGGGCGGCTGTACAGCGCGCAGGGGCTGATCGTGTACGGGATCGCCTATGGCCGGCAGGCGGCGGCGGCGCTGCGCCGGCTCACCGCAGGCGACAAGCTCAGGCAACTGTTCAGCGATCCGGCGGTGCAGCTCAAGCCGCTCGACCAAGCGCCGCTCGCCTTCATCCCGGATGCCACCCTCACCCCCGGCCTGGTCGCCAGCCGTGAAACGGACGGTACCCTGCGTATCGGCAACGTTCCGGGCGGCAGGACCTCGACGGTGGAGATCGCCGGTACCCTGCGCTCGGACTACTACCCGCACGTGATCGACCGGGCGCGGCTGTCGCTGCGCTGGGACCGGCTGGACCAGGTTGCCGGCCATCCGGACGTGCCGCTGCTCCAGGCGGCGATCGTGCCGGCCGAGGTGCATGGCCTCGGCCCGGGCGAGGCGCTGCACGACGTGCGCATCCGGCTGGACATCCCGCGCATCGACCGCGCGCCCGGGCTTGCCGGCGCCCTGCAGAAGGACGTGGTGCTGCACGGCACGCTGGTGATCGGCTTGAGTGACCTCGCCTTGTCGCTGCAGGACGGGTTCCTGGCCAAGATGAAACAGGTTGCAGCACTCGACCAGCTGCCGGGCGTGTTCTTCGACAACAAGGCGGTGTCCGCCGCGTCGGCGACGCTGCCCGTCATCCTCGTGGTGCACTACTCGGCCTGGCCTCTGGTGCTGGCGCTGTGCAGCCTGTCGCTCCTGCTGCTGCTGTTGGCGATGCTTCTGGTGCTGCTGCGGCGCGAGCGCGAGCATCTGGTGTCGCTGGATGGACAGGTGCGGCGCGTCCGGCTGCGGCCGTTCGAGCGCCGTCGCGTGGTCCTGCCGCCGGACCGGGCCTTCGTGCTGCGCGGCCGCCTTGTCGGAAGCCCGCGGATCGTGCAACGCCCTTCAAGCGATCAGCGCTGAGATCGCCGTCCAGGACAGGTCATGCCCGAGCCGTCGCCCAAAGCCCCGCCCTCCGACTTCAACATCAGGCCGCCGTCGGACGCGGCTTCCCCGCAGCCGGCACCCCAGCTGCCCGTAACCCAGTCGCAGGCACCGGTCGCGCCCGGAACCATCCAGCCCGGTACGGTGATCAGCGCGTCCGGCCTACCCGGTGAGGCTGGCCTGTCCTCCACCGGGACGGTGATCGGGGTTGCGATCCTGCTGGCTCTGGCGGTGGCGATCTTCTTCGTGCGCGGCGCGGTGCGCAGCCACCTGATCGCGAGCCGCGCCTCGCCCTCGGCCGCCGGCAGCGCCGGGTGGGCGCTGTTCGCGTTTCTCCTGTCGCTGTCGGTGCTGATCGTGTTCGGCCTGCTCGGCAACCTGTGGGCAGCCTATGCCTTCGTGCTGCCGCTGCTGCTCCTGGTGGTCGTGACGCTGGTGCTGTTCGTGCTGCTCTACCGCGCCGCCGCACGCGGCCGCGCGCCGCGCCGTCGCTGAGGAACGCCGTTCATGTCCAGCACCCAGGCCGCAGCTTCCGACGCCGAGCGCCCCCACGGGGAACGTCCCGGGGCCGAACGCCCCGCAGCACGTCGCGTGCAGCCGACCCTGTTCGTGGGCCTGGGCGGCACCGGCATGCAGATCCTGCTTCGTCTGCGCCGGCGCATCCTGGCCGGCGACTGGAACGGGCGCCGCATCGACGACTTGGCCCGCTTCCCGATCGCGTCGTTCGTGTATTTCGACACCGACCTGCGCACCGCGATCGAGAGCGACCGGCAGCAGGACGCCGACCCGCTGGCGCGCCTAGTGGCGTTCCGCGAGAACGAGCGGCTGCAGCACGCGGTCGACGTCAAGCGCTACATGAAGGACATCGACCGCTACCCGATCATCGCCGACTGGCTGCCGGTGGCGGACTTCTCGCTGATCAACACCGAGAAGGGTGCGGGACAGGTGCGGGCGATCTCGCGGCTGTTGTTCTTCGACCAGTTCCGCAAGCTCACCGACCTGCTGCGCGAGCGCGCCGACGGGCTGCTTCGCTCGGTGGGGCGGCAGGACGACCTCCAGCGCCTCAACCTGGAGATCGAGAACCGGCTTCGCGTGGTGGTGTGCTGCTCGGCCGCCGGCGGCACCGGCTCGGGCTCGTTCATCGACCTGGGGCTGGCGCTGCGCTCGCTGATCCACCCGGCGCCGACGGTGGAGCTGGTGCTGCTCCTGCCGGGCGGGTTCCATGAGCATCAGCGCCAGCGCGTGAACGCAAACGGCTATGCGGCGCTGATGGAGCTCGAGCACGCGATGCGGCCGAACCCGTCCCCGCCCTTCGTGGAAGCGTGGGCCGAGCACCAGGGGCCGGCGTCCAACATCGCGCCCTATGACGACGTGTACCTGCTCGACACCCGCAACGTGCTCGACGACGGGCTCGACTCCGTCGAGCACCTGTACGACATGGCGGCCGACATCCTGTTCGAGGATTTCGGCGCCAGCGAGTTCGCCGCCGCCAAGCGCTCGATCGCGGTGAACCAGGCGCAGCACAAGATCGACAACTACGAGCCGCCGCTGCCGGCGCATCTCGGGCGGCAGTCGCTCCGCTACAGCCAGCTGTTCTCCACCTTCGGCCAGGCCACCATCGACACCAAGAGCCGCGTGGCGGTGGATGCAGCCGCCGCGGTCGCGTCCAAGGCGATGCTCAAGGCGTACTTCAACGTGGCGCTGGAGGATTCCGGTCGCCTGCCGACGCCGGCCGAGCGCGACGACTTCCTGCAGCAGCAGTTCTTCCTGCAGCCGAGCGCGTTCCACCACGTGCTGCCGGGAGCCGCGGACGCGTCCGCCATCAACGAGCCGTTCCTGCTCGACCGCCTGCTGGAGGACGAGACCGGGCAGTCGGTGCTGGCCGAGATCGACCGCGACCTGCTGGCCACCTACCAGTCGGAAGGGTTCCAGAATGCCGACCCGCGCAACCTGCCGACCCTGGTGCTGCGCGAGTTCGAGCAGCGGCACGGCGACGTTCTGGGCACCATACGGCACAAGACCGGCTCCGGACTCGCCGCCGACCGCATCCTGGCGACGCGGCAGCGGCTCGCGGCGGAACGGCGCGGGAGCGGGCCGGCGGGGCTTCGGGCAGTGCTATACGACTACCTCGACCAGCGCGACCGCGGCGGGCTCGACTACACCATACGGCTGGTGGAGGACTCCAAGCTGCAGCTGGAGCGCGAGATCGGCCGGCTGGACGAGGTGGAGGCGCGCTATGCCGCGCGCGCCGGCGACACCCAGCACCGCTTCGAGCAGTCGCTGGACAACCTGCGCGAGGCGGTGAACCGGCGCTTCCCGTTCGGGCCGGACCGGCGCGCCGCCGAGCGCTACCTGGAGCACCTGCGCACCGAAACCTCGTACTACCTGTCCATGCAGCTGCGCCGCCAGGCGGCGGTGGAGGCGCGCGCTTTCCTGCGCGAGATGTCGGAAGCGCTCGGCACGCGTCGCGGACAGGATGCGGACGGCAACACCTTGTGGGACGGGGCGGTGGCGGAGCTGGTGCAGGGACGTGTGCTGGTGCGCCACACGCTGGCCGAGTTCGACGCCGAGATCGAGCTGCTTCGCGACGCGGTGGGCCGGCGCGACGCCGGCACCTTCGTGGTGCTTCCCGACGCCGACGCCGACGCGCGCGCCATGCTCGACAGCGACCCGGCAGAGATCGAGCGCTGGGCGGCGGAGATGTTCCGCGACGAGGGCGGCTCGCGCACCCTGTTCCCGATCCTGCGCGACGACGTCGGGCGTGCGCTGCTGCTGAACCGGTTGCGCGGGTTCGCGCGGGTGCAGCTGCAGCCGCGCGCGGACGCGCTGCGTTCGGCGCAGTCGATCCTGCTCGACATGAGTGCCCGCGACCGCATCGCCCTGTTCGGGCGCGCCATGGTGCGCGCCATGCCGTGGCTGGACGCGTCTTTCGACCACCTCGGCGACGGCTTCAGCATGGGCCCGCGCTACACCCTGCTGATCGCCGTGGACGACAAGGAAGCGTTCGAGCGCAACTTCCGCGGCGAGATCGAGCAGGTGGTGCCGACAGGGCGGCTGGGGATCGGGCCGCCGCAGTACCTGAACTCGGGCCTGCGCGACCGCATCCTGATCTACTGCGAGCTGAGCGGCATCCCGCTCGACAGCATCGACCCGCTTCGCTCCGAGTGGCGCATCTCGTACCAGCTGGAACAGAAGCGGCCGCTGCCGCTGCATACCCACAGGCAGAGCGAGCGCTTTCCCGATCCGGTGGTGCCGAGCACGCGCGAGATCGAGGAGATGCGACGCAACATGGGGCTGTTCATACGCGGGGTCGCGTACGGCATCCTGCAGCGTGGCGCGCGGCCCGGGCAGCCGTACCAGATCGACCTCGGCGGCGGCGATTGGGGCGATGCCGGCACCGAGCGCATCATCCGCAACGCGGGCTTCTCGCGGCACCGCGACAAGGTGCAGACGCGGATCGAGGCGTTCGAGCGGACCTTGAGCGCGGTCCAGCTGCTTGCCGCCGCCGTCCTGGTCGCCTGGACCGGCGAACGGGTGTATGCCGCGCGGCTGCAGCGGATCGGGCCGACGCAGACCGACCGCATCCCGGGGCTGGTGCAGATCCTGGCGGCCGAGCTGTCGCGGGGGATGCGCGAGCGTGCGTCGGCCATGCAGGGGGCGCCGGCGGACGCGGACGCGCTGTCGGACCGGCTGCGTCGCACGATCCCGGACTGGACCGAGGCGCTGCCGGGCAGCGCCGCCGATGCCGATCCGCACGACGCCAACGCCGATCCGAACGATGCCCCGGAGGCGCGGGCGCAGGACAAGCGGCGGATCGTTCCGGCACGCTTCACCACCGAGGCGCTGCAACGGGTGGCAGGCGAGGTCCCCGCCGCCATGCCGTCAGGGCCGGATGCCGTTGTCGATGCGCCGTCCTGGCACCTGTCGATCGCCAAGCGGCTGTCCGGCCCGTTCGGGCTGGCCCAGCTGCGCAACCTCGCCGCCGGGGGCACGCTGCGGGAAGGCACCAACGTTCGCCCGCTCGGCGGCACCGGCTGGCAGCGGGTGCGAGACGTGCCGGTGCTGCTGGCGCTGCTTCAGGGCGCGTTGCCGGAGGACGAGGACGAGCTGCCGGATGACGAATAGGACCCGGCAGCGGCGCTGGAGCCTCCTGCTCCTGCTGCTGGTGTCGCCGTTCTGGCCCGCCATGGCTCAGGACGTGCCGCCGGAGCAGGCGGAAGCGGTGGTGGCAGCCCAGTTGCAGAACGTGCTGGAGAACGCGCCGCCGGACCGGCCGGTGCCGTGGCGGGACGAGGCGAGCGGCCTGTCCGGCATCATCGTGGCCTCGGCGGCGACGTTTTCCGACCGGCCCTGCCGCGCGCTGCGATACACCGTGCAGGGCGCGTCGCGGCCGCTCACGATCGAGGGCGAGCGTTGCCGCGAGCCGGACGGACGATGGGTGGCGGGGCGGGTGTCCGACCGCGTCGCCGACGTGGCGGCGGCAAGCCCGGCGATACGCGACCTCCAGGCGGCGCTGCACCGCCTGGATTATTATCGCGGCCCGGTGGACGGCGTTGCTTCCGCGGCGCTGAGCCGCGCGCTGCTGCGGTTCGAGCACGACGAGCAGGTGGCGCCGGAAGCGGAGCCCGGCCCGGACCTCCTGGCACTCAGCTACCGGGCGATCGGGCGCATCCCGATCGAGAATCCCTGCCAACCGGAGGACCCGGTGCCGAGCGGAATGTCCGCGGCGTGCGGCAACACCCGCTAGATGCCGGACGCGACCTCGTGCCGGCATTGCGGCGAGATCCTGCAGGCGACGGTTGCCTTCTGCCCGTTCTGCGGCACGGCGCAGGCTCCGGCCGCGCCGGCGCCCGTGCCGCCTCCGGTTCAGGTGGCGCCGGTCCGGGTGGCGCCGAACCAGGCCAGCGCGCGCAAGGCCTCGGTGCCGGAGGCGGCGCACCGGCCGGTCGAGCGGCCCGTGCCGCCGGGTCCTGCCTCGCCGGGTCCCGTATCGCCGGGTCCCACGTCGTCGTTCCGGGCGTTCCGGACGCGGGTCTTTTCCCCGCGCACGGTTCCGCTGCCGCCGCGCCCGCCGCGCCGACTGCCTGTGCCGGCAAGCCCTGCCGTTCGCGCCGGCGCGATGCGCAAGCTGCTGCTCGCCACGCTCATCCTGGGCTGCGCCGCAGTGCTGTGGCACCACCTCGCCGTCGGTCCACGCGCCACCCTGCTGGTGCATCTGGCCCGGCCCGTCGAAGGCACGGTGCTGGTGGACGGCGCTTCCGCCGGCAGCCCGGACCGGCCGATCGCGATTGATCCCGGGCGGCACCTGGTCGGCTTCGCGGCAGTTGGCTGGAGCACGGTTCCGGTCACGGTGTCGTTGCGCGAGGGAAGCACGCGCACGGTGTCGCTGGCGCCGGCGCCGCATCGCGCCGTTCTTGGCCTGGACGGCCTCCCGCAAGGCAGCGTGCTGAGCCTGAACGGGCGCCGGATCGGGCACGCGCCGCCCAGCCTGTCCCTGCCGCCGGGGTCCTACCGCCTGGAAGCGGCTCTGTCCGGCTTCGTTCCGGAGGAGCAGCGGGTGACGCTGGGGCCGGGCGAGCGGCGCGATCTGGTTTTCGCCCTGCAGCCCCTGCCCGTCCGGACCCAGCACCTGGTCGCGCCGGTGGGCTCCTGGAGCGAGCCGGTGACCCTGCCGCAGCATTCGCGCTTCACCCTGCTGTTCCGTGGCCGGATCCGGGTGCGCGACGGCGGCCGGGTGCTGCTGCTGGAGGGAGGTGCGCCGGCCGGACTGGGTGCGCTCGACGGCGACTCGCTGTCGTTCACCGCGGTGGACGACGAGCCGGTGCCGGTTGTGGTTGTTTCCCATGGCGTCGGCGCGCCCGGCTGATCGGGAGCCATCCATGCATGCCGTGCTGTTCGTCCTGCTGCCGATCTTCGGCCTGATCCTGGCCGGGTATGCCTGCGGGCGGCGAGGCTGGCTCGGGTCGGGCGCCACGGACAGCCTCAACCGCTTCGTGGTGCGCCTGGCGCTGCCGGCCGAGCTGTTCGACAGCATGGCGCGGGTGACGCGGGCGCAGGTGGACCATCCGTTGTTCGTGGCCGCCTTCGCCGGCGGGATGCTGGCCACCTTCGCCGTCGGCTTCGCGCTCGACTACCGTGCTTCGGCCGGACGCCCGCACCGCGTGTCGGCCGCCACCATCGAGGGCCTGAGCGCCGGCTACGCCAACACCGCCTTTATCGGCATCCCGCTCTGCATGGGGGTGTTCGGTCCGGCCGGGCTGCCGCCGGTGGTGCTGGCGACCCTGCTGACCGTGTGCGCGCTGTTCGCGCTGGCGATCGGGCTGGTGGAGCTAGACAGGGAGGGTGGCCAGGGGATCGGCCGCACCGTGCTGAAGGTGTCGGCCGCGCTGTTGCGCAACCCCCTGGTGGCAGCCCCGATCGCCGGCGCCGTCGTGAACCTGTGCGGCGCCGGCCTGTGGGCGCCGGTGTCGCACTTCACGGGGCTGCTCGGCGACGCGGCGGCCCCGTGCGCCCTGGTCACCATCGGCCTGTTCCTGGCCGAAACGGGCGGCCGCCCGGCACGGCAGTCGGCGGTGGTGCGGGTGGTGGCGGCCAAGCTGCTGCTGCAGCCTGCGCTGACGGCGCTGCTGGCCTATCCCGTGTTTCGGCTCGATCCGCTGTGGGCGCAGTCTGCGGTGCTGATCGCGGCACTTCCGGTCGGCACCGGACCGTTCATGCTGGCGCGCCTCTACAACCGCGAGGCGGACGTCGCCAGCCGCGCCACGCTGGTCTCGACCGTGTTGTCCCTCGTCACGGTGTCGCTGCTGCTGGAGTGGATCGGCTGATCGCGACGCGCCGTTCGTCTCGCGTGTAAAAGGATTGCAAACTCGATCAAAACTCTTCTAGTTTTTAACGGTTCGGAAAGATTTCGACACAGGGAACGGTTGAAACGGCCGGAAGCAGCCTTCTGCCGGTCGCGGCGACGCGCTCGCGTCCAAATCGGCACGGGCGTCGTCGAACGCGTTCGTCTTGATCGGAGAATCCGCTTGCCTCGCACAACCAGAAAGCACGCCGCGCGTGCCGGCTTCGGCGCAGCCCTGCTCGCCTGCACCTTGTCGCCCGCCGTGTCGGCCACGCCGGCAGTGCTGGCCGGCAACATCGCCGGCTGGGTCCAGTCCGCGGTCGAGACCGGCACCGCGCCGGACAGCCAGGCGGTGTCCATCGTCGTCCACATGGCCTTGAAGAACAGAACCGGCTTGGCGGGCTTCGTCGCCGCGGTGTCCACGCCCGGCAGCGCCCAGTACGGCCACTACCTGAGCGTTGCCGACTTCCAGGCGCGCTATGCCCCCGACGCGTCCGACGTCGATGCCGTGCGCACCCTGCTAGCGGAGGCTGGGATGACGCACGTGACCGCCGGGCCGCTCGGCACCTACGTGTCGGCGACGGCCACGGTCGGCCAGCTTCGCACCGCCTTCAACGTCAGCCAGAAGCTGTACCGCTACGGCAACATGACGCTGCGCGGCAACAAGGAGGCGCCGCGGGTCCCGGCGGCGCTGGCGTCCAAGATCCTGTTCATCGAGGGCCTCGACGACACCAGCCTGCTCAGGCGGCCGCAGCACGTGTCGGTCACCGCCGGCACCCTTTCCGCACCCGTCACCCGATCGCAGGCGCTGTCCGCTTCGGCCGCCAGCCCCGCGGTGCTGGCGCCGCCGGTGGCGAGCAACACGCCGTCCCCCTATTGCAGCACCTATTTCGGCGACAACAACGCCACGCTCAGCACGCAGCCGGCGCCGTATGGCAAGACGCTGCCCTGGCTCGCCTGCGGCTACAACCCGCAGCAGATCCAGTCCGCCTACGGCCTCAACCCGTTCAACGTCGGCCTCGACGGCCGGGGCGTCACCGTCGCCATCCTTGACGCCTACGCCTCACCCACTCTGCAGTCCGACGGCAACCATTACGCCGCCCGCCACCACCTGCCCGCGCTGACGTCGGCGAACTTCTCGGAGGTCATCCCGGCCGGCATCTACAACGTGTCCGCCAGCGAGGCTTGCGGCCCGTACGGCTGGTGGACCGAGGAGTCGCTGGACGTCGCTGCGGTGCACGGCTCGGCACCCGGCGCCAACATCGTTTATGTCGGCTCGCGCGATTGCGGCTCGTCGCTGACCACGGCGCTGCTCGACACCATCTACCAGCACCGCGCCGACATCATCACCAACAGCTACGGCAACAACGGCGAGGACGTGTCGCCCGACGACGTGGCGACCGAGGACCAGGCGTTCATGGCCGCAGCCGCGCAGGGCATCACCGTGCTGTTCTCGTCCGGCGACGACGGCGACCTGTCGCAGGACAACGGCGTCGCCACCGGGTCGTGGGAAGCGACAAGCGCCTATGTCACCGGCGTCGGCGGCACCTCGCTGCTGCTGCGCAACAGCAGCGGCGCCAAGAGCGAGTACGGCTGGGGCACGTATCGCGACTTCCTCGACAACGCCACGGTGAACAGCGCCGCCTCCATCACCACCACCGGCCTCGCCACCACCACCGCGTCGGGCAGCACCTTCCCGGCCTTCAGCTTCTATGCGGGCAGCGGCGGCGGCATCAGCCTGCTCGAGGCGCAGCCGGACTATCAGGCGGCGATCGTGCCGGCGGCGCTGGCGACCACGCTGAACGAGGCGAGCGGCGAAAGCGTGCCGCTGACGCCGCGCCGCGTCAGCCCGGACATCTCGGCCGATGCCGATCCGTATACCGGCTACCTGTATGGCGAGACCTACACGATCGCCGGGGACGGTCACAGCGACATCGGCTGCACCCCCGAAACCGCCACCACCGAGTACTGCGAGATCGACGAGGGCGGCACCAGCCTCGCCTCGCCGCTGACCGCGGGCGTGATGGCTACCGTGAACGAGGTTCACGGACTGCTCGGCCGTCCGTTCGTCGGCTTCGCCAACCCGTGGCTGTATGGCCACCACATCGGCCTGACCGCCAACAGCGCCGGCATCAACCAGATCAAGGCCCCGGCCACGCCGACGGCGGTTCTGCGCGGCTACGTCACCAACCCGAACGAGGTCAGGGTGGTCACCATCAACTCGGTGCCCGACCTGATCATCACGGCACCCTTCCCGCTCCAGGTCTGCTCCGACCCGATCTGCGAGGGCATCAACGACGTGTTCAACTACACCACCCCCGGCTACAACGACGTCACCGGTCTCGGCGTGCCGTTCGTGCCGCTGCTGGCGCTGCAGTAGGGGCACAAGGGACCGGGCCGCGAAGCCCGGTCTCCTTTCCGGTCGGAACGGTCAGGCCCTTCCACGGCATGGCCCCGGGCATGGCAGAACGACATGGCAGGAGGCTTGCGGACAGGTCGACCATCCAGCGACGGGCAAGGCCACATGGCCGGCCCGCTTCCGGTCACCCCCGCTTGCTTCTGCCCATCATGAAACAGCTCGAAGGCGGCAGGCGCTAGAGCATCGTTTTGTCGAGCATTTTTGTTCGATTGGCCGATCCGGTTCGGTCGAATGATGCTCTAGCGGCGGTTGACCGAAACGGCGAGAATGATGATGGCGCCCTTGATGATCTCCTGGATCGTCGTGGAGAAGCCCATCACCAGCAGCCCGAAGCCGATCACGCCGATGAAGATCGCGCCGATCACCGAGCCAAGGATGGTGCCGTAGCCGCCGAACAGGCTGGTGCCGCCGATGATCACGGCGGCGATCACGTCCAGCTCGAGCCCGACGCCCATGTTCGGGTTCCCGGCGCCGCTGCGGGCTGCCAGCATCATGCCCGCGAGCGACGCGGACATGCTGCACAGCACGAAACTCCACACCTTGATCCTGCCGACCGCGATGCCGGTGAAGCTGGCCGCGACCGCGTTGCCGCCGCAGGCGAACACCCGGCGGCCGAACAGCGAGAAGTGCAGCAGGAAGGCGCCGATCAGCACGGTGACCAGCGTCCACCAGATCGGCATCGGCACGCCGGCGATGCCCCCGTTCCAGAACGTCGTGCTGAGCGCGTCGTCGACGATCGGCACCGGCATGGTGTCGGTCAGCGTCATCGCGCCGCCGGAGAACACGCTCAGCATGCCGAGCGTCACCAGGAACGACGGAATGCGCAGCCGCGTCACCAGCAGCCCGTTGACGGCGCCGATCACGCCTCCCCCCAGCAGCACCAGCAGGGCGGCCGCCCAGGCGGGAACGTTGGCCTGCGCTAGCATGGCCACGATCATGCCCGAGAAGCTGGCGACCGAGCCCACGGACAGGTCGATCTCGCCGGACACGATCACAAAGGTCATGCCCACGGCGATCACCGACACGATGGCGGTGATGCGCAGGATGGCACCCGCCGTCGCCACGGACGCGAAGTTCGGCGCCGACACCAGGAAGAACAGGGTGACGAAGCCGAAGATCACGTAGGTGACGTGGTCGGCGAGCAGCCGGCGGATGGCCGCCCCGGCGTTCGGCGTGCGGGGCAAAGCAATGTCCGTCATCGGGATGTCCTCGTCTTGGCGGTCGCGACCTCGGTTTGCAGCAGGGCACGCAGGGTCGGCTCGTCGACCTGGTTCGGTGCCGTGCCGACGATCCGGCCTTCCACCATGACCAGGATGCGGTCGGCGGTGGTCACCAGCTCGTCCAGCTCGGAGGACACGAGCACGACGCCGACCCCGGACGCCGCGGTGCTGCGGATCAGCGACCGCATCTCCGCCTTGGCGTTGACGTCGACGCCCGAGGTCGGCTCGTCGAGCAGCAGCAGGCGCGGCCCGCGCGCCAGCCACTTGCCGAACACGATCTTCTGCTGGTTGCCGCCGCTGAGCTGCTGTGCCGGCTGCCGGGGGCCGGTGGCGGCGATGTTGAGGGCGCTGCGGAAGCGCTCGAACAGCTGGTCCAGGCGCGCCGTCGGCACCACCGGCAGCATCGGCCCGAGCCGCAGCCGGTCCAGGCTCGGCAGGGCGATGTTGTCGGCTAGGCTGTGCTTGACCACCAGGCCCTCAAGCCGCCGGTCCTCCGGCACCAGGGCGATCCCGGCCCCGAGTGCAGCACGCGGGCGTCCGGGCGCCACGATCCGGTTCTCGACGCGGATCGTGCCCCGGCAATCCGGCAGCAGGCCGAACAGCGCCTTCAGCAGCGTCGAGCGTCCGCTGCCGACCAGGCCCGCGATGCCGACCACCTCGCCGGGACCAACCGCGAACGAGACGTCGCGTAGCTTGGCGCGGGTCATCAATCCCCGCACCTCCAGCACCGGCTCGTCCGTGGCGGGGCGCTGCGCGGCTGCAACGGCAATGTTTGGCACCGCCTCGGCAACCGCTGCGCGCGACATGGTGGCGGCGATGTGCGCAACCGAGGTTTCGCCCGGCTGCAGCGGCCCGATCATGCGGCCGTCCTTGATGATGCTGAGCCGGTCGGCGATGGCGAAGATCTCGGCCATGCGGTGGCTGATGTAGATGATGCCGATGCCGCGCCGCTTCAGGCTGGCGATCAGCGCGAACAGCGCGGTTTCCTCGCGCATGGTGAGCGACGAGGTCGGCTCGTCCATGATCAGCACCCGGGCGCCGCGCGACAGCGCCTTCAGGATCTCCACCATCTGCCGCTGAGCGAAGGCGAGCGAGCGGATCGGCGCGTCTGCGGACAGCTCGAAGCCGAGCGAGGCGATCAGCCGCTCGGTGTCGCGCCGCATCGCCCGCTTGTCGACCCACAACCGGGCGACGTTCGGCTCGTGGCCGAGGAACACGTTCTCGGCTACCGTGCCGTTCGGGATCAGGCTGAGCTCCTGGAAGATCATCGCGATGCCGCGCGACAGGTGGTCGCTCACCGAGTGGCCACCGATCGCCTCGCCTCCCAGCACAACCTCGCCCGCGTCCGCCTGGTGGATCCCCATCAGGATCTTCATCAGGGTCGACTTGCCGGCGCCGTTCTCGCCAAGAAGCGCATGCACCTCGCCTGCCTGCAGCTCGAAGTCGACGTCGTAGAGCACCCGGTTGGCACCGAAGCTCTTGCTGATCCGCTGCAGCCTGACCAGGGGCGTCGTGCCGGCCGCCGCCCCGGTCGTCGCGTCGCTCGTTCCGGCGGTGGCGCCGGCCGACCTATCCGTCACGCTGTCCGGCCGGGCTCAGAAGCACTGTCCCTTGCACACCTTGATCAGGGAGGCGGGTGGATCCTCCTTGGTCACGTCCTTGAGCGCGCTGAGCAGGTTCAGCTTCGTCACCGGCAGGGTCGGCACCTCGATGTAGGGCGGTACCTTCAGGCCGAGCAGCGCGTAGGCGGCGGACTTGGCTTCCGACACGCCCTGGTCAAAGGGGCGCTGCGAGCCGATCGCCGCGATCTCGCCGCGCGCCACGTAGTAGGCGCTGTCGACGGCGAGGTCGTTGGTGGTGACGACGATGTTGCGGCCCAGCGTCTTCGCAGCCGAAACGACCTGCTCGGCCGGCGTGTCCCAGGCGACGAAGATGCCCTTGAGGTTCGGGTGCGCGGTCATCATCGCGGTCGCCACGCCATAGGCCTTTTCCGGCGTGGCGAAGGTGGCGGTCTCGACCAGCTTGACGTCGGGGAGCTGCTCCAACGCCTTCAGCATGCCGGTCTTCCGCGCCGCGACCGAGTAGTAGTAGTCGTAGACCAGGGTGATGAAGCCTATCTCGCCCTTGTTGCCGATCCGCTTCGCGAGTTCCCTGGTGGCGAAGATCGCGTTGCTCTGGTTGTCCGACGCCGTTACGGACACGTAATCCTTGCCCGGCGTCATGTCGACGGCGACGTTGTCCATGAACACGAGCTTGATGCCCGCCGCGGCAGCCTTCTTGTAGGCGGCCGACTCGCCCAGCGGATCGAGCGGCACCGAGAAGATCACGTCCGGCTTGCGCGCGATGACCTCCTCCAGGTCGCTGATCTGCTTGCCGGGCAGGAACTTCGCGTTGGTGGTCGCGACCACGGTGATCCCGAACGTCGCCAGCGTCTGGGTGATGCCGCGCACCTGCAGCATCGGCCATCCGGCATCCATCGTCTGCATGACGATGCCCGCGGTGTAATGCCCAGCCTTGAGCTTGGCGATCTGCTCCGGCGTGAAGGTCAACGAGTCCGGCGAGGAAGCCGGCGCGCCCTGCGGATAGCCCGGCACCTTCTGGCCGAACGGGGACAAGGGCGGCGGCTGCATGAGCGCCTTGGCTTCGGGCGGAATGTTGTTCGGCCAGGAATAGTTGTCCGCCGCCGTCGCGGCGGTTGCCAGCACACCGGCGCCGAGCAGCGCAGGCAGGCATGCCCGAGCAATGGTTCCCATGACGTTCCCTATCTTTATTGTTTTATGGACATCCAAACCTATAGGACAGGTTGGCTCAGCGCCATGTTTCTTAATGGCGTTGCCTCATCGTTTTCAGTTCGCGGCGCGTGGCCGACATGCCAGCCAATTCCGGGTCGCGCGGTAACCCGCCGGCCGCCGTGGGATCGGCGACGGGCGGCTCGTCAGCTGCTGGTCTGCGCCACAACCGACCCTGCGGTTGCCGCATAGGCGGTGTCGCGGGAGAAATGCCGGTCCCCAAGGGCCGAAAACCGCCACCACGGGATATCGCCAGGTCGCAAAAGCCGACACCCGCCTCGCCATCAATCGCGGGCGCGATGGTTTTCATGAACGACGTTCACGGATTGCTCGATTGCCACCACGTTGGCCGGATCAGCGACACCGCTGGCATGAACCAAATCAAACCGCTGGCTTCCCGGCAGGACGCGGGGGAACGGCGTTTTCGTCCAGGCAGGCCAGGAAGGCGTCGGCGGCCCGGGTGCGATAGCGGTCGCGATGGCGCAGCAGGCGGAACCGACGCGCCGGCAGGTCGAACGGGATCGCGGCGACGAGGCCGGCGGCGAGAGCCGCGCGTGCGACGTGTTCCGACAGCACGGCCACGCCGTCGCCCGCCTGGACGGCGCTGAGCACGGCCTCGTTGGATGGCAACGTCATCCTCACCGTCAGCGCGTGCAGATGGCATCCCGCCGCCACCAGGGCGGCTTCCAGGCTGGATCGGGTTCCGGATCCCGGCTCGCGCATGATCCAGGGCGCCTGCCCCAGCTCGTGGCTGTCCAGGTCATGGCAACCCGGGGCCTCCTGCCGGGTCCAGGGATGCGCTGGGTGGGTCAGGACCAGGAGGCGGTCCGTGCCGACGTCCAGCGGGTCGAGCAGGGCGTACGCGACCTCACCCTCGACCAGCCCGAGCTCGCACCGGCCGTCGAGAACCGCCTCGGCGACCTCGTGGGTGTTGCCGACCCGCACATCGAGCTCTATGGCGGGATGCCGCTGGTGGAACCGTACCAGCCGCGCCGGCAACCAGTAGCCGGCGATGGTCTGGCTTGCGAACACGCCGAGCCGGCCGCGACGCAGGCCGCTCAGGTCGGCGAGGACGGCTTCCGCGAGCGTGGCGCGCGTGATCACCGCCCGCGCCTCGTCCAGGAACATCCGGCCGTTCTGGTTCAGCACGATGCCGCGCCCGACACGGTCGAACAGCCGGATCGCGTGGCGCTCCTCGAGTGCCGCCAACGCGTTGCTGACGGCGGACTGGGTCAGGTTCAGGGCACGGGCCGTGGCGGTCACGTGCTGACGCTCGGCGATGGCGACGAAGATCCTGAGCTGCTCCAGCGTCATCCAATCAATCTCCTGTTCGGATCATTCTTACCAGAATAATCCGTTGGAACGGGTTCGGCCAGCGGATCATCATCTCGCTGTCGAGATGAGGTGCCGTCATGGCTGCCGTTACCGTTTTCACGCATCGCGTGTTTCCGGTCGACGGCGCAGGGGGCGCCGAGCAGGCGCCTTGGCTCGGTGGCCTCGGGCGGATCGTTCCCGGCGCAGGCCTGTGCCTGCTCGTCACCCTGGCGGCGAGCCTGCTGGCGCAGATCGAACGGCGCGTGTTCGGCGCCGTGTGGCTGGAAGCCCTGGTGCTGGCGATCGTGGTCGGTGCCGCGGTCCGCACCTGCTGGACGCCGGGCGCGCGCTGGCGGCCCGGCATCGAGTTCAGCGCCAAGATGCTGCTGGAGATCGCGGTCGTGTTGCTGGGCGCGTCGGTCAGCGCCCCGCCGTGCTGGCGGCGGGACCGGCCCTGCTGGTCGGGATCGCCGGGGTGGTGGTGCTCGCCATCGCCTGCGCCTATGGCATCGGGCGCTTGTTCGGCCTGCCGCACCGGATGGCCACCCTTGTCGCCTGCGGCAACTCGATCTGCGGCAACTCCGCCATCGCCGCGGTGGCGCCGGTGATCGGTGCCGATGGCGAGGACGTGGCCGCGTCCATCTCCTTCACCGCGCTGTTCGGCGTGCTTCTGGTGCTGGTGTTGCCGCTGCTGGTGCCGCTGCTGCATCTCAGCGGACTGCAGTACGGAGCGCTCGCCGGGCTGACCGTCTATGCCGTGCCGCAGGTGCTGGCGGCAACCGCGCCGATCGGTCCGGTGGCGGTGCAGATCGGCACCCTGGTGAAGCTGGTGCGGGTGCTGATGCTGGGCCCGGTGGTGCTGGCCCTGACCCTGCTGACCCGTCGGCTGCGCGACGAGGCCGACGAAGATGCCCCGCACGTGACCGCCGGTGAGCGGCCGAAGCCGGGCAGGCTGCAGGTCCACCGCCTGGTGCCGTGGTTCATCCTCGGCTTCCTGGGGCTTGCCGTGCTGCGCTCCTGCGGACTGGTTCCGGCCGCGGCGCTGCATCCGGCGGCGGTCGCGGCCAGCCTGTTGACGGTGGTGTCCATGGCGGCCCTGGGGCTCGGGACCGACCTCAGGACCGCAGCGCGCGCTGGCATCAGGGTGACGGCGGTGGTGGTGCTGTCGCTGCTGGTGCTGGGCCTGATCAGCTTCGGGCTGATCCGTCTGCTCAGCCTCGCCTGAGGGCCTGCGCCGCTCGCTCCCGCGTTGACGCGGAACGGTGCGGTGGATCCCGTGCCGGACCGCCAGCGGGCCGGCTCACCACCGCGTCTGGAGGCGTGCTTCCGATGACGCTTCCGCAGTGGCGGGCGCGGTCGGCGTTACCGGCGCTTCCAGCATGAGCAACCGCTCCGGCTCGCCCATGCGGGCGCGGCGCAGGCGCTCGATGTTGGTGCGTATCACCGGGTGCTCGTCCGCGAGGCGCCGGAAGTCGCGGGCGCCGATCGCCAGCAGGTGGCCGAAGCCGAGCGAGCGCACGGATACGCCCATGCGGCCGCTGGCCAGCAGGTCCTCAGCACCCAGTACCGATCCGGGGCCGAAGCGTATGTCGTGCTCGGCGACATGGCTTTCGAACTGGCCGGCGCTGACGAAGTACACCGTGCGCACCCGCCGGCCGCGCTTGAGCACCCGTTCGGCGGGAGCCGTGAAGTGGATCGCCAGCGTCATCGCCAGGTCGTGCAGCACCGCTTCCGGCACTCCGTCCAGCGCCGGCACCGCCTTGATCCGGCTTTCGATGCCGCTCTTGAGGTTGAAGCGCAGGCGGCGCTCCAGCCGGTAGCGCCGTGCCTCCACGCCGCGATACAGCTCGGCGTGCAGCTCCTCGCTGATCAGGCTCTCACCCAGGAGCTCGTCGTACTGCTCGCCTTCCAGACGGAGCGCCACCTGGCGAAGCATCCGGCTTTCCAGCGCCTCGGTGTAGCCCTGGTAGTGCAGGCGCATGGTGCCGATCGCCTCCTCCAGCAGCCTGCGCTGCCGTTCCAGCACCTCCGACACGATGTCGGCGAGGCGGATGCCGAGGGTGGGCTCGAGGCGGCGGCGCATGTAGCGGGTCAGCGACAGGGACACGAGATGCGCGATCATCAGCATCTCGAAGCGTTCCATCATGCAGAACATCAAGGGCGCGTCGAGGCGCAGGCGATGGTGCACCGTTTGCGCCACCCGGAAGCGCCAGCTCGGGCTCAGGCGTCGCCGCACCGCGCGCACGTAGCCGAACCGGCCTTCCGCCCGGGCGCCGTCGATCATCGCCTCCGCGGTGCGAAGCAGCTGCTCCATCACCCGGCGGGAGATGCCGCGTATGCGGAACAGGTCGAGCAGGATGGAGCGCTCGTGGTTGGCGATGGTGATCAGCGCCAGCGTCACGCGCTGCCGCTCGCCGAGTGCGGTGTGGAAGGTGTTGGCCGCGCGCTCCTCGGCGATGCGTCGGTCCAGCACCTCCATCACCTCGCGGGTGGCGTGCGACGGGAAGCCGAACTCGCCGGCGATGCGACGGGCGCGGTCGCGCACCTCGCCCAGGCCCACGCCCAGCACCTGGTGGCGCAGCGCCTGGTCGATCGGCGACAACTGGTCGAGCCGCAGCCGCACCACCAGGAAGCGCAGCGTGGTGCCGTTCAGGAACAAGGTGAACAGCACGAAGCCGGTGGCGACGATGCCGACGAAGCGGGCCACCGGCGCCGACACGTGCGGGTTCTCGGTGATGGACAGCGCCAGCGCCAGGGTGATGGCGCCGCGCAGGCCGCCCCACACCATGGTCGCCTTGAAGCGGGTCGGCACCGGCGGGGACAAGCGGGTGGCCGCCAGGATCGGCAGCAGCCCGAAGATCACCGCGGTGCGGGCGACCATGCCCGCCGCCACCGTGACGCCGATCAGCACCACGTCCCAGCTTGTCATGCCGACCAGCAGGCGCGGCACCAGCATGGAGGCCAGCAGGAACACGAGCGAGCCGGCGCAGAACACCAGCTGCTCCCACAGCTCCTCCAGGAAGCGCCAGGTTTGTGGACGGAGCGTGGACGGCCCATAAACCGAGAAGGTCAGCCCGGCCGCCGCGGTGGCGACCACACCGGAAAAGCCGAACGCCCGGTCGCACACGATATAGGCGACATAGGGAAGCGCCAGGGTCAGCGTGACCTCGGCAGCCGGGGTGCCGCCGACAAAGGCGATCATGGCCAGGGTCAGCCGCCCCAGCACGGCGCCCACCGCCACCGCGCCGGCGAACGAGACCACGAACTCGATCGCGGCATGGCCGACCGAGATGTGCATATGGCTGGTGAGGGCCGGCAGCAGGATGCCGAAGATGGAGATCGCGGCGGCGTCGTTCAGCAGCGCCTCGCCCTCGACCAGCCGCGTGAGGCGGGTGGCGGCGCCGATCTCGCGGAAGATGGCGGCAACGGCACTCGGGTCGGTGTTGGCGACGATGGCGCCCAGGATGAGGCACACCACCAGGGGCATGCCCGCCAGCGGATACAGCGCGAAGCCGATCGCCGCCGTGCTCGCGACCACCGCCACCACCGCCAGCAGCAGCACGGTGGCGGTCTCGTGCGCCAGGCGCCTGACGTCGATCGAGAGCGCGCCCTGGAACACCAGGATCGGCAGGAAGATCAGCAGAAACGCTTCGCTGTCGATGGGGAAGTCGAGCAGGGTGCGCGCGGCGCCGTTGAACGCGTCGGTCACGGGCGAGCGGAGCAGCAGATCGGCGGCGCCCCCGAGCAGGATCCCCACCAGCGCCAGAAGCACGGTTTCCGGCAACTGCAGCCGGCGGGCGATCGGCTGCACCGCACTGACCAGCACCAGCAGCAGCGCGATCGCGAGCAGCACCGCGGGCAGCCCCGTGACCATCATGCGCCTGCCTTCCCTGCCGCCGGACGAGCCATCCTGGCATATCCATGCAGCCGGTGCATGACATCACGGCAAGGATGCGCGGCAGGCGCAGGGTAAGGATGGCGCGGCGGCCGGCTGCCGCGAGACGGGTCAGGCGGGTCGGGGATCCGGCTCGGATGCCCGGTGGCGGGCGGTGGCCTCGATCCAGGCCTTCGCGCGGGCTTCCGGATCGGGGTTCGCCACCACGTCGGACACCACGGCCACCGCGTCGGCGCCGGCCCGGAGGCAGGACGGCGCCCGGTCAAGGGTGATGCCGCCGATCGCCACCAGGGGCGTGTCGCCGAGGCGGCGCTTCCAGTCGCCGATGCGCTCCAGGCCCTGCGGCGCCCAGGGCATCTGCTTCAGCGTGGTCGGCCAGATCGGCCCCAGCACCACGTAGTCGGGCGACACGGACAGGGCGCGGTCGAACTCGTCGTTCGAGTGGGTGCTGACCCCGAGCCTGATGCCGGCGCGCCGGATCGCGGGAAGGTCGGCCGAGTCGAGGTCCTCCTGGCCGAGATGGAGGAAACCGACCGCCTCGTCGATCGCCGCCTGCCAATGGTCGTTCAGCACCAGGCAGGCGCCGTGGCGCGCACAGGCGGCCCCGGCGGATCGGATCTGGTCGCGAAGTGCCGGACCGTCCGGCGACTTGTTTCGGAGCTGGATCAGCCGGGCACCTGATTCCGCCATGCGGCGTACCCAGTCGGCGCTGTCCACCACCGGATAGAAGCGGCCCGGCAGGGAAGCCGCCATCACACGAAGGCCTGGCCCAGCACCGGCGTGGACGGGCTCGCCATCTCGCGCGGCTCCATCGGGTCGGCGAGGCGTGCCGCCTGCCCGGCCTCGATCGCGAGGCGGAAGGCGCGCGCCATCGCCACCGGGTCGCCCGCCTGCGCCACCGCGCTGTTCAGCAGGATGGCGTCATATCCCATCTCCATCGCCGCCGCCGCCTGGCTCGGCAGGCCGATGCCGGCATCCACCACCAGCGGCACCTCGGGGAAGTGCGCCCGAAGCGCACGCAAGGCCCATGGGTTGTTCAGGCCGCGACCGGAGCCGATCGGCGCACCCCACGGCATCAGAACCTCGCAGCCGGCGCGCAGCAGGCGCTCGGCCACCACCAGGTCGTCGGTGGTGTAGGGGAACACCCGGAACCCGTCCTCGCTGAGGATGCGCGCGGCTTCCACCAGGCCGAACACGTCCGGCGCCAGGGTGTCGTTCTCGCCGATCACCTCCAGCTTGATCCAGTCGGTGTTGAACACTTCCCGCGCCATCTGCGCCGTGGTGACCGCTTCGCGCACCGAATGGCAGCCGGCGGTGTTGGGCAGCACGCGGATGCCGAGGCCGCGGATCAGCGACCAGAAGCTTTGTCCCGCTTGCGCCGAGGAGCCTTCGCGACGCAGCGACACGGTCACCAGCTCGGCGCCGGACGCGCGCACCGCGTCGGCCAGGACGTCCGGCGACGGGTACTGGGCGGTGCCGAGCATCAGCCGCGAGCGGAGCTCGGTGTCGTAGAACAGCATGGTCTCAGCCTCCCTGCATCGGCGCCAGGATCTCGACGGCACTGCCTTCCGCGAGCGCCAGGGCGGCGCGTCGCCCGGCTGGCACGAAGTCGCCGTCCACGGCGGTGGCGACGCGAAGGCTGCCGTAGCCGAGCTCGAACAGCGCCGCGTCCAGGGTCGCGGCGGCGACGTCGCGATCCTCGCCGTTGACCCGTATCCTCATCTGCATCCTCCGGCGACCTGCATCCTACGGGAACCACGTCGCGACGAGACAGCCCGCAGCGATGAATGTGATGCCCTTCGTGGTCCATCCAAGGTGTCGGGCATGAGCGGAAAGCGCACCCGGAATGGGTGGTGGCGGTGGCGTGTCACCGCGGACGGATCCGTTGCCGAAGGCCTGCCCGGGCCTGGCCGCCCGGTGGACCGCCACGACCATCATCGGCAGCACCACGGGTGCGGCCCACAGCAACACGTGCCCATGTCTGCCGGCGACACCAGCTTCGGGTGCTGCGGACCGGGCGTGATCCGCGGCACCGATGACGATCCCGAGCCAACGGGGGGCAGGTCAGGCCGGGCGGGTCCCCAGCAGCACGTCGGCCAGACGCATCGCCAGCACCGGTGCCAGCAGGTAGCCGTGCCGGAACATGCCGTTGACGTGCACCGTGTCTCCGGCCGTGTCGAGGCGCGGCATGTTGTCGTTGAAGGACGGGCGCAGGTCGGCGGCGATCTCCAGGATCTCTGCCTCGGCAAACGCCGGATGCAGCGCGAAGGCGGCGCTCAGCAGCTCCATCATCGAGCGCAGGCGCGGCGGGCCACGCTCCTCGCTCTCGATCATGGTGGCCCCCAGCATGAACACGCCGTTGTCGCGCGGCACCACGTAGA
>CAXTCK010000009.1:0-11323 GCA_964242425.1 uncultured Acetobacteraceae bacterium | reverse complement strand
TCGATCATGGTGGCCCCCAGCATGAACACGCCGTTGTCGCGCGGCACCACGTAGAGGGGGAAGCGCGGGTGCAGCAGACGCACCGGTCGTTGCAGCCCGATGCCGTGGGCACGCATCAGCAGCATCTCGCCGCGTACGCCGCGCAAGCCCGGCAGCGAAGGCTGCGAGGCGATGCCGCGCGTGTCCACCACCCGGTCGAACCGGCCGGGCGGCAGGCCCGGCTCGCCCAGCGCGATGCGGCCGCCGAGCGCTTCGAGGCGTCGCGCCAGCGCCGGAAGCGCCTGGCGGGGATCGAGGTGCGCCTCGCCGGCAAAGAACAGCGCCCGCCCGAAGCGACCCTCCAGCTCCGGCTCCAGTGCCGCGATCCCGGCTCCGTCCAGGATTTGGTGCCCGTGCGTGCGACGGGCCATGCGGTTGATCTCGCCGGCGTCGCGCCCCAGCGCCAACACCAGGGTGCCGGCGGTGCGGGTTCCAGGCACCTGGCGGCGCCACCAGTCGAGCCCCGGCAGCGCCATCTCGGTCAGGCCGGGCGGGGCGTTCTCGGCTTCGCACCAGGGGGCGAGCATGCCGCCGGCCTTCCAGGACGCGCCGGAGCCGATCGCCGGTCCCGCTTCCACCAGCGTCACCAGGGCACCGCGCTCGGCCAGGGTCACAGCACAGGCCAGCCCAGCGACGCCGCCGCCGCGCACCAGCACAGACAGCGGCGCGCTCATGGCGGCGGGGGTGTGGCGCCGTCGAGGCCGAGATGGCGGAACACCGCGATCTCGCCGTTGCCGCAGAAATCGTCCTCGACCGACAAGGCGGCCATCAGCTCCGGCGACAGCCGGATGCGGCGGTCGCGCACCGCCTGCAGCAGGGCGGTCGCCGCCTCGGGGCGGAACGGCAGGTCGAGCAGGTCCGGGCCCCAGCAGCGGAGCAGCGTGAGCGCGTAGTGCTCCACGCCGTCGTAGATGCGCTCCAGGGTCGGGAACACGTCCTGCGACAGGCCGTCGTGGCGGAACAAGGGCGTTGCCGGCACCGTCGTGTCGTCGTAGCCGGTGACCTGGCCGTGCGGCGCGGTGAGAAAGGCTTCCAGCATCAAACCGTAGCCGCCGGTGAAGTCGGCCACGTTGCCGTCCGCGAAGGCGCCAAAGGCATGGCCGCCGCCCGCGCGCACCTGTGCTGCGTCGTGCGATACGCCCATGTAGAGGCCGATCAGGGGACGGCCGAGCGCGGTCTGGATCGCGGTCTGCATGGTGCCGCTGTAGCCGACGTCGACGAAGCCGACCGGGCCCGGCTCGGTCAGCCCGACCTGTCCGGCATAGGCGGTGAAGGCGCGCAAGGCGCGGGCGCCGTGGGCCGCGACCTCGTCGCCCATCAGCTCGATCATGCAGCGGACCAGCTCGGCGTCGCGGGGAAAGCTGACGGCGTGGCGGCCGTGGTCCAGGGCGGCGTCCGGCACGAAGCCGAGCCGCGCCAGCAGGAAGGCGTCGAGCGAGCCGTTGAACCCGGCGCCGCGCAGCACGGCATCCGGGTCGAGCCCCCGCCCCTGCGCCGCCGCCAGGGCCGCGCGGCGGGAGCAGTGCAGGTAGGACGAGGGCGGCAGGTCGGTGCGGCCGCTCTGGGTCCGCACCGCGTCATAGAGCCGCTTGAGGAACCAGCCCTCGCGGGACACGAAGAACAGCTGCCGCATGTGGCGCAGGGTCGGGTGCCGCGCCAGCCAGGCGACGAAGGCGAACAGGAGCGGCCCGAACAGCAGGGCGCCCGCCTGCTCCGGCTCGCGCACCACCAGGCCGGGATCGTCCGGGTCGAGGTAGGGGGAGTTGAACAGCTGCGCCGCGACGGGTCCGAGCAGGATGTCGTCGCCGAGCGTCGGCTCGCCGGGAGGGCCCAGCCCGTGGAATGCGAACAGGGCGGCGGGGGAGAGGACGTGGAAGTGGCGGATGCCGTGGTCGGCGGTCTGCTGGATGTCGGACTGCTCGTTGTCGCCGACGTGCAGCAGGCGTGGTGCGGCACCGGCCTCGCCCTGTTCGTGCGTCGACACGATCCGCCACAGGTCGCCGCGATCCTTGCGGGCGCGACGCTGCGAGGACAGGTAGGTTTCGTCCACCGCGATGTTGAACTGCATCAGCACGGCGTCGAAGGCGGCCCGCGGGAGGTAGCTGTCGCTGGTCGCGACCACGCGTCGCCCGGTATGCCTGGCATGCTCGATCGCCTCGATCATGAGCGCGCGCGGGCGCAGCGTGCGCCCGTCGAGGGCGAGCTCCTCGCGGTGCACGAAAGCGATCGCCTCGGCGGTCCAGGAGGATAGTCCTGCGTCGGCGGCGAAGCGGGCGTAGATCTGGTCGAGGTCGACGTCGCCGCCGGTGTCCGGGGCCGCGCGTGCCGCCGCCTCGGCCGCGTTGCGGCGATCAACGAAGTCGTCGGCGCCGGGAAAGCGTCGGGCGGCCTGCATGCCGACGAAGCGGTGCACCGCGTTTGGACGAAGGCAGATACGGGTCAGCAGGGTGTCGAACACGTCGAACGAGACCGTGTCCACCTGCGCGATCGTGTCCAGAAGGCCGGCGTGGGAAGCGCGCCGGTACTGGTCCATGTTGCGGCTGCTCCAGCCGGGACGGCACAGGCCGCGCTCGTAGTCGAGCTCGGCGAAGGTGTGGCCGGTGTCCCGCGCGACCGACACGATCACGCGCTCGATGGCGTGCATGATGGTGCCGTCGGTCTGGCCGAGCTCGGGCGGGAAGTCGTCGGGGCGCCAGGGATGGCCCAGCAACGGCGCGAGGGCCTTGGTGCGGGCCCAGAACATGCCACCGACCGGGTAGTCCAGCATGCCGGCCGGCACCGGCACGCGCAGGCCGAGCCGGTCGAACAGCGGCTGCGCCAGGTGGCGGTTGGACAGCCAGTTGTAGCCCCAGTAGCGCATCTGCTCGCCCGGCGAGGCGGTCAGGACGCCGAGGGTGCGGTCGTCGACGAAACGCTGGATCAGGCCGCTGACCACGGGGCGTGCCGGCAGCAGCGTGCGCAGCAGGTCCTGCCGCCAGCCGGCCTGCTCCGGTCCGCGATAGGAGGATTTCTTGGTGTGGAGGTGCAGCACGAGGTCGTGGGCGGCGACGGCGTGGCGCAGCCCGACCAGGAGCGGTCCAAAGTTGCGGCCGCGGTTCTCGTGCACCTGAACCAGGAGGGAGGCGTCGAGCGCGTGCGTGGCGAATTCGGCCTCGATGCGCTCGGCCTTTTCCGGCTCGTCGGTGGTGACCAGCAGGGAGAAACGGTACGGCAGCATCGCGAGTGCCGTGCAGATCTCGCCGAACAGCTCGACGTGGAAGACGTGCGCGACGACGGCGATGCTCGGCTGCTGCGAGGGGTTGGGCAGCGACAGCAGGCGCTCGACGGGGCGGTCGAACGGATCCCAGGGCGGGTCGGCCAGCACCGAGACCGGGCGGCGTCCTTCCGCGATCCCGCCCTGCAGGTAGTGGGTGAGCGGGTCGTCGATCCCCGGCCGCAGGTGCCAGGCCTGATGGAGATAATCGGCGACGTCGAACAGCGGGCCGGGTGTGGCCTGGGCGCGGACGCCGCGGGCAAGATAGTGCTCCAGCGGGTCGAGGTCGCTGTGACGGGCGGGTGGGTGATGGCGGGCGTACCAGCCGCCGTCGAACAGGCCAGAGCCGGCGATCAGGGCGCGGCGGCGCTCGATCAGCTGACGCCGGATGATCGCTTCCTGCCGTTCCCGATCGGCGGGAGTTGCATCGGAACCAGGCGCAAGGTCGTCCATGCGGATGAGGCTACCACCTGCTGCGCCGCCGGTTAATGCGCCATTCAGCCCGAGCGGCGGACGTCTGGACACCGCCTGTCGTCGTTCAGGCGGCGCGGATCGTCACGGACATGGTGGACAGCGCTCCTGTCTCGATCGCCAGGGCCCCCGCCCCGTCAGACAAGGGACGCAGATCGTCCTCGACCGAGAACAGGATGCGTCCGTCCGCCTCGCCCGTGATGATGCCGCCGCGCACGGCCAACGCCAGCCTTACCGGCCGGTCCCAGTCCCAGTCGAACTCCACCTCGCCGAGAACGCGCTCGGTTCCGTCCCACGCCTGGAGAAGCACGAGGTGATGCGGTCGGCGCAGCAGCAAGGCGTAGTAGCGGCAAAGGCCCTGCACGCAGGTAGCCAGGCCGCCGCCGCCGAGATGAACGGTCAGCACGCTCTCGATTCGCGTGTTCGGCCACTCGCGCGCACCGTAGATCAGGAGCCCGCGTCCCTCGCTTTGCGACAGGTGGAACGCCTGGGACGCGGTGCTGCCGAACAGGCTGACGGCATCGACCCAGGCACGTTGCCAGAACGTCCCGGCCTGCTCCGGGCGGTGCAGAACAAGATCCGGCGCGCCGGTCCAGTCGAGCCAGTCGAGATGCACCGTGCCGTCCGGAGTTCCGGCCGGGTTGGTGATGGCGATGCCGACGGCGGCTATCGGACGACCACCGAGATCGGGGACCCGCCACGACAGCGTCGCCTCCTGGCCGGCGGGCAAGGTGACGGGACCCATCGCGACGGGCTCGCGAAGATCGTCGGCACCGTAGACCAGGAGGACGAGCGCGACCTCGACCGAACCGCTGTTCGACGTGTCGGCGGAAACCTGCGCCCGCACGACCTGGCCCGGGTTGAGCGCCGGCGAGGCCAGCAGGTCATAGGTGCGCATCAGCCCGACATCGGGGGGCATGAAGGTGGGCGTTTCCGCGATCGCGGTCCGGCCGGCACGGAGGTTGCGGAAGCGCAGGGCGAGGCCGCGGGACGCGTCATCGCGCAGCACCGGAAACACCGCGAGCGATCCGCCCTGCCCCTCGTCGAGCTGCCCGACGAAGCCCTGGACGCTGTCCGGGAACGAGAAGTGGAACCGGGCGCCTTTCTTGGCCGGAGCCTGTTCCGGCTCGCCCGCCAGCCGCCGCCCGATGCGGGCCAGGCGTTCCGCAACGCGAACCGCATCCGTGATGGCGTTTCCGCCATCCGCAGTGGAGATGATGACGCGGTCCGCGACGGGTCCGCGCCAGTCGGTGCCGCCCGCGCCGGCCCGCAGCCCCGCGAGGCCGAGCCGGATGCCCAGAAGGCAGCCGACGTTGCCGGCGTTGCAGTCAGTGTCCCATCCGGCGGTGTTGGCCACCATCATGGCGCGGCCGAAATCATCCTGCCCGTAGAGAAGCGCCATCAGCACGACGGCGTGGTTCGGGATCACGTGGCAGTTGCCCGGATAGCGGTGGTAGCCGTAGCGGTCGGCTACCAGGGCCCGCGTGTCCTCCCAGTCCGGATGGGCGGCACACCAGCGGCGCACGTCGTGGGCGACGTGCGCGACCAGGCAGTCGTCCGGGATGGCGGCGAGCCCGGCGTCGAGCAGGCCGTCCAGGTCGGTCTCGGTGAAGGCCAGGGCTTCCATGACCGCGAGCAGGACGGCAGCGTGCACGGCTTCCCCGTCATGGCTGACACGCGCCGCCTCGCGCGCCAGGTGCGCGGCGCGTTCCACGTTTCCGGGACTGACCATCGCCCAGCCGTCGACGAAGATCTGCGCGCCGATCTGCTCGGCGACAGTGCGGCCGTTCGTCGCGATCGCGCCGCTGGCCGGTGCCCGCACGCCTGCCCGGAGGCGCCGCCACGCCGTTTCCTCCGTTGACTGGCCCATGCCGCCCCACCAGAGGATGGTTCTCCGCTCGACGATGTAGTTCAGCCACGTGTCGCCGATGCGCGCCGCGTCGAGTGCCGGATCGAAGCCGTGGTCCTCGAGCGCCCGGACAAAGGTGAACGTTCCGGCGACGTCGTCGTCCGTCACGACGAGCGGCACGCCGAAGCGCTCGTGCATGTAGCCGGTGACCGGTCCGAGCTCGCGCATGATGCGCGCGTGGTCCCAGCCCTCGAACGGGCGTCCGAGGTAGACGCCGATCAGCTTGCCGAGCACGCCGGCGTAGACGCGCTCCTCGTAGTCCGTCGGCAGCGCCATGTTGATCTCCTTTCCGGTGCCGTCCCGGAGGACGTTCAGGCCTTGACCGAGCCGCCCGCCATGCCGTCGATGAAACGCCGCTGCAGGAGCAGAAAGAACGCCACCACGGGCAACACGACGATCACCCCTGCGGCCATGATCTCGCCCCAGTCGCTCGAGTACTGCCCGCCCAGGCCATAGAAGCTCACGATGGCGGTCTGCGCCGGGCGTCCCTGCAGAAAGGTCGTCGCGATCAGGAACTCGTTCCAGGTGTACAGGCCGACGATGATCGCGACCGTCAGGATGCCGGGAGATACGACCGGAAGCATGACGCGCGTGAACACCTGCCAGCTCGTCGCGCCGTCCATCAGGGCTGCGTCCTCCAGTTCCGGCGGCAGGGCGAGGAAGTAGGTGCGGAGGAGGAAGATCGCGAACGGCGTGTAGATCGCGGTGTAGATCAGCGACACCGCCGCAAGGTTGTTGATCAGCCCAAGCTGGGCGAAGCCGAAATAGAGCGGCAGCAGGATGAGCTGCAGCGGCAGCGTCGTGCTGGCGAGGAAGTAGGCGCTGAACAGCGTGCGCCCCCTCGTGCGGCGGCGCGTCAGGGCATAGGCAGCCATGGATGCGGTCACGCAGGTCAGGGCGATCGCGATGGCGCTGACGACGGCGCTGTTCAGCATCGCGTGGCCGAGATGCGCGTCGCGCCAGGCGTTGGCGAAGTTCGCGACGCGCGGCGAACGCGGCAGGGCGATCGGGTCGGCAAGTATGTCGGCGCTCGCCTTGAACGCGTTCACCAGCATGAGCGCGATCGGCAGCAGGGTCACCACGAGGCCGATCGCCAGAACGACATGGGCGACGATGCGCGTCCCGCGGTCCACCATGATCATGTCGACAGCTCCGCTTCCTGCGCGCGCAGGTAGAAGAACGTCGCCACCAGGCCGAACAGGCTGATCACCAGCGCCACCACGGCCGCCGGGCCGAGGGCGAAGTCGTAGAACGCGTGCCGATAGGACAGCGTCGACAGCACCTCGCTGGAAAAGGCGGGGCCGCCCTGGGTGAGAACGTAGATGAAGTCGAACACGAGAAACGACCAGATCACGGTCATGATCATCATCAGGAGGATGGTGGGACGGATCGCAGGCAGGAGTATGAAGCGCATCAGCGCGAGGAAGCCGGCGCCATCAAGGCGGGCGGCCTCGATCTGGGCCGCATCGACCTGACGCAGCGCGGCGAGGAAGATCACCGCGAGGAATCCCCACCAGTGCCAGAGGTCGACCGTGGCGACGCCGTACAGCGCCCAGTCCGGCGAGGAAAGCGGATCGGCGATCGTGATGCCGTGCGTCTTCAGCCAGCCGAACAGGCCGGAACTCGGGTTGTAGATCATGCCCTGCCAGACGCGCCCGGTGATCACGGTCGCGATCACGACCGGCAGGAAGAACACGGCCTGGAAGAACGTCTGGCCGCGCCGGATTACCAGCAGGAAGCAGGCGGCGAACAAGCCCATGGCGATCGGCACCGTGAGGAAGATCACGGTCCATCTGCAGTTGTTGCCAAGGGCTGTGAGAAACACCGGGTCGGACAGCACGGCACGGAAGTTGGCGAGGCCTGCCCAGCTTGGCGCGCTGACGCCGTCCCAGTTGACGAACGCCATGGCGACGGTGAGCAGAGCCGGGACCAGGATGATCGCGGCGTTGATCAGCAATGCCGGAAGCAGGAATGCCATGACGCGCCGCTCAGCGGGGCGGAACCGGTGGCACCTTTCCTTGCTTCAGTTCCGTCCGGAAGGTCGTCTCGACCTGCGCCATGTAGGCAGCCGGCGTGACCTGGCCGAGCCAGACCTGCTCGAGCCCGTTGATGAGGTACTGTTCGGTGGCCGGCGGCCAGAACGCCCAGGTGGCATAGCCGTAGTGGTTCTGCTGGATGGTGTCGGTCAGCTCGTGGACGATCGAGGCGAACTGCGGCGTCGCGTCGCGCGCAAGCGCGGCCTGGTCAACCGAGGCGAGCGGAAGGTTCCAGTCGCCGGGCCAGTCCTTGTTGATCGCCTGGTAGAAGCGCTGGTTGAACATGGCGTCGAGAACGGCCGCGGCGGCGTCCGGGTTCTTCGTCTGCTTGTTGATCGACAGCGT
The DNA here is from genome assembly GCA_964242425.1 of uncultured Acetobacteraceae bacterium. Taxonomy (GTDB): domain Bacteria; phylum Pseudomonadota; class Alphaproteobacteria; order Acetobacterales; family Acetobacteraceae; genus Lichenicola. The sequence goes on along the minus strand of CAXTCK010000009.1, from coordinate 3,270 downwards.
GCTGCCGACGCCGACGGAGAACACCGGATACGGAACGCCGTCGCGCAGCGTCGGAAAAGGCGCGACCCCAAGGTCCTGACCGTTGGTCGCGAAATGGGACGGAACCCATTCAAAGGCCCAGAACCCGTTCGGAGACATCCCGGCCTTGCCGTCGGCGATGCCGGAGAACCCCTGCTCGTTCGTGAGCGCGAAGTAGTTCTTGCCGAACCATCCCTTCTTGTACCAGTCCTGAAGCAGGGCGATCGCCTGCACGAACACGGGGTCGGTCCAGGGCAGCTTGCCGGTTAGCGCCTTGTAAAGGTTGTCGGGCCCCGCATAATGGTTGAAGACGAGGGTGATGTACCACTCGTTGGCGCCGCGCCAGTCGGCGTTGCCGGCGCCGAAGGGCGTGATGCCCTTGGCCATCATTGCGGCCGCGACCGTCTCGAGATCGGACAGCGTCTTCGGAACCGACCAGCCGTTCTTCGCGAACAGCGGCTTGTCGTAGAACAACGCCATCGTCTCGTCCGTGCGCGGCAGGGCGTAGAGATGGCCCTTGTAGGTGCCGATGCGGACGATCTGCGGCAGCAGCCTGCTGTTCCACCCGTACTGCGTCGCGTACTTGTCGAGTGGAAGAAGCTGACCGGCTTCCTCCAGCGGGACCACGTAGCTTGGTCCCGGCGTCATCACGATGTCGGGTCCCGTGCCCGACAGCAGCGCGATGCGGATCTGCCGGTCGACGACGGAGCCGCGGAACTCGATCTCGAGCGGATCGGCCGGATGCGCCTTGTTGAACGGGAGCACCAGGTCCTGCTGCACCGCTCGCTGCTGGACCGGATTGGAGCCTCGCCCATACCACCACGTTACCGGCTGGGCTCGTGCGGTTCCGCCCAGGGCAAGCACCGCAGCGGAGACCCGGACCAGGCCGCCGAGAAGTTCCTTCGTCATCGCATCCTCCCGTTCTTGCTTCTTCAAGCCGATTGCCGACGTACGAGCTCGAACGGCATCTCCCGGCTCCGCCCCGCCCGATGGGCATCCGGTTCAGTGAGCCGATCGAGCAGCATCGCGGCGGCCTCGCGTCCGACCTCGCGCTGGAACTGGTTGACGGTGGTGAGCGCCGGCGTGAGCAGCCGGGCGAGCTGGATGTCGTCGAAGCCGATCACCGCGACGTCGCCGGGCACGTCGAGGCCGGCCTCGCGCAGCGCCAGGAGCGCGCCGGCCGCCATCAGGTCGTTTGCCGCGAAGACGGCGGAGAAGCGCGGCGCCTTCTGGAGGCGGGTTTTCATGAGGGCGTAGCCGGCCTCCTCGGTGAAGTCGGCGCCGATCTCGACCTCCGGCGAAAGCAGCGCGGCCCGCATGGCATCGGCATAGCCGGCGACCCGCTCCGGCCCCGGCCCGGACACCGCTCCAAGCATGACGACCGAGCGATGTCCGCGATCGATGAGGTAGCGTGTCGCCTCCGACGCGGCGCGTTCGTTGTCCGTGAACAGGACGTCGATCACCGTCGTCCCAGGCACCGCCGCACGCCAGCCGACGCAGACGGCGGGCGTTCCGGCCTCCTCGAGCGGCTGCAGGTCGGCTGCGCCGAGGCTGAAGAACACGCCGACGAGGCCGTCGATCCGACCCTCATGGCACCACGCGATCAGCCGTTCCTCGCGTTCGGCGAGCCCGTCGGTGCTGACGGCGAGCACATCGTAGCCGGCGCCGAACGCCTTGTCCTGAACGCCACGTTGAAGGTCGGGATAGAAGGGGTTGGTTATGTCGGGAATGGCGCAGGCGATGGTCCAGGTCCGCCGCGACCGCAGCATCCGTGCAGCGCGATCCGGCACATAGCCGACACGGTGGGCCGCCTCGAGCACGCGTGCCCTGGTTTCGGGCAGAATGACGTTCTGCCGGTGACCGCTCAGCACCATGGACACGAGAGCCTGCGACACGCCAAGGCTCTCGGCGATCGACGCCTGGGTCGCGCGGCGGCGGGGTCGGGAATGGACGATCGCAACCTGGCTCGTTTATACGAATAAATCAGTGCTCCTGGGCTGTCTCGCTGGCAAGCGGAAACTGGCAGCCCCGGTCCGAAGCGACCGGCTTGACGGTCGTGGCACGTTCGAGTGGTCGGCCTAGCCGATGAGCCTTTCCCCACCGGCGCACACCTCGAAGCCGTCCGCCCGCGCGACCGCCACAACCGTCATTCCCGCCTGCTGCGCCACACGCAGCGCCAGCGCCGTCGGGGCCGACACGGCGGCCAACACTGGCGCGCCCATGATCGAGGCCTTCTGCACCAACTCGACTGATATGCGGCTGGTCATCACCACGATCCCGTCCGCGGCCGCCTGTCCAGAAGCCGCAAGCGCGCCGTGCAGCTTGTCGAGCGCGTTGTGGCGGCCGACGTCCTCGCGCAGGGCCACCAGGCCGTCCCGCTCGGTCCAGAAGCCTGCAGCGTGCACAGCATGGGTGCGGCGGTTCAGCCCCTGGGCGGGGCGTAGCGACTCCATCGCGGCCTGCACTGCGACCGGGGTGTAGCGCCGCCCTTCCGGCACCAAGCGCGGCGGGCGAAGCGCGGCCTCCAGGCTTTCCAGGCCGCACATCCCGCATCCCGTGGGGCCGGCGACGTGGCGGCGGCGGGCGTCCAGGGTGCGCATCGCCGCCTCGGCTACCCACAGGCGCAACTCGATGCCGCGCGGCGGCGCGCCCGGCTCGGGGCGCAGCAGCACCGTCTCGATATCCTCGATCTCGGCCACGGAGCCGACGATCTCCTCCGACAGGCTGAAGCCGCGGGCGAAGTCCTCGAGGTCCAGGGGCGTCGCCATCATCACCGCGTGGCTCGTGCGGTTGAAGGAGATCGCCACCGGCATCTCCTCCGGCACCTCGCGGGTGCCGGCGGTGAAGGCGCCGTCGCGCCAGGCCAGGCGCTCGATCCGACGGACCGGATCGACCGCGTCCATCGCGCCTGCCTATTCCACCGTCACGGACTTGGCGAGGTTGCGCGGCTGGTCCACGTCCGTACCCTTCAGCAGCGCCACCTCGTAGGCCAGCATCTGCACCGCGATGCTGTGCAGGATGGGAGCGGTGAACGGGTGCACGTCGGGCAGCACGATCAGCTGCTCCGCCACGCGCCCCATGCGCGCGGCCCCGGCCGGATCGGTGAACAACAGCAGCCGTCCGCCGCGGGCGCGGGCTTCCTGCAGGTTGGAAGCGGTCTTGTCGAACAGGCGGCCGGAGGCCGCACTCGCCACCACCGGCACGGTGCGGTCGATCAGCGCGATCGGGCCGTGCTTCATCTCGCCGGCGGCG
>CAXTCK010000008.1:0-37636 GCA_964242425.1 uncultured Acetobacteraceae bacterium | reverse complement strand
TCGTCTACATCTTCACCCATGACAGCATCGGCGTGGGCGAGGACGGCCCCACCCATCAGCCGATCGAGCAGCTGGCGCAGCTGCGCGCGACGCCGGGCATCATGACCATCCGCCCGGGCGATTCCAACGAGGTGGCCGAGGCGTGGCGGGTGATCGTGCCGCTGAAGGAGAAGCCGGCGGCGCTGATCCTGAGCCGCCAGGCGCTGCCGACCCTGGACCGCACCAAGTACGCCCCGGCCTCCGGCCTCGCCAAGGGGGCCTATGTGCTCGGCGACTGCGACGGCACGCCGGCGGTGATCCTGATGGCGACCGGCTCGGAGCTGTCGCTCGCGGTGGGGGCGTACGAGGCGCTGACCGCGGAGGGCGTCAAGGCGCGCGTGGTGTCGATGCCGTCGTTCGACCTGTTCGAGGAGCAGGACGAGGCCTACCGCGAAAGCGTGCTGCCGTCGACGGTGACCGGGCGCGTGGCGATCGAGCAGGCGGCGTCGTTCGGCTGGGACCGTTACGTCGGGTTCAAGGGCGCCATCATCGCCATGCACACCTTTGGTGCTTCCGCGCCGTTGAGCGACCTGCAGAACAAGTTCGGCTTCACGCCGGAGAAGGTGCTCGAGGCAGCAAGGGCGCAGGCCGGCGGCGCCAAGGAATAGGCGCTTCGGCGTCGAACCGGCGGCGCCTCGGCGTCGCGGTGACACTTCGCCGGTTGATCCCGGCAGCGCGGTCGGAGGGTGTCCGGACCCCGGTTCGGGACCGGCCCCCGCCGTGCATCGCTTGAAGGAGCTCAAGGCATGAACGTCGTTCAGAAGACACAGGGTGCGCAGGCGGCGGCGAACCCGCTGCAGGCGCTGGCGAAGTTCCGCCAGTCGCCATGGCTCGACTTTATCCAGCGCTCCTTTGTCGAGAACGGCAGCCTGGCCAGGCTGGTGCAGGAGGACGGCCTCAAGGGCGTGACCTCCAACCCCGCCATCTTCGAAAAGGCGATGGGGCATGGCACCGACTACGACGACCAGTTCAAGGCGATCGTTCAGGCCGGCAACACCGACGTTTCGGAAATCTACGAAACGATGGCGATCGACGACATACGCGCTGCCGCCGACGTGCTGAAGCCGGTCTGGGACCAGACCGAGGGGTTGGACGGCTATGTCAGCCTGGAGGTGTCGCCTTATCTCGGCCTGAACACCGAGCCGACGGTCGAGGAAGCGCGCCGCCTGTGGAAGGCCGTCGGCAAGCCCAACCTGATGGTCAAGATTCCGGGCACCGAGCCGGGCGTGCCCGCGGTCCGGCAGGCGATCTCGGACGGGATCAACGTCAACGTCACCCTGCTGTTCTCGCTCGACGCCTACAAGAAGGTGCTGGAGGCCTACATCTCCGGGCTCGAGGAGCGGCACGGCAAGGGCGAGGACATTTCGCACATCGCCTCGGTCGCCAGCTTCTTCGTCAGCCGGATCGACGGGCTGATCGACAAGGAGATCGACAAGAGGGTCGCGGCCGGCGATGCGGAAGCGGACACGCTGAAGTCGCTTCGCGGCAAGGTGGCGATCGCCAACGCCAAGATGGCCTACCAGCACTACCTCGAGATCAGCGCCAGCCCGCGCTGGCAGGCGCTGAAGGCGGCCGGCGCCAATCCGCAGCGTTTGCTGTGGGCCTCCACCGGCGTGAAGGACAAGGCGTACAGCGACGTGCTGTATTGCGACGAGCTGGTCGGCGCCGACACCGTCAACACCATGCCGCCCGCGACCATGGACGCGTTCCGCGACCACGGCACGCCGCGCGATGCCCTAACCGAGGACGTGGACGGCGCGCGCAAGGTGCTGTCCGACGTGGAGCGGCTCGGGCTCGACCTGACCGGCGTGACCACCAAGCTGGTCAAGGACGGTGTGGACGCGTTCGCCGACTCTTTCGACGCCCTGCTCGGCGCGGTGGCGGCGAAAAAGGCGGAGCTCGCCGGCGACACCGTGGCCAAAAGTTCGTTCAAGCTACCGAAGGACCTTCAGGAGGCGGTGGACGCCAGCCTGGAAACCTGGCGCAAGGCCGGCACCGTGCGCAAGCTGTGGCAGGGCGACGCCTCGGTCTGGACCGGCCAGGACGAAGGCAATTGGCTGAACTGGCTCAGCATTATCGGCGAGCGCACGGCCGGGATCGACGAGCTGACCGCGTTCCAGGACGAGGTCAAGGCCAAGGGCTTCAGCCACGTGCTGCTGCTTGGGATGGGCGGGTCGAGCCTCGGGCCGGAGGTGCTGGCGGAAACCTTCGGCCAGCGCGCCGGCTTCCCCGAGCTGCACGTGCTGGACAGCACCGACCCGCAGCAGGTGAAAACGTTCGAGAACAAGGTCGACTTGGCCAAGACCCTGGTGATCGTCAGCTCCAAGTCCGGCGGCACGCTGGAGCCGAACATCCTCAAGGCGTACTTCTTCGACAAGGTGCAGCAGGCCCTCGACGGGGCAGGCGGCGGCAAGGCGGGCGAACGGTTCGTCGCCGTCACCGATCCCGGCTCGCACATGGAGGAGGTGGCGAAAGGCGACGGGTTCTGGCGCATCTTCCACGGCGACAAGGCCATCGGCGGCCGCTACTCGGTGTTGTCCAACTTCGGCCTGGTGCCGGCCGCCGCGATCGGCCTCGACCTGCGCGAGTTCCTGTTCAACGCCGATCGCATGGCCAAGGCCTGCTCAGCCGGCACGCCGCCCAACCAGAACCCCGGCGTGCTGCTGGGCACGCTGCTCGGCGTGGCGGCGGCGCACGGACGGGACAAGGTGACGATCGAGGCCTCGCCGGGCATCGCCGACCTGGGCGCCTGGCTGGAGCAGCTGCTGGCGGAGTCCACCGGCAAGGACGGCAAGGGAATAATCCCGATCGAGGGCGAGGCCCTGGCCGCGCCGTCCGTGTATGGCGACGACCGGGTGTTCGCCTACCTGCGCCTCACCGACAGCCCGGACGCGACGCAGGATGCGGCGATCAAGGCGCTGGAGGAAGCCGGGCAGCCGGTGGCGACGGTTGCATTGACCTCCAAGATGCAGATCGCGCAGGAGTTTTTCCGCTGGGAGTTCGCCACCGCGGTGGCCGGCGCCATCATCGGCATCAACGCGTTCAACCAGCCCGACGTCGAGGCGAGCAAGCTCGAAACCCGCAAGCTCACCGACGCCTACAACCAGACCGGCTCGCTCCCCGCCGAAACCCCGTTCGCCACCGATGGCGACTTCGCGTTCTTCGCTGACGAGGCCAATGCCAAGGCGCTTGGCGGCGGCAGCCTGGACGCGGTGCTGAAGGCGCATCTTGCCCGGGTGAAGGCAGGCGACTACGTGGCGCTGCTGGCCTACGTCGAGCGCGAGCCCAAGACGATCGCCTGGATCCAGCAAGCGCGTCTGGCGGTGCGCGACGGCAAGCACGTGGCGACTGCGGCGGAGTTCGGCCCGCGGTTCCTCCATTCGACCGGCCAGGCCTACAAGGGCGGCCCGGACAGCGGCGTGTTCCTGCAGATCACTGCGGACGACAGCGCCGACCTGGCCGTGCCGGGTGAGAAATACACCTTCGGCGTGGTCAAGGCGGCGCAGGCGCGCGGCGACTTCGACGTGCTGGCGGAACGGGGGCGGCGTGCGCTGCGCGTGCACGTCAAGGGCAGCCTGCCCGATGCGCTGCAGCGGCTGGGCAACGCCATCGCGGCCGCCGCGGCCTGAAGCCATCCCGCCGGTACGACCCCGCGCGGTCGTGCCGGTTCCTTTCCGACCGGGCCGCAGGGCGGCCTTCCCCGCGAACGAGGAACATTCCATGCAGCTCGGCATCATCGGTCTCGGACGGATGGGCGGCAACATTTCCGTCCGGCTTTCGAAACACGGGCACGACGTGGTGCTTTACGACCGTGACCCGGCCGTGGTGTCGAAGGTGCATGGCCGGGCGGAGCGCAGCCAGGAAGCCGAAGGGCTGCAGGACCTGATCTCAAAGCTGACCGCGCCGCGCGCGGTGTGGGTGATGCTGCCGGCCGGCCGCATCACCGAGGAAACGGTCGAGGCCCTGGGCGGGATGATGGACGAGGGCGACATCATCATCGACGGCGGCAACAGCTACTACAAGGACGACATACGCCGCGCCGCCAGCTTGCGCGAGAAGGGCATCCACTACGTCGACGTCGGCACCTCCGGCGGCGTGTATGGCCTGGCACGCGGCTACTGCATGATGATCGGCGGTGCGGAGGAGGCGGTGGAACGGATCGATCCGATCCTGTCCGTCCTGGCGCCCGGCATCGGTGAGGTCGAGCGCACGCCCGGCCGCGATGCGCCCGGCCTCGATCCGAAGGCGGAGCAGGGCTACCTTCATACCGGTCCGGCCGGCTCGGGCCACTTCGTGAAGATGGTGCACAACGGCATCGAGTACGGGATCATGCAGGCCTTTGCCGAAGGATTCGACGTGCTGCGCAACAAGAACTCCGGCGACCTCGCGCCCGAGCAGCGCTTCGACCTCAACATGGGCGACATCGCCGAGGTGTGGCGGCGCGGCAGCGTGATCTCGTCCTGGCTGCTCGACCTGTGCGCCAACTCGCTGGCCAAGGACGGCACCCTGGCCGAGTTCACCGGCCAGGTCGCGGATTCCGGCGAGGGACGCTGGACCATCGAGGCGGCGATCGAGGAGGCGGTGCCGGTGCCGGTGCTGAGCCAGGCGCTGTTCACCCGCTTCCGCAGCCGGTCTGGCAACAACTTCGGCGAGAAGCTGTTGTCCGCGATGCGGTTCCAGTTCGGCGGCCACATCGAGCAGCATTCGACCGAGAAGAAGCACGGCAGCGAAGTGTCGGAGAAGAAGGACTAGCATGTCGGAGTCGCTGGAGCTCGAGCCAGGCGCACCGCCGGACGACGACGACCGGCCGCTCGCTGCTCCACGACGCGGCCCACCCTGCACGCTGGTGATCTTCGGCGGTGGCGGCGACCTGACCAGGCGGCTGCTGGTGCCGGCGATCTACAACTTGGTTGGCGCGCAGCTGCTCGACGAGGCGTTCTCGATCATCGCGGTGGATTGGTCCGACACGGACAGCGAGGCGCTGCGCAGGGAGCTCGGCGACACCATGCGCCAGTTCGTGTCGCAGCGCCGCGCCAGCGCGTCGGAGCTGCATGAGGCCGACTGGGACTGGCTGAGCCAGCGCATCTCGTTCCTGCGCGGCGGTTTTGACGACGAGAGCACCTACCGGTCGCTTGCGACCTGCTGCGGCGTCGGCAACTGCGTGTTCTACCTGGCGGTGGCGGCGCGGTTCTTCGGTCCCATCGTCGAGCACCTTCATGCGGCCGGGCTGACGCGGGAAGACGAGACGCAGTTCCGGCGTGTGGTGGTGGAAAAGCCGTTCGGCTTCGACCTGCCCTCGGCACGCGCGCTGAACGCGCAGCTGCGCCAGGCGCTCGAGGAAAGCCAGATCTACCGGATCGACCACTACCTGGGAAAGGAGACGGTGCAGAACATCCTGGCGCTGCGCTTCTCCAACGGGTTCTTCGAGCCGCTGTGGAACCGGCAGAACATCGACCACGTGCAGATCACCGCGGCCGAAACGGTGGGCGTGGAAAAGCGCGGGCGGTTCTACGAGAATACCGGGGCGTTGCGCGACATGGTGCCGAACCACATCATGCAGCTTCTGGCGATGGTGGCGATGGAAGCGCCGATCTCGTTCGAGGCCGACGCGGTGCGCGACGAGAAGTCCAAGGTGCTGGCGGCGGTGCACAAGCTGGCACCCGACGACATCGTGCGCGGGCAGTACGACGCCGGCAGCATCGCCGGCAGGGCGATGGCCGGCTATCGCGACGAGCCGGACGTGTCGGCCGACTCCGGTACCGAAACCTTTGTGGCGATGAAGCTGTCAATCGACAACTGGCGCTGGTCTGGCGTGCCGTTCTACCTGCGCACGGGCAAGCGTCTGACCACGCGCAAGACCGAGATCGCCATCCACTTCAAGCAGGCGCCCTATGCGCTGTTCCGCGAAACGCCGGTCGACAAGCTGACCCCCAACATCATGGTGCTGCAGATCCAGCCCAGCGAAGGGGTGACGATGCAGTTCTCGGCCAAGGTGCCGGGCCCGACCGTCAAGCTGGGCGGGGTGCGGATGAAGTTCGACTACGCCGACTGGTTCCAGGAAGGGCCCAGCACCGGCTACGAGACGCTGATCTACGACTGCCTGATCGGCGACGCCACGCTGTTCCAGCGGGCCGACAACATAGAAGCCGGATGGAGCGTGGTGCAGCCCGCCCTCGACTCCTGGCACGAGGGGAGCGGTACGCTGCACCCCTACGCCGCCGGCAAGGCGGGCCCGGACGCGGCGGACGCGCTGCTGGCACGCGACGGGCGGCACTGGCTGAGGTTGAACGGATGATGATCCCGCCGCGCGCGGCGCCTTCCGGCCGCATCAGGCTTCTGGTGTCGGACATCGACGGCACCATCATCGGCCCGGACAAGCAGCTGAGCCCGTCGACCCTGGCGTCGGCGCGGCGGCTGCGCGAGGCGGGGATCATGCTGTGCCTGGCGAGCAGCCGGTCGGTGCGCGGCATGCAGATGTATCTCGGACCCCTCGGGATCGACACCCCCGCCGCCGGGCTGAACGGCGGCGAAATCGTCGCACCCGACGGCAGCGTCCTGGAGCAGCAGTCGCTCGACCCGCAGGCGGCGCGGCTCGCGGTCGAGACGCTGACCACCAACCGCATCGAGTGCTGGCTGTTCACCGGGCACCAATGGGTGATCCGCGACCCCGCCGGCGCGTTCGTGCCGCGCGAGCAGAAGGCGGTGCGGTTCGAGCCGACGGTCGTGGACAGCTTCGAACCGTTCTACGACCGCATCGGCAAGATCATGGGCGCCACCACCGACTATCCGCTGCTGGAGCGGATCGAGATCGAGCTCGGGGCGATGCTGGCGGGCCAGGTCAGCGCGCATCGCTCCTCGCCCTGGTATCTCGACGTCACCCATCCGGACGCGAACAAGGGGCGGGCGGCGCTGCGCCTCGCCGCCATCCTGGGCGTGGACCGCTCGGAGCTCGCCTGCATCGGCGACATGGACAACGACATCGCCATGCTGCAGGCCGCGGGCCTCGGCGTGGCGATGGGCAACGCGCCGGCCCCCGTGGCGGAAGCGGCGCATTTCATCACTGCGAGCAATGCGGAGGATGGCTGGGCGCAGGCGGTCGAGGAGCTGATCCTGCCGCGCGCGCCCAAGTCGTCTGACCTGGCGTCCGACCTGGCGTCGTAGAACAAGGACCGAGGATGCGATGGCCGAGCCGATGAAGATCAGCCTGGTGCTGGCGGACGTGGACGGCACCCTGGTGACCAAGGAGAAGCTGCTTACCGAGCGGGCGATACGCGCGGTGCGTTCCCTGCGCGAGCGCGGCATCCGCTTCGCCGTCACCAGCGGCCGGCCGCCGAAGGGGATGAACATGCTGATCGAGCCGCTCGGCATCAGCGAGCCGATCGCCGGGTTCAACGGCGGGCTGTTCGTCCATCCCGACCTGTCGATCATCGAGGCCAAGACGCTGTCCCGCAAGGCGGCGGAGCAGACGATGCAGGTGCTGCGCGACCACAAGGTCGACGTCTGGGTCTACAGCGGCGAGGACTGGCTGGTGCCCGACGCCAAGGGGCCGCACGTCGACCGTGAGCAGTGGACGGTGAAGTTCGCGCCCAAGGTGACGAGCGACTTCGGCGCGGCGCTGGACAGCGCCGTGAAGATCGTTGGCGTCAGCGACGACCTGGAGCTGATGAAGGCGGTGGAGCGCGACGCGCAGCAGGCGCTCGGCGACACCGCGTCGGCCGCGCGTTCGCAGCCGTACTACCTCGACGTGACCCACCCGCATGCGAACAAGGGCGACGTGGTCGCCAGCCTGGAGCGCATGCTGGGCGTCAAGGCTGCGGAGATCGCCACCCTCGGCGACCAGCCCAACGACGTGCTGATGTTCAAGCGCAGCGGCCTGTCGATCGCGATGGGGCAGTCCAGCGACGAGGTGAAGCAGGCCGCCACCCACGTGAGCGACTCGTCCGAGGACGAAGGCTTCGCCAAGGCGATCGAGCGCTACGTGCTGGGAGAAGAACGATGAGCAGCGACGCCGCCACCGGCCGCACCGAGGTGCTGGACGATGCGGAAGCGGTGGCGCGCTATGCGGCGGACTTCCTTCTCGAGCGCGCGCTGGCGAGCGACGCGGCGATCACCGTGGCGCTGTCCGGCGGCTCGACGCCCAAGCGCCTCTACGAGATCCTGTCAGGTGGCCACTACGCCGAACGGTTCCCGTGGGACCGTGTGCAGCTGTTCTTTGGCGACGAGCGCTTCGTGCCGCCGGACGACGACTCCAGCAACTACAACATGGCCAACCTGGCGATGCTGTCGCACGTGCCGGTGCCGCCGACCGCGGTGCACCGCATGCCGACCGACGGCGATCCGGCCGACGCGGCACGGCGCTACCAACGCGAGCTGCAGGCGCAGTACGGTTCCGACACGTTGCAGCCGGGCCGGCCCTTGTTCGACGTGGTGCTGCTCGGCCTGGGCGAGAACGGGCACACCGCCTCGCTTTTCCCCGGCACCGACGTGCTGAACGAGCGCGAGGCTTGGGTCGGCACCTGCATGCCGCACGACGCGCCGCACACCCGCCTGACCCTGACATACCCAGCCATCGCCAGCAGCCGCGCCGTGCTGTTCCTGGTCGCGGGGGCGGGCAAGGCCGAGGTGGTCGCCAAGGTTCGCGGCGGCGACCAAACGCAGCCTTCCACGCATATCGCCACCGAGGGCGAGCTGATCTGGGTGCTGGACCAGGCCGCCGCCGGATCTGCATCCCGTGGATGACCCGGCGCAGGCGCTGAAACGCCAGGTCGGCGCGGAAGCGGCCCGCCTGGTGGAGGACGGCATGGTGGTTGGCCTCGGCACCGGCTCCACCGCCGAGTGCGTGATCGACAGCCTGGGCGAGCGGGTCAGGCAGGGCCTGCGCTTCGTCGGCATCCCGACCTCGAAGCGCAGCGAGGCGCAGGCGCGCGGGCTCGGCATTCCCATCGCCGGCTTCGCCGACCACGACGAGATCGACCTCACCATCGACGGCGCCGACGAGATCGAGCGCGGCACGCTGAACCTGATCAAGGGGCTCGGCGGCGCGCTGCTGCGCGAGAAGATCGTGGCGGCGTCGTCGAAGCGCATGGTGGTGGTGGCGGATGACAGCAAGCTGGTGGACCGGCTCGCCACCCGTTCCCCCGTCCCGGTCGAGGTGTCGTCGTTCGGGTGGGAGTCCGCGGCGCGGCAGATCGGCCTGCTCGGGGCGACGCCCACGCCGCGTCGGGACCGCGCCGGCACGCTGTTCGTCACCGACGGCGGCAACATGATCCTCGACTGCGCCTTCGCCCCGCTCGCCGACGCCGCGGCCACCGAGGCGGCGATCCGCGCGATCGTCGGCGTGTTCGAGTGCGGGCTGTTCGTGGGCCGCGCCTCGCTCGCCCTGGTGGCCGGGGCAGGAGGCGTGCAACGCGTCGAACGGGGATGAGCGATCTCATGGTACGACCGCGGATCCTGGTGGTGATGGGAGTGTCAGGCTCGGGCAAATCCAGCGTGGCGCTCGGCCTGCGGGACGCGCTGGGCTGGGCGTTCCAGGAAGGCGACGAGCTGCATCCGCCCGCCAACGTGGAGAAGATGCGAAACGGTACACCGCTCGACGACACCGACCGGGCGCCGTGGCTCGAAACCTGCGCCGGCTGGATCCGCGCCCGCCACGACGCGCACGAGCCCGGCATCCTGACCTGTTCGGCCCTGAAGCGCGCCTACCGCGAGGTGCTGTCGCAGGGCCTGGACGACGTGTGGTTCCTCTACCTCAAGGTGCCGGAAGCGGTGCTCAAGGAACGGCTCGACCGACGCACCCATCACTACATGCCGAGCAGCCTGCTCCCCACCCAGCTCCGCACGCTGGAGGAGCCGGGCGACGGCGAGCAGGTGATGCTGGTGGTGGCCGAGGACACGGTCGCCGGAACCCTGAAGGACGTGCTCGCCCGCCTGGAAAGCTAGCTCATCGCGGCGGGCTGTCCCTGGACCCCGAAGTATGGGCGAAGCGTCCGAACGCCTCCGCCAGGCAATCGAACACGGCGCGCACCCGCGGCAGGTGCTGCAGATTCTCGTGCGTGACGATCCAGGTGTCGAGCGTCCCGATGGCAAGGTCGGGCAGCACGGCGTCCAGAACCGGATCGGCGGAGCCGATGGGGTGCTGGACCACCGCGATCCCCAGGCCCGCCCGCGCGGCCGCTAGCTGGGTCGGATGGCTGTCCGTCCTGACCACGAAGCGGTCGCGGGCGAGGCCGCGAAGAACGGCGGCGGCCCACTGCAGATCGGCCGGCGCGCGATCGGGACCGATCAGGTCGTGCCGGGCGAGGTCGTCGGACCGGTCCGGCCGGCCGCGGCGCGCCAGGTAGTCAACATGGGCGAACAAGCCTAGCCGGATCGACGCGACCTTTCTGGCCACCAGCGCGTCCTGTCGTGGCGAGCTCATGCGCACGGCGATGTCGGCTTCCTGCTCCAGAAGGTTGGCGGACGCGTTGCTCAGCACGACCTCGACGATCAGGCCTGGGTGCCGCTCGCGCAGCCTTCCCAGCATCGGCGGCAGCACCTCGATGCCGACCAGCTCCGACACGCTCAGCCGCACCACGCCGGCGACCTCGTCCGGCGCGGCTGACGCGGCCCGAACGAAGGCCTCCGACGCGTGCGCCATCGCCCGTGCCGACCCGGCGAGCGCCTGCGCCACCTCCGTCGGTACCATCCCCCCGGGCGAACGGACGAACAGCACGGTGCGGAGCGCGCGCTCCAGCGCCTCGATGCGGGCGCGCACCGTGGGTTGCGCCACGCCAAGGCGACGAGCCGCACCGGACAGGCTGCCTTCTTCCAGCACAGCCAGGAAGGCACGTTGATCATCCCAGTCGACGGAGTCGCTCATCGAAAACATGCTAGCCGCTGGAGGTGTTCCGACAATTCTCTTCATGTCCGGCGCGATGCATCGTTTGCCCGAACCACAGCGGGGATGAACGATGAACGGCAGCAACAGGACGGCGCTGGTTCTGGGTGCCACCGGCGGCATCGGCGGCGAGACGGCGGCGGCACTGCTGCGGCATGGCTGGAAGGTCGTGGCGATGGCGCGACGCCGGACCGGGGGCCCGAGCGACGCCACGGGCAGGCTCGCGGGCGTGACCTGGGTCGCCGGCGACGCGATGCGCGCGGCCGACGTGCGCCGGGCCGCCGAAGGCGTGCAGGCGATCGTCCATGCCGTGAACCCGCCGGGCTATCGCGACTGGAACAGGCTGGTGCTGCCCATGATCGACAACAGCATCGCAGCCGCCAAGGCGACCGGGGCGCGGATCGTCCTGCCAGGCACGATCTACAACTACGGCTTCGACGCCTTTCCGACTCTCCATGAGGATGCGCCGCAGCACCCGGTGACGCAGAAGGGCCGCATACGCGTGCAGCTCGAACAACGGCTGCAAGCGGGCAGCCGGGCGGCCGCGCCGGCGCTGATCGTGCGGTTCGGCGACTTCTTCGGTCCGCCGCCTGGCAACAACTGGTTCGGCCAGGCCCTGGTCAAGCCGCGCACGCCCCTGGGCGCGATCACCTATCCGGGCAAAAAGGGCGTCGGCCACGCCTGGGCCTACCTGCCGGACGCGGGCGAGACGATCGCGCGCCTGCTGGACCGATCGAACGAGCTCGACGCGTTCGCGCGGTTCCACTTCGCCGGCACCTGGGATGCGGATGGCGCCGCGATGGTGGGGGCGATCGCGCGCGGCGTCGGCCGGCCCGGCATCCGGGTCAAGGCGCTGCCCTGGCCGCTGATCGGCCTCGCCGGCCTGGTGCAGCAGACGCCGCGCGAGATCCACCGGATGCGCTACCTGTGGAGAACGGCGGTCCGGCTCGACAACGGCAGGCTGGTCGCGTTTCTCGGCGAGGAGCCGCACACGCCCCTCGACGACGCGGTGCGAGCCACGCTGAAGGCGTTGAACGTCACCTGAGGTTCTAGGAGGTGCGCGGGCCGAACAGGATGATGCCGGCGCCGAGCAGGCAGGTGGCCGCGCCGAGCGCGTCCCAGCGATCCGGGCGCGTGCCCTCGACCGCCCAGAGCCAGGCGAGCGAGGCGCAAACGTAGACGCCGCCATAGGTCGCGTAGGCCCGGCCGGCCGCGGCCGCGTCGATACGCGTGAGCAGCACGGCGAACAGCACCAGCGCGACCAGACCTGGCCCGAGCCACCAGGCCGGACGGTGCAGGCGCAGGACCGCCCAGAACGAGAAGCAGCCGGCAATCTCGGCCAAGGCGGCGGCAACGAACACGACCAGGGCGAACAGGGCGGTGGCTCCCACCGGAGAATGGTGTTCAACCCTGCACCGGTGCGCTAGCCAGCGTCCATGACCGAGCCGCCACGCCCGATCCGGATCTTCGTCGACGCCGACGCCTGCCCGGTGAAGGCGGAAATCTACCGCGTCGCCGAGCGCTACCGGCTGTCCGTGTTCGTGGTGTCGAACAGCCTGATCGCGATCCCCGGCTCCCCCCTGGTCGAGCGGGTGGTGGTGGAAGCGGGTCCGGACGTCGCCGACCGGTGGATCGCCGAGCGCGCCGTGCGTGGCGACATGGTGATCACCGCCGACGTGCCGCTGGCGGCCGCCTGCGTGAAGAGCGGCGCCGAGGTGCTGGGGCCGACCGGCCGCCGCTTCGACACGGACTCGATCGGCATGACCCTGGCGACGCGCAACCTCATGGAGGACCTGCGCGCCACGGGCCAGGTCACCGGCGGCCCGAAACCGTTCGGGTCCAAGGACCGCTCGGCGTTCCTGAACGCGCTCGACACGGCGGTGGTGCGCCTGCGCAAGGCGGGCTTCGCGACCGGCTAGCCGCCGAAGTAGCCCGGCCGGTCGATGTCGGTGATCAATCCCGGCCCGGTCGGTTCCCAGCCGAGCGCGTCCCGCGTCGTTTGGCTCGACACGTGGTTGTCGATCGCGGCGAACCGCGCGAACCAGCCGAAATAATCGGCCGCTTCCTCCTGGGTCTTGCCGACCACCGGCACATCGAGGCGGCGCCCGATCACCGCGGCGATCTCCCGGAACGGCACCCCCTGCTCCGCCACCGCGTGGTAGCGCGCACCCGCCTCGCCGCGTTCCAGCACCAGCCGGTATGCCTTTGCCGCGTCGAGCCGGTGCACCGCGGGCCAATGGTTGGACCCGTCGCCGATGAACGCCGCCGCACCCTTCTGCCGCGCGATCCCGATCAGCAGCGGGACGAAGCCGTGGTCGCCGTCGCCGTGCACCGAGGGCGGCAGGCGTACCACCGCGACACGCGTGCCTCGCGAGGCGGCGGAAAAGGCGGCCTGCTCGGACACGCGGGGCAGCCCGTCGTCGGACGGTGCCTCGGTGTCCTCGGTGGCGAGCTGTCCTGGCGTCAGCAGCCCCGATCCGGAGGTGACGATCAGCGGACGGTCGGTGCCGGCGAGAACGGCGCCCATGGCCTCGATGGCGCGCCGGTCGACCTCGCAGCTTTCCTTGAAGTTGGCGAAGTCGTGGATGAAGCCGGCATGGATCACCGCGTCCGACGCTTCTGCGCCGCTGCGCAGGGCGTCGAGGTTGCCGAGATCGCCCCGGTGCGCCTCGGCGCCCGCGGCCGCCAGGGCATCGGCGGCCGCATCCGACCGGGCCAGCCCGACCACCTGGTGGCCGGCGCCGAGCAGTTCCTGCACGATGGCGGAGCCGACGAAGCCCGTCGCCCCGGTCACGAAAACACGCATCGCATCGTTCCTTGCCTGGATGTCACGGCCACGTTGCCGGGACCGAGGCCGCAGGATAGAACCCCGGCGGGGACGGTCCATGCTGTAGGATCCGGTTCATCGTCGCGATCGTCCAGGAACAGGCCATGGACCCCTTGTCGGACGTGCTGTCGCTGCTGAGGCCGCGCAGCTACATGGTCGGCGGTTTCGACGCCGGCGCACCCTGGTCGATCCGCTTCGGCGCGCACCAGGGCATCAAGTGCTACGCGGTGGCGTCCGGCGAAGGCTGGCTGTCGATGGACGGGGTGGCGGACCCGGTGCGGCTCGGCACGGGGGACTGCTTCCTGCTGCCCCGCGGCCGGCCGTTCCGCCTCGCCAGCGACCTGGGCCTTCCGGCGGTCGATGCCGGCACGATCTTTCCCGTGCGCTCCGCCGGCGGCATCGCCGTGTTCAACGGCGGCGGCGCGTTCTCCGCGATCGGCGGCCACTTCGCGCTGGATGGCGACCATGCCGGCATCCTGCTGGGGATGCTGCCGCCGGTGGTGCACATCCGGTCGGAAGCGGACCGGGCGGCGATGCGCTGGTCGCTGGAGCGCATGAAGCAGGAGCTGCGCGAGCCGCAGCCGGGCGGCGTTCTGGTGGCGCAGCATCTGGCCATCCTGATGCTGGTGCAGGCGCTCCGGCTGCACCTGGCGGACGCGCAGGGCGGTGTCGGCTGGCTGTTCGCGCTCGCGGACAAGCGGATGCGGGCGGCGATCACCGCGATGCACGACGACCCGGGACGCCGCTGGACCCTGCACGAGCTCGCCGCGCAGGCTGGCATGTCGCGATCGAGCTTCGCGCTCCGGTTCAGGCAGACGGTGGGCGCCTCGCCGATGGACTACCTGGCGCGCTGGCGCATGATGCTGGCTGGGAACAGGCTCGCCAGTTCCAGCGATCCGGTGTCGGCCATCGCGGCCTCGCTCGGCTACGAGTCGGAAAGCGCGTTCAGCACCACTTTCAAGCGGCTGATGCACCGTCCGCCGCGGCAATGGCGGCGCACCCGGGGTGAGCGCGACGGCGCCGCCCCGGCGGAATGAGCGCCCGACGCGTCACGCCGCCTGGTTCAGCGGGAAGTGGCAGGCGGCCTCGCGCCCGCCGCCCCGGTCGCTGAGCAGCGGCGGCTCGACGCGGCAGCGCTCCCGCGCCACCGGGCAGCGCGTATGGAAGCGGCAGCCGGGCGGCGGCGATATCGGGCTCGGCACGTCGCCGGTGAGCAGGATGCGCCGGGACGACAGCCCCACCACCGGTTCCGGCACCGCCGAGATCAGCGCCGCGGTGTAGGGATGCGCGGGCGCGTGCAGCACGGTGTCGGCGGGTCCCAGCTCCACCAACGAGCCGAGATACATCACCGCCACGCGGGTCGCGACCTGGCGCACCACGCTGAGGTCGTGGGCGATGAACACGTAGGTCAGGCCCAGCCTGTCCTGCAGGTCGGCGAACAGGTTGACGATCTGCGCCTGGATCGACACGTCCAGCGCCGAGACCGGCTCGTCCGCCACCACCAGCCGCGGCGATAGCGCCAGCGCCCGGGCGATGTTGATGCGCTGCCGCTGCCCGCCGGAGAACTCGTGCGGGTAGCGCGCCAGCGCCGCCTCCGGCAGCCCGACCAGCCGTGCCAGCTCGTGCAGGCGGTCACGTATCTCGGCCGCGCCGCGTCGACCGCCCGGGCCGGGATGCACGCGAAGCGGCTCGGCGATGAGGTCGCCGACCCGCCGCCGCGGGTTCAGCGAGGCGTAGGAGTCCTGGAACACCATCTGCATGCGCGGGCGGAGCGGACGCAGCGCGCGCTCGCCCATGGCGGTGATGTCGATGCCCTCGAACGATACCCGGCCGGCGGAGACGTCGGTCAGGCGCAGCAGGCAGCGGCCGAGGGTGGACTTGCCGCAGCCGGATTCTCCCACCAGCCCCAGCGTTTCCCCCGCCTCGACGCGAAGCGACACGTCGTCCACCGCGCGCAGCACCGACCGGCCGCGCAGCGCGCCGCCCACCCGGTAGTGCTTGCTCAGGCGCTCCACCTCGAGCAGCGGCGCGGCACTCATCCCGGGATCACGGTCGGCTCGAATGCCGGCTGAACGCGCGGCGGCAGCGGACGGCCTTCGCCCGGCAGCACGCAGGCGACGTCCTGCGCCCCGAACGGCGACAATGGCGGCCGCACGGCGCAAGCGTCATGGCGGTAGGCGCAGCGCGGCTGGAACGGGCAGCCGTCCGGGCGCTGCGCCGGGCTCGGCGGCGCGCCCGGGATGGAGGGCAGCCTTACCGGACGGGCCCCGTGCAGCGGCGGGATGCTGTCGAGCAGGGCCGCGGTGTAGGGGTGGGCAGGGCGGCTGAACAACGCCGCGGTCGGGCCGTGCTCGGCGGTGTTGCCGGCATACAGCACCATGGTGCGGTCGCAGGTTTCCGCCACCACGCCCATGTCGTGCGTGATCAGCAGCACTGCGGAGCCGAAGTCGCGGCGCAGCCGGCGCAGCAGGTCGAGGATCTGCGCCTGCACGGTGACGTCCAGGGCCGTGGTGGGCTCGTCGGCGATCAGCAGCGACGGGTTGCAGCTCAGCGCCATGGCGATCATCGCCCGCTGCCTCAGGCCGCCCGACAGCTGGTGCGGATAGCGGTCGGCGGCGCGCCTGGGATCGGGCACGCCCATCTCGCCCAGCAGCTCGACGGTTCGCGCCCGCGCGCCGGCGCGGCTCAGCGCCTGGTGCGCGCGCAGCTGCTCGTCGATCTGCCAGCCGATGGTGTACACCGGGGTCAGCGCCGTCATCGGGTCCTGGAAGATCATGGCGATCTCCTTGCCGCGCAGCGCCCGCATCTGCCGCGCCGGCAGCCCGACCAGCTCCTGCCCGCGGTACCGCGCCGAGCCGGTGACGATGGCGCCCGGCACGTCGACCAGCCCCATCAGCGCCAGCGCCGTCATGCTCTTGCCGGAGCCGGACTCGCCCACCAGCCCCAGGATCTCGCGCGCATCCAGCGAGAACGACACGTTCTCGACGATGCGCACGCTGCGTCCCCGGCCCGCCGGCAGGACGATGCTCAGGTCGCGCACCTCGAGCAGCGTGTCAGCGGGCATCGCGCACCCGCGGGTCGAGCAGCAGGTAGACCAGGTCCACCACGGCGTTGGCCAGCACCACGAAGATCGCCGAATACATCACGGTGGCCATGATCAACGGCAGGTCGAGGTTGATCAGCCCCTGGTAGGTGAGGCGCCCCACTCCCTGCAGCCCGAACACCACCTCGGTCAGCAACGCGCCGCCGCCGACCAGCTGCGCGAAGTCGAGCCCGAACAGCGACACGAAGGTGACCAGCGAGGTGCGAAGCCCGTGGCGCAGCAGCACCCGCGTCTCGGTCAGGCCCTTGGCGCGCGCGGTGCGCATGAAGTCCTCGCCGGACGACGCGACCAGGTCGGCGCGAAGCACCCGGCCATAGATGCCGATGAACAGCACCGCCAGCACGCACCACGGGATCACGAGGTGCCTGAACCAGCCCAGCGGATCGACATGCAGCGGCACGTAGCCAAGCCCCGGCACCCAGGAGAACAGCCAGGTGTCGTGGTAGCGGCTTTGCGTCACCAGGTTGGCGACCTCGCCCAGCCAGAACACCGGCATGGAGATGCCGACCAGCCCCAGCATCATCAGCCCGCGGTCGAGCATCGAGCCGCGCGTGGCGGCGGCGATCGTGCCCATGGCGATCGAGGCCACGATCCACACCAGCGCCGCGCCACCGACCAGCGACAGGGTGACGGGTGCCGCCTGCATCACCTCCGGCACCACCTTTTCCCCATGGTCCACGAACGAGGACAGGTCGCGGGTCACGAACAGCGAGTCCATCAGCCGGAGGTACTGCACCGGCAGCGGCCGGTCGAAGCCGTAGGCGTGCCGCACCGCCGCCATGGTCTCGGGGCTGGCGTTGCGGCCGGCGATGCGCGCGGTCGGGTCCGCGCCCGGGGTGGCGAAGAACACCAGGAACACCAGCACGCTGATGCCGAACAGCACCAAGGCGGTCTGGCCGAGCCGGGCGAGCAGGGCGCGCAGCATGAGCTAGCCGCGCCTCGCGGTTTCGCGCACATCGAGCGCGTCGCGCAGGCCGTCGCCCAGGATGTTCAGCGCCAGCACCGTGACCACGATGGCGAGCCCGGGTGCTATCGCCACCGCTGGCCTGGTGTAGATCAGGCCCTGCCCGTCCTCGATGATGGTGCCCCAGCTCGCCGCCGGCGCCTGCACGCCGATGCTCAGGAACGACAGCGCGCTTTCCGCCAGCAGGGCCAGCGCCATCACCAGCGGCGCCAGCACGATCAGGGTGGTGGACACGTTGGGCAGGATGTCGCGCACGAGGATCCGCCCCCGCGGCACGCCGAGGCAGCGTGCCGCGAGCACGAACTCGGCCTGCCTGAGCGACAGCACCCGGCCGCGTATCGGCCGCGCGGCGTACGGCACGTAGACCAGGGCGATGATGGCGATCGGCAGCAGGAGGTTGTCGGAGCGGATCGTGAAGGGTCCCAGCTGCAGGCCCTGGGACACGGTGACGATGGAAAGCGAGATCGCGAACAGGTACACCGGGATCGCCCACATGATGTCCATCAGCCGCGACAGCACCACGTCCACCATTCCGCCGAAAAAGCCGGCGGAGATACCGACCACGGCCGCCAGCACGATGCACAGCACGGACGCGGCGGAGGAGATCAGCAGCGAGTTGCGCCCGCCATAGAGCAGGCGCGCCGCCACGTCGCGCCCCTGGGTGTCGGCGCCGAGCAGGTCGGCGCCCGGATGCCAGGTCGGCCCGATCGGCGTCAGGCCCAGATGCAGCCGGTTCTGGTTCGGCTGCATCACCGGCACCTCCTCGCCGTGCAGCGTCACGGTGGCGGCGACGTCGGAGTCGAACGGATCGGTGTGCGCCACGTCGTGCGCGTAAAGCGGCGCCCCCAGGCTCAGCAGCACCAGCAGCAGCAGCACGACGAGGGACGCGACCGCGCTCGGGATGCGAAGCAGCGCCCGCAGCGCGGTTTCCCAGGGACCCCGCACGCGGGCAGGCGCGGACAGGGAAGCGCTCATCGCACCCAGGCCTGCGAGAACAGCATGTGGTACAGGTTCACGGTGTAGAAGTTGCCGACGCGTTTCGACACCAGCTCGATCTTCTTGAACTGGATCAGCGGCGCCCCAGCCGCCTCGCGCAGCAGCAGCCGGTCGGCCTGCGCCCACAGCTTCGCCCCCGCCGCCTTGTCGGTGACCGATACCAGGGCCGCGCGATGCACGAGATCCTCGAACGGCCCGTCGCACAGCCCGGAAATGTCGATGGACGAGTCCGAGCCGGGATGGAAGTTCTCGCAGCCATACAGCGCGGTGAGGAAGTCCGACGGCTCCGGGTAGTCGGCGTACCAGTCGTTGATGCTGATCTGCACCTTGTTGTTCGTGTTCTGGATGTAGGTGAACTGGATCGCGAAGGCGATCGGCTTCACATCGGCGTCGTAGCCGAGTTGCCGCAGCATGTTCTGCAGGTAGGTGCCCATCGCCACCTCGACCGCGCGGTTCGGCACCACCAGGGTGACGTGCATGCCCCGGGTGCCGCTTTCCGCCACCAGCCGCTTCGCGCGCGCGAGGTCGGGCGCCTTCCATTCCATCGCCGGATGGTCGAAGTCGGCGCCCTTGGTGTACGGGCAGTATGGCTCGTAGCCGGGCAGCCCGGCGGGGATGTTCTGGCACAGCACGGTGGCGGCGGCGGGACCGCCGTAGAAGGTCTGCATCGCCCGCCGGTTGACGGCGTAGTTGATCGCCTGCCGCACCCGGATGTCGTTGAACGGCGGCAGGTTGACGTTCATCGGCAGGTAGTAGGTGCCGAACACCCGGTTGATGTGCACCTGGTCGGCGAACCGGTCGCCCAGCTCGCCGTAGCGGTCGAGCGGCACGTTGTCGTACATGTAGTCGAAGTCGCCGTTCTCGGTCGCCGTGACCTCGGCCTCGTCGGTGAGGCCGAAGGAATAGGTGATGTGGTCCGGATAGCCATCCGGCTGCGCTTCCGGCGACCACACCCGGAAGAACGGGTTGCGGTCGGTGTCCAGCCCATGATTGGGGTCGTAGCTGGTGATCCGGTACGGCCCGGTGCCGGGCGGCGCATCGTTGCCGAGGTCGCGCGCCGGCGTGTCGGCCGGCAGCACGTAGGCGTGCGGGAACGACAGCTTGTCGAAGAACTCGGCGTCCGGATGCGTCAGGTGGAAGGTGATCGTGCGGGCCGCCTCGTCGTCGACCACGCCGCCGGCCAGCGTGCAGTGCGCCCCGTCCTTCAGGCAGGCATCCGCGCCGACGATGCCGCCGTAGAAGCCGCCCGCGGTGGGCGAGTTCACCTTGAAGATGCGCTGGAACGAGGCGACCACGTCCCGCACCCCCACCTCCCGGCCATCAGAAAAGCGGACGCCGCGCCGGAGATGGAACACGTAGGTGAGCCCGCCATCCTCGGGCGCCGGCAGCGCCTCGGCGAGGTCGGCCACCGGGTGGTTGCTCGCGTCGCCCGGCCGCTTGGCGAAGGCGGTGAGCCCGTCATAAACCAGCACCTGGAGGCTGATCATCTCCGAGTTGTAGTTGATCTGCGGGTCGGCGGTGCCGGCCCCGGCGTCGGCGGTCAGCCGCAGCGTGCCGCCGCGGTGCGGGCTGCCGAGCGTTTGTCCGCCCGGCGCGATCACCGGGGGCAGGTCGGTCGAGGTGTCGTCGGGCGCTGGAGCTTGAACGGTGTTCACGACCGGGGCCGCCGCGACGGTGGACAGCAGCACGAGCGCGCCCAGGAGGCGCGGGCAGAAGCGACGCATGTCAGCCCGCCAGCGTCCGCAGCCGGTCGGCGATCGCCTGCGCCGACGTGCCGCCCGCCAGCACGTCGGCGAACCGCCCTTGCGGGTCCATGATCACGAACACCGAGCTGTGGTCCATCACCATGTGCCCGGGCGTCGCATGGCTGTCGGGGGCCGCATAGACCTTGTACTCGCGCTTGACCTGCGCGATCTCCGCCGCCGTGCCGGTCAGGCCCAGGATGCGCCGGTCGAACTTGGCGGCATAGGCGCCCATCGCCGCCGGGGTGTCGTGCGCGGGATCGACCGTGATGAACAGCGGCGCCACGCGCCTGGCCGTGGCGCCGAGCTGGCCGAGCGCGTCGGCCATGTCGTTCAGCGCGGTCGGGCAGGTGTCGGGGCACTGGGTGTAGCCGAAATAGACCAGCATCCAGCGGCCACGGAACTCGCGGTCGGTCACCGTGCGCCCGTCCGGTGCCACGAGGCGGAACGGGCCGCCGATCGGCACCGGCGTGTCCGCGGGTGCTGCGCCAAGGCCGAACCAGTGCAGCCCGACTGCCATCTGCACCAGGAACAGGAGGAGGACGGCCACCGGAAGCAGCCGGGCCAGACGCGCGGAAACGGGGCGACCCGGGGCAGGGCGCGCCGTGTTCGGGCGCCTCAATGCGCCTCCGCCCAGTTGCGGCCGGTGCCGGTCTCGACCACCAGCGGCACCGACAGGATCGCGGCGCCTTCCATCACCGTGCGCACCGCCTCGGCCAGCGCCGGCGCCTCGTCCTCCGGCGCCTCGAACAGCAGCTCGTCGTGCACCTGCAGCAGCATGCGCGAGCGTGGCGCCTGGTCCCGCAGCACCGGCGGCAGGCGCACCATGGCGCGCTTGATGATGTCGGCGGCACCGCCCTGGATCGGCGCGTTGGAAGCCTGGCGCTCGGCATAGCCGCGCCGCTGCGGGTTCTTCTCGTTGATCCCGGCGATCCAGCAGCGCCGTCCGAACGGGGTCAGCACATAGCCATGGGTGCGCGCCTCGTCGCGCGTGCGCTCCATGAAGTCGCGTATGCCGGGATAGCGCGCGAAATAAGCGTCGATAAAGGTGCGCGCCTCGCCCGCGTTGATGCCGAGCTGCCGCGCCAGGCCGAACGCCGAGATGCCGTAGATGATGCCGAAGTTGATGGTCTTGGCACGCCTGCGGGTGAGGCCGTCCATCTTCTCCATCGGCACGCCGAACACTTCCGACGCGGTGCGCGCGTGGATGTCCTGGCCCTTGCTGAAGGCGTCCTTCAGCGCCGGGATGTCCGCCACGTGCGCCATCAGCCTGAGCTCGATCTGGGAATAGTCCGCCGACACCAGCACGTGCCCGGGAGCGGCGATGAAGGCGCGCCGGATGCGGCCGCCTTCCTCCGTGCGGATCGGGATGTTCTGCAGGTTGGGCTCGTTGGACGACAGCCGGCCGGTGGAGGTGATCGCCATCTGGAACGAGGTGTGCACGCGGTCGGTTTCGGGGTTGATCTCCTCCACCAGCGCGTCGGCATAGGTGCTCTTGAGCTTGGACAGCTGGCGCCATTCCAGGATCCGCACCGGCAGGTCGTGCCCCTGCTCGGCCAGCCCCTGCAGCACGAACGAATCCGTGCCCCAGGCGCCGGTCTTCATCCGCTTGCCGCCCGGCAACTTCATCTCGTCGAACAGCACCTCGCCGAGCTGCTTCGCCGAGCCGAGGTTGAAGGGCCGGCCGGCCAGCTCGTGGATGGTCTTCTCCATCACCGCCATGCGTGCGGCGAAGTCCACCGACATGCGCTCGAGCTCGGGCCGGTCCACCGAGATCCCCGCCTGCTCCATCTCCGACAGCACGCGCACCAGCGGCCGTTCCAGCTGCTCGTACAGCGCCAGCGACCGGTTGGCGCGCAACTGCGGGTGCAGCACCTGCCACAGCCTGAGCGTGACGTCGGCGTCCTCGGCGGCATACTCGGTGGCGCGAGGCAGCGGCACGCGGCCAAACGGGATGCGGTTGCGCCCGGTGCCGGTGACCTGGTCGTAGGTGATGGGGGTGTGGCCCAGGTGGCGCGCGGCCAGCTCGTCCATGCCGTGCCCGTGCAGCCCGGCACCCTGGGCGTAGGAGATCAGCATGGTGTCGTCGATCGGCGCAATCGGGCCCCGGAGGATGCCGCGCCCGGCGCGCTCCAGGACAGCCAAGTCGAACTTGGCGTTCTGGAACACCTTGAGCACGCCGGGATCGGCCAGAAGCGGCGCCATGATGGCCAGTGCCGCTTCCGCCTCGAGCTGGATGCCGACCGGGTGCTCCAGGTCGCCCTCGTGCCGCAGGGGCACGTAGCAGGCGCGGCCGGGTGCGGTGGCCAGGGAGAAGCCGACCATGTTGACGCGAAGCGGGTCCAGCCCGTCGGTCTCGGTGTCCACCGCGCACACGCCGGCGCGGGTGGCGTCCGCCACCCATTCCGCCAGCACCGACGCCTCGGTCACGCAGGCGTAGCCGGAGAACGGCGCGTCGTGCCCGGGGATCGGGCCCGCGGCACCGGACGGTCCGGCTGATGCGGCGGCCGGCGCCGGGTCTGGGGCCTCCATCGACAGGCGCTCGGCGACGGAGCGGAAGCCCATGGTTCCGAGCCAGGTGCCGAGGCTCGCGTGGTCGGGCGTGGTGAAGGCGAGCTGCGCCACCGGCAGCGGCAGCGGCGCGTCCTGGCGCAGGATCACCAGCTCGCGCGACAGGCGCGCCGCCGCCTCGTGCGCTTCCAGGGCGTCGCGTCGCTTGGACGGCTTCATCTGGCCCGCCTTGAGGGCCCGGTAGATGCCGTCGAGGTCGCCGTATTCCGCGACCAGCCCGGAGGCGATCTTGGGGCCGATGCCCGGCACGCCCGGCACGTTGTCGACGCTGTCGCCCATCAGCGCCTGCACCTCGATCACCTTGTCCGGGCCGACGCCGAAGCGCTCGCGCACCTCCGCCTCGCCGATCGGCTTCTGCTTGATCGGGTCCAGCATGTCGATGCCGGGCCGGATCAGCTGCATCAGGTCCTTGTCGGACGACACCACCGTGCAGCGCCCGCCGCCGGCGGCGACGGTGCAGGCATAGGCGGCGATCAGGTCGTCCGCTTCCCAGCCCGCCAGCTCCACCGCCGGCACGCCGAACGCGGCGGTGGCGTCGCGCACCAGCGCGAACTGCGGCACCAGCTCCGGCGGCGGCTCCGGCCGCTGCGCCTTGTACTGGGCGTACATCTCGTTGCGGAAGGTCATGCGGCCGGCGTCGAAGATCACCGCGAGGTGGGTGCCGACGTGGTTCTGCAGGAAGCGGGCCAGCATGTTGGTGAAGCCGAACACGGCGTTCACCGGGGTGCCGTCGCGCCGGGTCATCGGCGGCAGGGCGTGGAAGGCGCGGAAGATGAACCCCGAGCCGTCGATCAGCACCAGATGGACGCCGGCATACCGCGTGGTGTCGTCGGCGTCCGCATCGCCGCCGGGGACCCCGTCGCCGGCGGCCCCATCACCGGAAACACCATCATCGGAGGCCACGTTGCCGGAGGCGATGCCATCGGCAGCGGCGTCGTCCGGCTCCGCCAGCGGCAGCTCGGCCAGGCCGTCGGAACCGGTCAATGGGAGTCGTCGCCGTCGCCGGTGCCGGGTGCCAGCACGTAGACGCGCGAGCACCACGGGCAATAGGTCTGCTGCTCGACGATGCGCAGCCACACCCGGGGATGGCCCAGCGCGCCGGCCCCGCCGTCGCAGCTGACCACCCGGCTGGTGACGGTGAGTGTCTCGATCGCCTCCGGCCCGAGCTGCGGGGTGGGTGTCGATGCGCCGAACGGCATTGTGTCGCCTTGCATGTGGCCGGGATGGAGGTGGGATGATACGCAGGACCGTCCCGCTTTGGAACCTCCGCCCCATTCCCAGGATATCCGCCGCTTCAAGCGTTTCCGTCACGCGGCACCTGCGCTGGCCGGCCTGCGTCCTGCTGCTGGCCGGCTGCGTGGCGATGCCCGTGCACAGGCCGCCGGTGGCGCCGGTGGACGCGGCACGGGTTGCTGCCGACCATCGCCTCGTGCCGCCCGACCTCCGCTTCACCTTGTCCGACGGCGCGGTGCTGCCGGCGCGGGTGTGGCGGGCGCAGGGGCCGGAGCGCGCGGTGGTGCTGGCGCTGCACGGCTTCAACGACAGCCGTGACGCCTGGGAGCTGCCGGCGCCGGTGCTGGCGGCACGCGGCATCACCGTTTACGCGCCCGACCTGCGCGGCTTCGGGGAGGCGCCGATGCGCGGGCGCTGGGTCGGCACCGACCAGATGGTGAGCGACGCGGCCGAGCTGGCTCGCCTGGTGGCGGCGCGCGAGCCCGGGGTGCCGCTTTATCTGATGGGCGAAAGCATGGGCGGGGCGATCCTGATGTGCCTGGCCGCGCGCCCCGACGCGCCGCCCGTCGCCGGCACGATCCTGCTGGCCCCGGCGGTGTGGAGCCGGCAGCAGATGAGCCCGCTGCTGACGGTGTCGCTCTGGACCGCGGCGACGCTGCTGCCCGACTGGGAGCTGACCGGCAACGAGCTGCCGCTGCACATCGTGGCCACCGACAACCGCGACGCGCTCTACCGGCTCGCCTTCGACCCCCTGACCCTGCGCAGCACCCGCGTCGGGAGCCTGCACGGGCTCGTGGACCTGATGAGCCGGGCGCAGGACTCCGTGCCCCGGATGCGCGGCCCGGTGCTGATCGCCTATGGCGGCCACGACCAGCTGGTGCCGGCCGAAGCGACCGCCGCCGCCTGGACGCACCTGCCGGACACCGTACGGCGCAGCTTCTACCCGGCCGGCTATCACCTGCTGACGCGCGACCGCAACCGCCGGGCGGTGACCGGCGACATCGCTTCCTGGATCCTGACCCCGGATCTGCCGCTGCCGTCCGGGGGCGAGATCGCGGCCGCCACCTGGATGGCGGACGGGGGGTGGCGCGGCACCGTCCCGGTCTGGCTCCCGTCCCGGCTGGACGGGCTGGCGGACGGATCGTCCGAGCCCTGACCGGTCCGGAGGGCACTGGCAATCCTCGGCACTTCGGGCTATGCAGCCGATGCCGGACCCGTAGCTCAGCTGGATAGAGCGTCGCCCTCCGAAGGCGAAGGCCGAAGGTTCGAATCCTTTCGGGTCCGCCAGAATCGTTGCGAAATCGACGTGTCAGGGCTGGTCGGCCGGCATGCGAGCCGCTCCCCTGATGGCTGCGGAAGATCGGTGCCCCGCCAGACTGCCCTGGCCGCGGCTGGCACCGGGTCGTCGCGCACGTCCTCACACAGCCCGCTCAGGCAATCCGGCCAAGCTGCACAGGAAGCTTCCGTCATCATGAGTGATCAACCCGGTTCTGCCGTTGACCAGCTGATCGTCGAGTACAAGCGGCGAATCGAGCTCGGGGAGCAGATGATAGCGGCTCTGGAAAGCGGCGAGATGCGATCCGTCAGCGGCACCGAGGACACCACCCAGGCGTCGATCGCGTTCCACCACCAGGGCGTTGATGCCTTCCGGCGTGGCCTGGAGGCGTTCAAGGAGATGCAGGCGCGTCAACCTGGGTAGGACATCGCCCTGCCACGGCGGAGATACCAAATCTCCGGTTGCCTTCTTGCGAAGGCAGCGAGCGCCCGACCTTATCCTTTATGAGGCAGGCGCCCTGCAACGGCGCGGCTGCACCGGTCACGGTCATCCAACCCGACATCCGGGTTCCAGAATGATACGCCACCTCCATGCGGTTGCCACAATCGCGGCGCCTCGTCGGCCCTGCCAGCAGGCCCCAAGATCGAGGTAACACCATGATGCGTAGAAGAAGTCGGATCCTGACAGCGGTCGCGCTAATGCTCGCGACGGTGACCCTGAGTGGCTGCGGATGCGGGCCGTTCGGCTTGCGCTACTGCCACGGCTACGGCGGTTACCATGGCGGACGCGGCTATTATCGTTGATCGGTAGCACGCCGACGGGCGGCCAGGCCGGCTTGTCGGCACCGCGAACCAGGCGCATGCCGGGTTCGCACCTCCGGGCGGCAGCTGGCAGAAGCCCGCCAACCAGACGGGGGCCCTCATGTTCGTCCGCAGTCTACGCAACATGTCATGCACTGACGCGGTGCAGGGCGTGCGGCTCACCGGGTTGACCTACGGCAACGATGCGCCCTGCCGGACGTGCGGCACGACGCACAATCCGACCGACCGGAACAAGATCGTGGTGGAAACCGACAAGACCGAGTTCATAGCCAGCAGGATCGCCGAGAAGGTTGGAGCCGGCACCAGTGCAAGCAAGGGTATTGCCGGTGTCGGCAAGCAGGAGGGCATGGTCGGCGTGCTGATCGCTGCCGGCGGGCAGATGGCCGTTGCCATGTCCGGTAGCGGCCCGCGCAAGGAGGCGGCCATCCAGGCGGCCGCGAAGGCGCTTTATCCCGACCTGGTGTTCGCCGGTAACCTGGGTGGCGGGCAGATCCCGACCGCTGCGGGTGGCTTCCTGAGCCAGCAGAAGTGCGACCACAGCAGGTTCGAGGGCCTGATGACCGAGCCCGGCACGTGCGCCGGTCCGAAGCTCATCGCCCACGCGCTCAGGAACAACTGGGCCCGGCCTTTTGCCATGAGCGAGGTCTGGTCGGCGAAGGTGGCAAAGCCTGGTTCCAAGTTCGCCAAGTCCGAGCCGATCGAGTCGTGCAACACCTGCTGCAAGCTGATCCCGCTGATGCTCTGCGGCTGACGCCCTGCGGCTGATGAACCCTGTCCGGCCGGATCGTCGGACCGCCCGGGTGGAAGCCAGGCCTGGAGCCATCATCGAGCGCAGATCGGCCGGATCCCGGGTTTGCCGCATCGGACGGAAGGTCCGGAAGTCCCGTCCTGCTCCACCGTCGGCGGGTATCCGTCCGGGCCGGAGGATGCGGTCCGGCCACGGCACCGAAGGACGACTCGACCGTCCGTCGGGCAGGGCCTGCAAAACGACCGGAAGACTGTCAACTCGAACAAAACGCGACCTCGGAAAACGCCCGGCACTGTGGCGGCGGCGCGATTTGTCCACGCCGCGGCGTTGACTCGCCCTGTTTCCAACGATCTGGCCCAATATGTCGACCCTGTGACAGCCACGCTCAGGCTGAAACCAGCAAAAACAACAACTTGCGATGTATGCCTAGAAAACGGGCAATCCGATAGGGGCCCAGCCGGACCGCGGTTTACGACACCTTGTCGGTTCCTGATCCACAAACTTGTCCACAGGCTCGGTGGAGAAGCGGCGGTCGCGGCTAAAGCGGTGGATTTTCAGTCCGGTAGGCTTTGCCGCTACGCAGGATCGGCTCCGCGCACTAGATGAAGCCGCATGGACGAGAACATCCCGATGGCCGGCGATACCCGGACGCCGCCGCCTGGCGTGCGGGCGATCGAGCAGGCGCTGCTGACCATGCCGTTGTCACCCGGCGTGTACCGGATGCTCGACGGCAAGGGCGAGGCGCTCTACGTCGGCAAGGCACGTGCGCTGAAGAAGCGAGTGTACTCCTACACCCAGGTCGGGCGGCTGCCGGAGCGGCTGCGGCGCATGGTGAGCGAGACGGTCTCCATGGAGATCGTCACCACCCACACCGAGGCCGAGGCGCTGCTGCTCGAGGCCAACCTGATCAAGCGGCTGAAGCCGCGCTTCAACATCCTGCTGCGCGACGACAAGACCTATCCGTGGCTGATGATGACCGACGGGCACGCCTTCCCGCAGATCACCAAGCATCGCGGCAAGCCGGGCAAGGGTGCCAGCTACTGGGGGCCGTTCGCGTCCGCCTGGGCGGTGAACCAGACCGTGACGGCGATGCAGCGGGTGTTCCTGCTTCGCTCGTGCTCCGACAGCGTGTTCACCACGCGCACCCGGCCCTGCCTGCTGCACCAGATCAAGCGCTGCTCGGCGCCTTGCGTCGACCGCATCGACAAGCCGGCCTACGACCACCTGGTGGCGCAGGCGCGCGCCTTCCTGTCCGGCAAGGCGGGCTCGGTGCAAAAGGAGCTGGCGGTGGAGATGGAGCGCGCCTCCGAGGCGATGGAGTTCGAGCGCGCCGCAGCCCTGCGCGACCGCATACGCGGCCTCACCCACGTGCAGGGCAGCGGGGTGATCAACCCGGCCTCCATCGACGACGCCGACATCGTCGCCATCCACCAGGCGGCGGGACAGGCCTGCGTGCAGGTGTTCTTCATCCGCGGCGGGCGCAACAACGGCAACCGCGCCTTCTTCCCGGCCAACGCCCGCGACGAGGAGGCGGGCGAGGTGCTGGCGGCCTTCGTGGCGCAGTTCTACGACGACAAGC
Source organism: uncultured Acetobacteraceae bacterium (assembly GCA_964242425.1). GTDB lineage: Bacteria > Pseudomonadota > Alphaproteobacteria > Acetobacterales > Acetobacteraceae > Lichenicola. The sequence goes on along the minus strand of CAXTCK010000008.1, from coordinate 8,861 downwards.
CGCCGCCGCCGCTGCTGCTGAGCAACGTTCCCGTCGCCGAGCCGGAGCTGATCGCCGAGGCGCTGACACTGAAGGCCGGCCGCAAGGTGGAGCTTCTGGTGCCGCAGCGTGGCGAGAAGCGCGCGGTGGTGGAGCACGCCGCCACCAACGCCCGCGAGGCGCTGGAGCGCCGCCTGGCCGAAGGGGCGGGGCAGGCCAAGCTGCTGGACGGGGTGGCGACCCTGTTCGGGCTGCCGTCGGCGCCGGAACGGATCGAGACCTATGACAACAGCCACATCATGGGCACCAACGCTTATGGCGTGATGGTGGTGGCGGGCCCGGAAGGCTTCACCAAGCAGGCGTATCGCAAGTACTCGATCCGCGGCCCGATCACCCCCGGCGACGACTTCGCGATGATGCGCGAGGTGCTGGAGCGCCGCTTCGGCCGCTCCCTGCGCGAGCAGGCGGCCGAGCAGGAGAAGACCGGGGAAGCGCCCACGCGTCCGGACTGGCCCGACCTGCTGCTGATCGACGGCGGCCTCGGCCAGTTCTCCGCCGTGCGTCAGGTGCTGGACGATCTCGGCGTCAACGACGTCAAGCTGGTGGCGATCGCCAAGGGCCCCGACCGCGACGCGGGCCGCGAATGGTTCCACACCGGCGACGCCCCGCCGTTCCAGCTGCCGCCGCGCGACCCGGTGCTTTACTACCTCCAGCGCCTGCGCGACGAGGCGCACCGCTTCGCCATCACCACCCACCGCGCCGGCCGTTCCAAGGCGATCGTGCGCTCCGAACTGGACGAGATCCCCGGCATCGGGCCGTTGCGCAAGCGCGCCCTGTTGAACCATTTCGGCTCGGCGCGCGGGGTCAAGCAGGCCGGGCTGGTGGACCTGGAGAACGCGCCGGGGATCAGCCGGGAAACCGCGCGCTCGATCTACGGGCACTTCCATGCCGGATGGCGGGACGGCTGATCGCCGCCGCTGCGGTATCGGAGCCGGCTCGGCTGCGCTACGGTTCACGATTGCCTCGGGACCGATCGATTGTTGCACCGATGCTGACCGATCTGCCGAACCTCCTCACCTTGTCGCGGATCGCCGCGATCCCGGTGCTGGTCGCCCTGGTGGCGCTGCTGCGGCCATGGGGCGACCTGTGCGCCTGCCTGCTGTTCATCGCCGCCGGCATCACCGACTGGCTGGACGGGCGACTGGCACGGCAGCGGCACCAGTTCTCCGAGCTCGGCCGTATGCTGGACCCGATCGCCGACAAGCTGCTGGTCGGCGCCTCGCTGATGGTGCTGGCGGGCTTCGGCCGGCTGCCGCTGTGGGGAGTGTATCCGGCCATCGTGATCCTGCTGCGCGAGATCCTGGTCAGCGGCCTGCGTGAGCACCTGGCCGGAAGGCGGGTCAGCCTGCCGGTGACCAGGCTCGCCAAGTGGAAGACGGGATGCCAGATGGGCGCCCTCGGCGTGCTGCTGGCGGGCGACAGCACCGCCCGGCTGCTCGAACTGTCCTGGCTGCCGGTGGGCGTGATCGGCGCGGTTATGCTGTGGCTGGCTGCCCTGCTCACCCTGGTCACGGGCTGGGACTACCTCGTGACCGGCCTGCGTCACGTCGCGACTCCGGAATAGGCGCGCCGGCCGTGCGCGCGGTCGGGATCGTCGGCCGGTCCGGCAGCGGCAAGACCACGCTGATCGAGCGCCTGCTGCCGCTGCTTCGCGAGCAGGGGCTCAGCGTGTCCACGGTGAAGCGCACGCATCACTCTGTCGACCTGGACCCGCCCGGCAAGGACAGCCGGCGCCACCGCGAGGCAGGGGCCGAGGAGGTGCTGCTGGTGGGCGAGCGACGCTGGGCCCTGCTTCGCGAAACCCCCGCGGCGCCGCCGCTGTCGTCGCTGCTGTCCCGGATGGCGCCGGTCGACCTGGTGCTGGTGGAAGGGTTCGGCGACGCGGCCGGCCCGCGACTCGAACTGGTGCGGGCAGCGCTCGCCGGCCAGGCGGGCAAGCGCCCCTTGTTCCACCAAGACGCGGCCATCGCCGCCGTGGCCGCGGACGCGCCCGTTCCCGGCTGGCAGGGAACGCTGCTCGACCTGAACGATCCACCAACGATATGTGCCTGGATCGCATCGGTCGCCGGCCTGCCGTCATGGCGGTCCCATGGGCGCCCTTGAGCTAGAACCCCGGTTGAGGGCACATTCGGGCCGGGAGCGGCAGTGTGAGCCGTGAAAGGGACTGGATATGCGTCGCTCGGCTGTGCTTGGAACGTTGTTGCTTCTGAGCGGCTGCTCGGGTCTGGGTCATTTCTTTCAAGACACGGTCCGGATTCCGGGCCAGAACCCCAACGCCACCACCGGCGTCAGCGAGAACCTGCTGCGTTCGCGCGGCGAAAGGCCGACGGAGGACGCCATCCTGCCGCAGAACGGCAACGTGTGGCCCGGGCCGCCGCAGCCCCTGCCGTCGCTCAGCGACGTGTCGCGCAACGGCGGCCAGAATGCCGGCGACCTGCTCGGCGGCACCGGCGGCGGCACCGGTGGCGGCACGATGCCGCGCGGCGGCAGCATGAGCCTCGGCGAGCAGAGCCAGATCCATGGCGGTGCTGCCACCAACGAAAGCGGCTTCTCCGGCGGCAGCCTGTCGGACAGCGTGCCCGATCCGGCGGTGAAGTTCCGCGCCCAGCACCCGCAGATGCCCAGCGGCAACGGGAGCGGCGGTAGTGGCAGCGGCGCCGGGGGCAGTGGCGGCGCCGGCACCGGGGCCGGCTCGGACATCGTGATCCCGAACGGCGACGGCACCAGCACGGTGATCAGCCCGGACGGCACCGTGAAGACGGTCAAGGGAACCCCCAAGTAGGGATCCGTCCCTTCGACGGATCCGCCAATGCCGACCACGCAGATCCTGTACTTCGCGTCCCTGCGCGACCGCCTCGGCCGGTCGGAGGAGACCGTCGTCCTGCCGGCGGAGGTGCGGACGGTGCGGGCGCTGCTGGCCTGGCTGCGGGCGCGCGAGCCCGCCTTCGCGCTGCTGGTGGAGGAAGGGCAGACCATTCGGGTGGCGGTGAACCAGGAGTTCGCCACCGTTGACGACCTCGTCGCGCCGGGCGACGAGATCGCGCTGTTCCCGCCGGTCACCGGCGGCTGACGGGAACCCCGCGATGGCCACGATCCGGGTGCAGGAAGCGCCGTTCGACCCCGGCGCCGAGATGACGGCGCTCGGCGCCGCCAGCGTCGGGCCGGTGGGCGGCATCGGCTGCTTCATGGGTGTGGTGCGTGGCGATCCGGGTGACGATGGCCGCACGCTTCGGGCGCTGACCCTGCAGCATTATCCCGGCATGACCGAGCGCGCGATCGCCTCCATCGCCGCCGAAGCGGAGCGGCGGTTCGGATTAACTGGCTGCACCGTGCTGCACCGGGTCGGCACGCTTGGGATCGGCGAGGGGATCGTGCTGGTGCTGGCCGCCGCCCCGCATCGCGGCGACGCGCTGGCCGCCACCAGCTTCCTGATCGACTGGCTCAAGACCCGCGCGCCGTTCTGGAAGCGACAGGACTACGGTGACGGCAGCAGCGCCTGGGTCGAGGCGCGCGAGGCCGACGACGCGGCGGCACTTCGCTGGGAATGAGCCGTCCTGGTCAGGCGGCCCCCAGCACCGTGCGGATTGCTTCGCCCAGCCGGCCGAGTTCGTCCGGCCGCATCGTCAGGGCCGGCGTCAGGTAGACCACGTTGCGGAACGGGCGGATCCACACGCCCTGCGCCACCAGCGCCGCCTTGAGCCGGTCCATGTCCCGGATCGCGTCGAGCTGCACCACGCCGATCGCCCCCAGCACGCGCACGTCCGCCACGCCCGGCAGGGTGCGGCACGGTTCCAGCTCGGCCGCGAGCTGCGCCCCGATCGCCGCAGCCTGTCCCAGCCTGTCTTCCCGCTCGAACAGGTCCAGCGACGCGTTGGCAGCGGCACAGGCCAGCGGGTTGCCCATGAAGGTCGGGCCGTGCATCAGCGCGTGGGTCGGCTCCTCCGAGCTGAACGCGTCGAACACGTGCCGGCGGGCCACCGCGGCGGACAAGGCCATGGTGCCGCCGGTCAGCGCCTTGGACAGCGTGACGATGTCCGGCACGATCCCGGCCTGCTCGCAGGCGAACAGGGTGCCGGTGCGGCCGAAGCCTGTGAAGATCTCGTCCAGGATCAGCAGCAGCCCGTGCCGGTCGGCCAGCCGGCGCAGGCGCCGCAGCACCTCGGGCGGATGGAACACCATGCCGCCCGCACCCTGCACCAGCGGCTCGACCAGCAGAGCGGCGATCCCCGGGGCGTGGGTGGCGAGAAACGCGTCCAGCGCCGCTTCCCCCTTGTCGTCGCGCGGCAGGTCCGCCAGGTGCTGCTGCGGCAGCACGCCCGCGAACAGGCTGTGCATGCCTTCCTCCGGGTCGCACACCGCCATGGTCGCCATGGTGTCGCCGTGGTAGCCGCCGCGGAACGACAGCATGCGGGTGCGGGAGCACTCGCCGCGGTTGAGCCAGTACTGCACCGCCATCTTCATCGCCACCTCGACCGCGACCGAGCCGCTTTCGGCCAGGAACACCCGCTCGAGGTCGCCGGGCAGGAGTGCCGCGAGCCGTTCCGCCAGGCGAAGCGCCCCGTCATGCACCAGCCCGCCCAGCATGACGTGCGGCATCCGGCCGAGCTGCTCGGTCACGGCGTCCCGGATGTGCGGATGGTTGTAGCCGTGGCAGGCGGTCCACCAGGACGCGATGCCGTCCACCAGCACCCGCCCGTCCGCGAGGCCGATACGGCATCCGTCGGTCCAGGCGGCGCGGAGCGGCGGCGGCGCCGTGCGCATCTGCGTGTAGGGGAGCCAGAGCATGCCGGCGCCGCCGGCGGGACCTGTCGATGTCATGGCGCGCGTGATGCACCGGACCGTGGCGCCCGTCGATGCCGAACAGCCGCACCCGGGGCGGGCCGGCGCTCCATTGACCCGAACCGTCCCGATCCGGCAGGACTGTGCGACGCATGTCCCGTCTGGATCCCGTTCTCGGAGAGGCGCTGCAGGAGCTGGCACGGCGCCGGCTCCGGCGCGACCTCCTTCCCGTCACCGCCGGGGCCGGCATCGTTTCCCGTGGCGGCCGCCGCCTGATCAACGCGTCGGGCAACGACTATCTCGGCCTGTCGCACCATCCCGCCCTGGCCGATCGGGCGGCCGAGTGGGGCGCGCGACACGGCACCGGCGCCGGGGCGTCGCGGCTGGTCACGGGCACGCTCGACCTGCATGCGCGGATCGAGGCGCGGCTGGCGACCTTCAAGGGATGCGAGGCGGCGCTTCTGTTCGCGTCCGGCTGGCAGGCCAACGCGGCGGTGCTGCCGGCGCTGCTGAAGGCGGCCGGGCAAGGAGCCGGGCAGGGAAGGGCGGCGCCGGTGGTGTTCGCAGACCGGCTGATCCACGGCAGCCTGCACCACGGCATCGCCGCCGCGGGCGTGCGGCTGCACCGCTACCGACACAACGACCTCGACCACCTCGAAGCCCTGCTCGGTGCCCAGGCCCCGGACGGGTCATGCCGCTTCGTCGTCACCGAAAGCGTGTTCAGCATGGACGGCGACCGCGCCGACCTCCTGGCGCTGCGACGGATCGCCGACGCCCACGACGCTTTTCTTTACGTCGACGAGGCGCACGCCACCGGCGTGCTGGGGCCCCGCGGCGCCGGCTTGTCGGTCGAGGCCGGCGGCGTGGACCTGGTCATGGGCACCTTCAGCAAGGCGTTCGGCGGCTTCGGCGCCTATGTCGCCGGTTCGCGCGTGCTGTGCGACTACCTGCTCAACGCCTGCTCCGGCTTCGTGCACACCACCGCCCTGCCGCCGCCGGTGCTGGGTGCGATCGACGCCGCTCTCGAGCTCGTTCCGGACATGGAGGCCGAACGCCGGCACCTGCACGCGTCCGCGGACCGGCTGCGGGCGGCGTTGCGCGGCTGCGGCGTAACCGACAGCGGCTCCACCACCCAGATCGTGCCGGTCCCGGTGGGCGAGGCCGGTGCCGCCGTGGCGCTGGCGGCGGCGCTGGAACGGCGTGGCGTGCTCGGCATCGCGATCCGGCCGCCCACCGTGCCGCCCGGCACCAGCCGGATCCGGCTGGCGATGACGGCGGCGCATGACGAGGCGGTGGTCGGCCGGATCATCGAGGCGGTGACCGGCGCGCTGGCCGAGACCGCCGGATGAGCGCGCCCTGCCTGCTGCTCGTCCACGGCTGGGGCTGCGACGCCACGATCTGGGACCGACTGCGCGCGGCGCTGGACGGGTTCGAGACGCTGGTCGTCGAGCGCGGCTACCTCGGTGCCTGCCCCGCGTGGCCGACGATGCCGGCCGGCGCGATCGCGGTCGGCCATTCGGCCGGGCTGCTCGACCTGCTGGGCAACCTGCCGCCCGGCTGCGCCGGCGTGGTGGCAATCAACGGCTTCACCCGCTTCGCGGAGGCTGCCGATTTCCCGGTCGGGACGCCGCGACGCGTGCTGGAGCGCATGACGCGCCGGATGGCAGTCGATCCCGACGGAACGGTGCGGGCGTTCCGCGACCGTTGCGGCCTGCCGCCGCTGCCCGAACCGCTTCCGGGCGGGGCGGCACGACATGACCGCCTGCGCGACGGGCTGGCCGGCCTGGCGACGCGGGACCGCCGCGCGGAGGCGCAAGGGCTGCGGCTGCTGGCGCTTGCCGCCGCGGCCGACCCGATCGCCGTTCCAGCCATGACACGCGCCTGCTTTGCCGAGGCCGCCACCGCGTGGCATCCGGGCGACAGCCACGTGCTGCCGCTGTCCGACCCGTCCTGGTGCGCCGGACAGCTGCGACGGTTCGCGTCGTGACCCGCCGCCAGGCCGTCGGCCGCCGCTTCGACGCCGCCGCCGCCACCTATGACCGTTTCGCGCCATTGCAGCGTCTGGTCGCCGGCCGCCTCGCCGATCGCATCGCCGCGTCCGTGCCCGATCCCGGAGCGGCGGTGCGTATCCTGGAAGTCGGCTGCGGCACCGGGCTGCTGACCCAGGCGCTGCGTCGGCGCCTGCCGCAGGCGACGATTGTGGCGACCGACCTGTCCCCGGCCATGCTTCGCGCCTGCCGCGCGCGCCTGCCGGGGGACGAGCGGCTGCTTCTGCTGGCCGCCGATGCGGTGCAGCCGGCCGTTTCCGGTGGCTTCGACCTGGTTTGCTCCAGCCTGGCGCTGCAGTGGCTGGACCATCCGGAAGCGTCGCTCGCCGCGCTGGCGCGGCTGCTGGCACCAGGGGGCACCCTGCACGTCGCGACTCTGGCTGCCGGCACGCTGGACGGGTGGCGCAACGCGCACCTGGCCGAGGGCGTGTCCGACGGCGGCCTCGATCATCCGCATCCTGACCGGCTGGCAGCGACCGGCGGGAACTGGGAGGTGGAAACGATCTCGGTGGCCTACACGGACGGGCTCGCCTTTCTGCAGGGCCTGCGTGGCATCGGTGCCGACCTTCCTCCGGCAGGCAGGCGTCCACTCGGTCCGGGCGCGCTGCGGCGTGTGCTGCGCCGCTTCGAGGCCGAGCACGACAGCGTCGCGTCGTACCGGATCGCCTATGGCAGCCTGCCCCGGCCGCCGCGACGCGGGGTGTTCGTGACCGGAACCGACACCGGCATCGGCAAGACCCTGGTGTCGGCCTGCCTCGTGCGCGCCTGGTCGGCGGAGTACTGGAAGCCGTTCCAGACCGGCCTCGACGACGATCCCGGCGACAGCGCCACCGTGAGCGTTCTCGCCGGCCTGCCTCCCCATCGCCTGCATGCGCCGGCATCGGAACTCCGGGCTTCCCTGTCGCCGGAGGATGCCGCGGCCCGGGAAGGGGCGGCGATCCGCATCCCGGCGCTGCCGCCGTCGCTGCTGCCGGGGAGCGATCCGCCGCTGGTGGTGGAAGGAGCGGGTGGGGTGCTGGTGCCGGTCACGGCGGACACCCTGATGGTGGACCTGATCGCCGGGTTCGGCCTGCCGGCGATCCTGGTGGCGCGCAGCACGCTCGGCACCATCAACCACACCCTGCTCAGCCTGGAGGCGCTCCGTCGGCGTGGCATTTCCGTCGTCGGGGTGATCTTGAGCGGGCCGGTCTCGCCGGGGAACCGGAGTGCGATCGAACGGCACGGCGCGGTCCGGATGCTGGCCGAGATCCCGGCGCTGGACCAGGTCGATGCGAGGGCGGTGGAGCGCCTAGCGGGGTTGATGCCGGCGCCGGACGTACTGGAACCGGGACCATCCGGCCCCGCCGCCTAGCCCCGCCGTTCAGTAGCGCCGCAGCAGCCCGACCAGCCGGCCCTGCACGCGCACGCGGTCCGAGGGCACGATCCGGGTCTCGTAGCGGGCGTTGGCCGGCTCCAGAGCCACGGCACTGCCGCGACGGCGCAGGCGCTTCAGCGTGACCTCCATGTCGTCGATCAGCGCCACCACGATCTGGCCGTTCTCCGCGGTATCCTCGCGCCGGATGATGGCGGTGTCGCCGTCCAGGATGCCGGCCTCGATCATGGAGTCGCCGGCCACTTCCAGTGCGTAGTGCTCGCCGCTGCCGATCAGCGCCAGCGGCACCTCCACCTGCGCCCCGGTGTCACGCAGCGCCTCGATCGGCTGGCCGGCGGCGATCCGGCCATACAACGGCAGCTGCACCGCGCCGGCATCGCCGGCCGCGCGCACGCCCGCCAGGCGCGGGGAGAAGTCGCCGCGTATCACGTTGGGCGCGAACGAGGCGGCCACCTCGCCGGACGCATCCGCCTCGGTCTCTACCGCCATGCCAGGCTGCAGGCCGTTCTCGACCGCGGACTGCTCCGGCAGCCGAAGCACTTCCAGCGCGCGGGCACGATGATGGCGACGGCTGAGGAAGCCGCGCTCCTCCAGTGCCGAGATCAGCCGGTGGATGCCGGACT
>CAXTCK010000007.1:0-40083 GCA_964242425.1 uncultured Acetobacteraceae bacterium | reverse complement strand
CGGGACGAGGTGGGTCAATGGCGATACCGTTCAGCGCCACCTGGGGCCCCTATGCAGGGCTGCTCCAGGCGCGGACGGCGTCCTACGCCGAACGAGGTAGCCGTTGGTCCAGGTTCCAGAAGACGACGCAGGTTGCCCTGACACGCTATGTCAGAGCCATCGTCTGGTTCCCGATCATCATCGCGTTGCCATGCATCGTTCTTGACGTTCTGGCGTTTGGCTCCGGCTGCCTCGGGCGGGGATGCACCGGAGATCTGAGGGCCATGCTGATGCTTGCGCTGGCGTTTTGCACCATCGGCGTCGTCCTCCTGATCGGTAATTGGCGCTACCTGCACGAGCCGGCTGCGGCGCCTGCGTCCTCGTCCACCTGATGCTGATCCCGATCCGCAACCGGGGAGCCGATTGGCATGACCCTGATCGAACTATGGCAGGAGCGGCTGGCTGATGATGTCCGGCACAGACCTGCTGTTCGACCGGGTAAGGTTGATCGACCCGGCGAGCGGAACCGATCGCCTGGGCCGTCTGCTGGTTCGGGACGGAATGATCGCAGCCGTCGACGGACCGGCGGAAGGCGTGCCGGACGGAGCCATCGTGATCGACGGCCAGGGCGCGGTGCTGTGCCCGGGCCTGATCGACATGCGGGTGGCGCTGGGCGAGCCTGGGCACGAGTACCGCGAAACCATCGCCGAGGCGGCGCAGGCGGCGGCGGCAGGCGGCGTCACCACCGTGGCGGCGCTGCCGAACAACCTGCCTGCGATCGACGACCCGGCGCTGGTGCGTCTGCTGCGCGCGCGCGGCGAGGAAACCGGGTCGCTCGCCATCCTGCCCTATGGCGCGGTCACGCGCGGCTGCCGCGGCGAGGAGATGGCCGAGCTCGGGCTGCTGCGCGAGGCGGGTGCTGTCGCCTTCACCGACGGCACCCGCGCCATCGCCGACGCCCGGCTGATGCGCATGGTGCTGTCCTATGCGCGCGCCTTCGGGGCGATGGTGGTGCAGCATCCGGAGGACCCGGCGCTGGCGCGCGGCGGCGTCGCCACCGAGGGGGAGCTGGCGACCCGGCTCGGCCTGCCGGGCATCCCGGCGGCGGCGGAGGCAATCCTGGTGGCACGCGACCTCAGGCTGGCGCAGCTGACCGGCGGCGCGCTGCACCTGGCGCACGTGTCGACGGCGGAAACCGTACTGCTGGTGGCGCGCGCCAAGGCCGACGGCATCCGCGTCACCTGCGACACCGCACCCCCCTATTTCGACCTGAACGAGACCGCGATCGGCGACTTCCGCACCTATGCCAAGCTGTCGCCGCCGCTCCGGCCCGAAGCGGACCGGATGGCGATCTGCGCCGCGCTGGCGGACGGCACCATCGACGCGGTCGGCTCCGACCACGCGCCGTGCGACCCGGACGACAAGCGGCTGCCGTTCGCGCAGGCGCGCGCCGGGGGCGTCGGGCTGTCCACCCTGCTCGGCGTGACGCTGGCGCGCGTGCATGACGGGGGCATGAGCCTGTCCCGGGCGCTGGAGCTGCTGACCGCGGCGCCTGCCAGGCTGCTCGGCAGCGGCGCCGGGCGGCTCGCGGTGGGGGCGCCGGCGGACCTGTGCCTGTTCGATCCCGAGCGTGCCTGGAAGGTGGTCGCGGGACAGCTGCCGGGCCATGCGCAGAACACCCCGTTCGACGGGCGGGCGCTGGAAGGGCGCGTGCTCGGCACCTGGAAGAACGGGCGGCGGGTATGGGGATGAGCGGCCCATGAGCAACGACGCATCGGGCGGGATCGTGCTGCTGGCGGAAGCGGCGCTGTTCTCCTACCTGCTCGGCAGCATCCCGTTCGGGCTGATCCTGACCCGGCTGGGCGGCGCCGGCGACATACGCCTGATCGGCTCGGGCAACATCGGCGCCACCAACGTCCTGCGCACCGGCAGGCGGGGGCTGGCCGCCGCCACCCTGCTGCTGGACGGGCTCAAGGGCGTGGCGGCGGTGCTGCTGTGCCGGCTCGCCTCCTTCCCGCCGGCGGCGGACGCGGCGGCGGCGGTGGCGGCGGTGTGCGTCGTGCTCGGGCACTGCTTCCCGGTCTGGCTGCGCGGCCGCGGCGGCAAGGGAGTCGCGACCGGGCTGGGTGCTGTGCTGGCGCTGGACTGGCGGGCGGGGGCGATCTGCTGCCTCGCGTGGCTGCTGGTGGCGCGGCTGAGCCGTATCTCCTCGGCCGGCGCCCTGGCCGCGTTCGCGCTGCCGGCGCCGCTGCTGCTGGTCCTGGGCGACTGGGGAGTGGCCGGCTGGGGAGTGGCCGGCTGGGGAGTGGCCGGCTGGATGGTGGGCGCGCCGCTTCCCTGGGCCGGGCTCGCGATCACCCTGATCGTGTGGGGACGGCACCACGCCAACATCGCCCGCCTCCTGTCCGGCACCGAGCCGCGCATCGGCGGGCGCCCGGCATGAAGCGGATGCCGCTCGGACCCATGCTGCGGCTGATACGCACCGAGGGGATCGGGCCGATGGGGTTCCGTCGGCTGATGCAGCGCTTCGGCGATCCGGAGGCAGCACTCGACGCCCTGCCCGGCCTGGCCCGCGCCGGCGGCCGCGACGCGCCGCCTTCCGTCCCCAGCCAGGGCATGGCGGACGCGGAGATCGAGGCGCTCGACCGCTTGGGCGGACGGTTCCTGGTCATGGGCGAGCCGGACTACCCGCCGCTGCTGGCCCAGCTCGCCGACGCGCCGCCGGTGCTGGCGGTGCTGGGCGATTCCGCGATCCTGCACCGGCGCTCGGTGGCGATCGTCGGCGCGCGCAACGCGTCCGCGGCGGGCCTGCGCATCGCTGAGGCGCTGGCGGCGGAGCTCGGCAGCGACGGGCTGGTGGTGGTGTCCGGTCTCGCCCGGGGCATCGACGGCGCGGCCCATGCCGGCGCGCTGCATGTCGGCCCGACCGTGGCCGCGATCGCGGGCGGGCTCGACCGGCCGTATCCGCCGGAGCACGCCCCGCTGCAGGAGCGCATCGCGGTGCGCGGCTGCGTGGTGGCGGAGGCCCCGCTCGGTACCGCGCCGCAGTCGAAGCACTTTCCCCGGCGCAACCGCATCATCGTCGGGCTGTCGCTGGGCTGCGTGGTGGTGGAAGCGGCACCGAAATCGGGCAGCCTGATCTCGGCCGAGCTGGCGCTGGACTACGGCCGCGAGCTGTATGCGGTGCCCGGCAGCCCGCTCGACCCGCGTTGCCGCGGCTCCAACGACCTGCTGCGCCAGCGCCACGCCCACCTGGTCGAGAACGCCGCCGACGTGCTGCGCCACCTGCCGGACCTGCCGCCGAACCTGGGGCCCACCGGCTTCGCGGAGCCGGCGTCCGGCTGGGCCGCGGAGGCACCGGAACCCTGGGACCAGCTCGGCTCGGTGCGCGACGCGCTGCTGCGGCTGCTCAGTCACACCCCCACGCCGGTTGACGATCTGGTGCGTCGCTGCCAGTTCTCGATCTCTGCCGTGCTGGCGGTGCTGACCGAGCTGGAACTCGCAGGACGTGTGGAATCCCTTCCCGGGAACCGCGTCGGACTGCTGGCGGACCGCTTCAGGCCGGGCTGACGGCGCAGCCGGGGGTTGTATGGCCCCTGATCCGGACCCGGAGTGTTCATGGCCGACGTCGTCGTTGTCGAATCGCCCGCCAAGGCGAAGACGATCAACAAGTACCTGGGCGACGGCTTCACGGTACTGGCCTCGTTCGGCCACGTCCGCGACCTGCCGCCCAAGGATGGCAGCGTCCGTCCGGACGAGGACTTCGCGATGGACTGGGAAGCCGACGAGCGCGGCAACCGGCAGATCGCGGCCATCGCCAAGGCGCTGAAGGGCGCCAAGACGCTGTATCTCGCCACCGACCCGGACCGCGAAGGCGAGGCGATCTCCTGGCACGTCCGCGCCATGCTGGAGGAGCGCAACCTGCTGCGCGGCGTCGACGTGCAGCGCGTCACCTTCAACGAGATCACCAAGAACGCGATCCGCACGGCGATGAAGGCGCCGCGCGACCTCGACATGCCGCTGATCGAGGCATACCTGGCCAGGCGGGCGCTGGACTACCTGGTGGGCTTCACCCTGTCGCCGGTGCTGTGGCGCAAGCTTCCGGGCTCCCGCTCGGCCGGCCGGGTGCAGTCGGTGGCGCTCAGGCTGATCTGCGAGCGCGAAGCCGAGATCGAGGTGTTCCGGCCGCGCGAGTACTGGAGCGTGCAGGCGCAGATGACCACGCCGGCGGGCGCGCCCTTCACCGCCAGGCTGACCCATCACGAGGGCAGGAAACTCGACCAGTTCGACCTGAACGACGAACGCAAGGCGCTGGCTGCCAAGGCAGCGGTGGAGGCGGGGCAGTTCTCGGTGGGCTCGGTGGAACGGCGCAAGGTCAAGCGCAACCCGCCGGCGCCGTTCACCACTTCCACCCTGCAGCAGGAAGCCAGCCGCAAGCTGGGGCTGGGCGCGCAGGCCACCATGCGGGCGGCGCAGCAGCTCTACGAGGGCATCGAGCTCGACGGCGAAACGGTCGGCCTGATCACCTACATGCGCACCGACGGCGTGCAGATGGCGCGCGAAGCGGTGGAGGCGATCCGCGGCCACATCGGCGAGGCGTTCGGCCGCGACTACCTGCCCGGGATCGCGCGGGAGTACTCGACCAAGGCCAAGAACGCCCAGGAAGCGCACGAGGCGGTGCGTCCGACCGACGTCGCGCGCACGCCGCAGCAGATGGGCCGTTATCTCGGCGACGAGCAGCGCCGGCTGTACGAGCTGATCTGGAAGCGCGCGGTCGCCAGCCAGATGCAGTCGGCCGAGCTCGACCAGGTGGTGGCGGAGATCGCCGAGCCGGCCGGCCGGACCACCTTGCGCGCCAACGGCTCGATCGTCGCCTTTGACGGCTTTCTCAAGCTCTACAGCGAGGGACGGGACGACAGCGAAGCGAAGGGCGCGGAGGACGAGGACAGCCGGATGCTGCCGCCGATGCGCGAGGCGGACCCGCTGAAGCGCGGCGCGGTCGCGGCCGATCAGCACTTCACCCAGCCGCCGCCGCGCTTCTCGGAGGCGTCGCTGGTCAAGAAGATGGAGGAGATCGGCATCGGCCGGCCCTCCACCTACGCCTCGATCCTGACCGTGCTGCGCGACCGCGACTACGTGCGGCTGGAGAACCGGCGCTTCATCCCGGAGGATCGTGGCCGGCTGGTGACGGCGTTCCTGACCTCGTTCTTCGAGCGCTACGTCGATCCACAGTTCACCGCCGGGCTGGAAGCGCAGCTGGACGACATTTCCGACGGCCGCGCCGACTGGCGCGCGGTGATGGCCAAGTTCTGGGAAGCGTTCTCGCACGCGGTGGCGCAGACCAAGGACCTCAAGATCTCCGACGTGATCGACGCGCTCGACGCCGATCTCGGTCCGCACTTCTTTCCCCAGCACGCGGACGGCACCGATCCGCGCACCTGCACCGCCTGCGGCACCGGGCGGCTCGGGCTCAAGCTCGGCCGCTACGGCTCCTTCATCGGCTGCTCGAACTATCCCGCCTGCCAGTTCACCCGCCGGCTGGTGGTGGACGCCAAGGAAGGCGAAGGCGGCGAAACCCTGAAGGACGGGATGCGGGCGCTCGGCACGCACCCCGCAACCGGCGAGGAGATCACCGTCAAGCGCGGGCCGTGGGGCCTCTATGTGCAGCAGGGCGAGCCGGACCCGAACGACAAGAAGGCCAAGCCGAAGCGGGCCACCCTGCCCAAGGGGTTCGAGGGCGACACCATTACCCTGGACCAGGCGGTGGGCCTGTTGTCGCTGCCGCGCCTGGTCGGGCTGCATCCGGAGCTGGGCGAGCCGATCGAGGCCGGGATCGGCCGGTTCGGGCCGTACGTGAAGATGGGCGCCATCTTCGCCTCGCTGGAAAAGGACGACGACATCCTCCAGGTCGGCATGAACCGGGCGGTGGACGTGCTGGGCAAGAAGCTGGCCTCCGTGCGCACGCTCGGCGACCACCCCAAGGACCGCGAGCCGGTGCTGGTGCGCAAGGGGCGGTTCGGGCCCTACGTGCAGCACGGGCAGGTGGTGGCCAACCTGCCGCGCGACCGCGCCATGGAGGAGTTCACCCTGGACGAGGCGGTGCCGTTGCTGGCGGAAAAAGGCAAGCCGCTGAAGCCGCGCGGCAAGAAGGGCGCGGTTGTCAAGGCGAAGCCGGCGAAGAAGGCGGCCAGTGCCGTGGCGGCGGCGCCGCCGCCGGCACCGAAGCCGCGACCGGCGCGCGCAGCAGCGAAGCCGGCAGCCAAGGCGGCGGCCAAGCCTGCGGCCGACAAGACGGCGAGAACCGCCAAGCCTGCGGCAAAGGCGGTCGGGGCCGGCAGAACCGCCGCCAAGACCCGCGCCTGATGCCCGAGCGGCCGCCGGCAGACCTGCCGGCCGCGGATGGCGATGAGGAACGGCCCCTCACCGGCGGCCTGCCGTCGCGCGAAGCGATCCGCCGCTTCGTGGCGCAGTCCGACGGCCGCGTCGGCAAGCGCGAGCTGGCGCGCGCCTTCGGGCTCGGGCCGGAACACCGCGTGGCGCTGCGCGACCTGCTGAAGACGCTGGAACGCGAGGGCGAGCTTTCCCCCGCCGGCGCCCGGCGCTTCACCGCCACCGGCCGCCTGCCGGAGGAGACCGTGGTGCAGGTGACCGGCATCGATGCCGACGGCGACGCCCTGGCGCGCCCGGTGGGGTGGGACGGCGCCGGGCCGCCGCCGTTCATCGTGATGCATCCCGAGTTGCGCGGGCGCGCGGCGCTGGCGCCGGGGCAGCGGGTGCTGGCGCGGCTGAAGCCGATCGGACAGAACCGCTACCAGGGCCGCACCATACGCAGGCTCGATGCCAGGCCCGGCCGCGTGCTGGGCTTGTTCCGGCCGGTGTCCCCCGACGACGCGCCGGTGCGGCGCGGCCACGTTTCCGAGGCTGGCCGGGTGGTCCCGACCGACCGGCGGGTCAAGGCGGAATGGAGCGTGCCGGCCGGCGAGACCGGCGACGCCGAGCCGGACGAGCTCGTGCTGGCCGAGCCGCTGCCGCAGATGGGGCTGGGGCTCAAGCCGGTGCGTATCGTCGAGCGGCTGGGGCGCATGGGCGAGGCGCGCTCGGTGAGCCTGCTTTGCCTGCACGCGCACGAGATCCCGCAACACTTCCCGGTCGAGGCGCTCGGGCAGGCGGAAGCGGCGACCGCCGTGGACCTGTCCGGGCGCACCGACCTGCGCGCGGTGCCGCTGGTGACGATCGACGGCGCCGACGCGCGCGACTTCGACGACGCGGTGTTCGCCGAGCCGGACCCGGACAACCCGGGCGGCTACCGGCTCCTGGTGGCGATCGCCGACGTGTCGCACTACGTCCGCGCGGGCTCGGCGCTGGACCGGGAAGCGCGGCTGCGCGGCAACTCGGTGTACTTTCCCGACCGCGTGGTGCCGATGCTGCCGGAAGCCTTGTCCAACGGCTGGTGCTCGCTCAAGGCCGGGGAAGGGCGCGGCTGCCTGTTCGTCGAGATGCGGATCGGCGCGGACGGCGCCAAGCACGCGCACCGCTTCGGCCGCGGCCTGATGCGCAGCGCCGCCCGCCTCACCTATGAGCAGGTGCAGGCGGCGCATGACGGCACCGACGACCCCGCCCTGCCGGAAGGATTGCTGGACAGCCTGTATGGCGCGTTCCGGGCGCTGCTGCTGGCACGCACCCGACGCGGCACGCTCGACCTCGACCTGCCGGAGCGCAGGGTGGTGATCGAGAACGGGCGGGTCGACGCGATCGTGGCCCGCGAACGCCTGGACAGCCACCGGCTGATCGAGGAGTTCATGGTGCTGGCCAACGTGGCCGCCGCACAGGAGCTGGAACGGCTGCGGCAGCCTTGCATGTTCCGGGTGCACGCCCCGCCATCGCCGGAAAAGCTCGAAGCGCTGCGGGCCTTCCTCGACACGCTGGGCATCCCCCTCAAGCCGGCGGGCGAGATCCGTCCGGCCGACCTGGATGCGGTGCTGGGCCGGGTCGCCGGCACCGAGCAGGCGCCGCTGGTCAACGAGATGGTGCTGAGGAGCCAGTCGCAGGCCGAGTACAGCCCCGACAACATCGGCCATTTCGGCCTGGCGCTGCCGCAATACGCCCATTTCACCAGCCCGATCCGGCGCTACGCCGACCTTCTGGTGCACCGGGCGCTGATCGCCGGGCTCGGGCTGGGCGGCGACGGGTTGCGGCCGGACGAGGGTGCGGGCTTCGCCGACACGGGCGCGCACGTCACCACCACCGAGCGGCGCGCGGCGCTGGCGGAGCGCGACGCGGTGGAGCGTTACATCGCTGCACACATGGCGGACAAAATCGGCGCGACCTTCGCCGCGCGCATTTCCGGCGTGACCCGGTTCGGGCTTTTCGTCACATTGTCGGAAACCGGGGCCAGCGGTCTGGTGCCGATCTCTTCCCTCAGCTCCCTTTCCGCCCCCTCCGGGGCTGATGAATTCTGGATGCACGACGAAGCGGCACAGGCGCTGATCGGCAGACGAAGCGGCGCGGCGTATCGCCTGGCGCAGGCCGTGGCGGTGCGTCTGGTCGAGGCGGCACCGCTGACCGGCGGGCTGCTGTTCGCGATCGGCGACGATGTGCCCGCCGCGTCGGCGCGTCAGCCCGACCAGCGTCCGGACCCGCGTCTCCGGGGGCGCGGCAAGCCCTTTCCGTGAGGATCGGTCGTCCGGGCCCGGCCGTCGTTAGGACGGGAAGGCGGCCTGCGTGGTCGCGGCACGGGATCCGGCCTGGATCCGGGCGCAGCGGCCGCGCCGGCAGGCGCCTCGCGTTCTGCCTCGTGTTGACCATGCTTCTGCTGGCCGCCGCCGCCCAGACCGGACGCGCCGAGCCCGGTCCCGCTCCGGCGCCCGCCCTGGACCAGGCGCTGGCCACCAGCGTGATCGAGACCGCACTGACGGTGCTGCAGCCGCGCACGCTGGAGCCGCACACCGTGCAGCAGCTCACGGTGTGGGGGCTGAACGGCCTGACCGCGATCGACCCGGATCTCACGGTGGAAGGCGTCGGCACGGCGGGAAAGCCGATCCGGCTGTCCACGCCGCGTGGCGTGCTGTTTGAGCGCACCCCGCCGGCGGCCAACGATGCCGGCGGATGGGCCCGGTTCGCGGTCGGCATGGCGGCGGCGGCCTGGACCGGCTCGCCCGCGATCCGGAGCGCCGGCCAGCAGGCGGTGATCCAGAGCTTCTTCGACGAGCTGTTCAACCACCTCGACCCGTACTCGCGCTACGTGGCGCCCGCACCGGCCGAGACCGAGCGCACCGCCCGCACCGGCGGCACCGCGGAAGCGGGCTTCAGCGTGGTGCGCCAGGGCCGGTTCCTGGTGGTGTCGGCGGTCAACACCAACGGGCCGGCCTGGGGGGCAGGGATCTCCGTCGGCATGCGCCTCGTGTCGGTGGACGGCGAGCCGGTGCGCAGCCAGGAGCCTGACGCGGTCGCAGCCATGCTGCAGGGCGAGCCGGGAAGCACCGTGGTGCTGGTGGCGGCGATGCCCGGCCGTCCGCCGGCGCGCATCCCGGTGGTGCGCGCGGCAATCCCGCCGGAAACCGTGTTCGCCTTCAGCAACGGCGACATCGTGGTGGTCCGGGTGACCGGCTTCTCGGCCGACACCGCGCAGGAGGTGAGCCAGTTCCTGGAGCAGGCCATGCAGCGCGGCGACGGCAAGCCCGGCACGAAGCTGCATGGGCTGATCTTCGACCTGCGCGGCAACCGCGGCGGGTTCCTGCAACAAGCGGTGACCACGGTGGCGCTGGTGCTGGACCACGGCGTGGCGGTCACCGCCAAGGGACGCGACCCGCAGGCCAACCACGTATGGGCGGTGCAGGGCGGCGACCTTACCGAGGGCGTGCCGATCGTGGTGCTGGTGGACGGCCGCACCGCCAGCGCCGCCGAGATCATGGCAGCCGCCCTTGCCGATCACAGGCGGGCGGTGGTGGTCGGCAGCGCCACGCTGGGCAAGGGGCTGGTGCAGTTCATCGCCCAGATGCCGGACGGAGGCGAGCTGTTCGTCACCTGGAGCCGCGTGCTGGCGCCGCTCGGCTGGCCGCTGCAGGGGCTGGGGGTGATCCCGCAGGTGTGCACAAGCCTCGGCCAGAACAGGCTGGACCAGCAGCTGCAGGACCTGGCCGTCGGCACTTTCGACGAGCGCGACGCGGTGGCGCAAAGCCGGGCGGCGCGCTCACCACTGCCGGTGGCGCGCATCCTCGACCTGCGCGCCGCCTGCCCCGCCGCCATCGGTACCGATGCCGACCTGGACGCTGCCCGCACGCTGCTGGACACGCCCGGCGCCTACGACGCGGCCCTGGTGCCGGTGCCGGCCGGACCCATGGGGGTGCCGTGAGGCGGGGTGCCGTGAGGCAGGCGGGCGCATGACGGAGCCGCGGCTGAAGGCCGGGCTATGGGCGAGCGCCGCCCTGCGCCGCGCGCACCAGCTCGGCCGGTCCGGCATGGTGCTGCGGCGCGGCGACGCCGACGCCGGCGGCATCCTGGTGGTGCTGCGCGACCGCGCCGGGCGCATGGTGGTGCTGGCGCAGGCGCGCACCCTGGACGGCGAGCCCGCCTGGACCCGTGGCACCGGTGCTGCTCCGGTCGACCAGCAAGGCGCCGACGCCTATGTCGCGCGCCAGCTCGGCCGCGATCCCGACCTTTGGGTGCTGGAGATCGACGGCCCCGACCTCGTGCCCCCGTTCGAGGCGTTGATCGTGTAGATACGGGTCGGCCGAACGTGGATCGCCTGCGCGGAGCTGGCACCTGTCGCACGGCGGCGGGGCTCGTTCCGGTCACCGGTTGTAACGGTCGGGAAACCGGTTCCGCATGCGGCGCGTCCTGTTCGACGAGCATCCCCGACATCCATCCATCCATCCGGAGTGAAAACGATTTCCGACGCCGTTCTGCCATCCACCATCCGACCCGCCACCCGCCGCCGCACCTCCGGGCCGCAGGCGATCGTGCACCAGCTGTTCGCCCGCAGCCGGGCGGTGCGCAGGCTGACCGTGGGCACGCTCGCGACAATGGAGCTGGCGATCCTGGGCGGCCACAAGCAGCCTGCGCCGATGCAGCTGATCCGGCGCGTGCGGCGCGAGCGCGAAAGCCTGCTCAGCGGCAACGAGGCGTTCATGATCCACTCGCTGGCGCGTGCGCAGCGTGCGGTGGGCGGGGTGATGGCCGAGGTCGGCGTGTTCCAGGGCTGCTCGGCCAAGCTGATCAGCCTCGGCGCCAGGCCGGACGAGCTGCACCTGTTCGACACCTTCGAGGGCCTGCCGGAACCGGACGGCGCCGAGCGCCGCTCGATGCGCCGGGGCCACTACGCCGCCTCGCTGGAGGCGGTGAAGTCATACCTGTCGGACCAGCCCAACCTCGTGTTCCACAAGGGCATGTTCACCGGCGAGAACGTGTCCTGCGCCGACAGGAGGTTCTCGCTGGTGCATCTCGACGTGGACCTGAAGGACGGCACCCTGGCCTGCCTCCGGTTCTTCTATCCGCGCATGCTGCCGGGCGGCGTGATCGTCAGCCACGACTACTCCTATCTCGGCGGCGTGCGCGAAGCGTTCGACGAGTTCCTGGCGGACAAGCCGGAGCGGGCGCTGGAACTGCCGACCTCGCAGGCGATGATGATCAAAAGCTGAATAGCGCGAGGATCCCGCGATCCTACTTGCCGCCGGCAGGGCCTGCGAAGTTGGAGCGGATCGACGGGTCGTTCATGTTCCCGTTCGCGTTGACGCCGGTATCGGTGCCGGACAGCATGCTTCCGGTCGATGCCTCCGCATCGCGATGCGCCGATGGCGTGTAGGGTCCGGCGTCGCACGCGGCGAGGCCCGTCAGCATGACAACGCTCGCAGCAGCGACGGCGATCTTGGTGAACATGGAATCGTTTCCTTGAAGCGATGGCTTATGAGACAGGTCGCCAATCGCGATGTCCATATCTATACGATATGGCCTCCGCGCCTTTCGGCGAGGAGAGTTCGGAGCTTCCATCGGGCGCGCGGCAGGTGACGCCGGCCGACGCGACGGCGCGCGATCACGCGTTGCGGCGCTTCGAGACCGGCGACCATGCCGGTGCCGCCAGCCTGCTGGTGCCGCTGCTGGCACGCGTGCCGCCCGATCCGGTGCTGCTGCGGATCTGCGGCATGGCCCTGGGACGAACCGGCGCCTGGCCCAGGGGGCTGCCCTACCTCGCCCGGGCCCGGCGCCTCGCGCCACAGGACCCTCTGGCAGCACTCTGGCACGGCATCGCCCTGCACGCGGCGGGACGACACGGCGACGCGGTTCCGGTTCTGGAGACGGCCACCATCCTGTCGCCCAATGATCCGGCTGCGCTGGTGCACCTGACGCGTAGCCTGCTGGCGCTGGGCCGCGCGAGCGAGGCGGAAGCAGCGGCGCGTCGTGCGGTCGCGCTGGCTCCGTCGCTCGCGGAGGCGGCCCATGCCCTGGGCGTCTCTACCCTGGCCGTGTTGCGCGCCGTTCCGGCCCCGGATCCGGCGCTCCTGGCCACGGCCTGGCTGGCACTTGGCCGGGCGTGCATGCGGTTGGACAAGGCGGGGGACGCGCTTGCGGCACTTCGGGAAGCGGACGCCCTGCAGCCGCGCGATGCGGAGGTGGAGTCGGAGTTGGCATTGGCGGAGCACCTGTGCGGCCAGCCGCTGGCGGCGACGGCGCGCCTGCGCGCGGTGCTGCAGCGTGATCCCGGATGCCGGTCCGCGCGCTTCAACCTGGCCAGCCGCCTGCTTCTGGAAGGCGAGGCCCAGCCGGCGCTGGAGCTGATGGACGCGGTTTCGCTGCCGGCGGTGGAGCCGGCACGATCGCACTGGCAGGCGCAGCGGGTGCAGGCGCTGGTGGCGCTCGGCCGTGATGGCGCGGCCCGCGACGCGCTGGCGCAGGCGGCGGGCCACCCGGTCCGGGCACTCGACCTCATCCTGTGCTGGCAGCACTGCCTGCTGGCGCGCCGGGCAGGGCGTCCGGACGCCGGCCCCCTCGCCGACAGGGTGGCGCGGCTGGCGGACACGCGGGACGCCGGCACGCTGGAACAACGGATCGACGCGCATTTCGACCTGGCGGCGCTGCGGCGAGCGGACGGGCGCGGCGGCGACGCGTTCGTGCACTGGCGGCGTGGCCACGCGCTGCTGCGTGCAGCACAATCGTTTTCCCGCACCGCGCATGACGGGCATCTCGCGGCCATCACCCGCGTGTTCGACGCCAGGCGCATGGCCGAGGGTGCGCGATCCACGATCCGCGATCCGGCGCCGGTGTTCATCGTCGGGCTGCCGCGCACCGGCACGACTCTGCTGGAACAGATCCTCAGCGCGCACCCGATGGTGCACGGCGCCGGCGAGCGGCTGGCGGTGCGCGAAACCCTGGTGCGGCTGACCGGCAGCCGCGAGGCGGCAACCGCGACGGCGCTCGCGGCCACCCTGGACGAGCCGGTCCTGACCGCTTCATCGCGCGCCTTCCTGGCCGAGCTGCATGCCCTGGCGCCGGATGCGGCACTGGTGCTGGACAAGATGCCCGACAACGTGTTCCAGCTCGGCTTCATCGCCACCCTGCTTCCCGCAGCACGGGTGATCTGCTGCACGCGCGACCTGCGCGACGTCGGCGCCTCGATCTTCGGGCACCGCTTCCTCGGCCACCACCCCTACGCGCACGACCTGTCCGACCTCGGCTGGTACATGGCGCGGCAGCAGCAGCTGTTGTCGCACTGGCGATCGGTCCTGCCCCAGCCCATGCTGACGCTCGACCATGCGGAGTGGCTCGATGATTTCGACGGCACGCTGCGCCGCGTGCTGGCATTCCTCGATCTTCCCTTCGATGCCGCGTGCCAGCGCTATTTCGAGCAGGATCGGACAGTCGGTACCGCCAGCCGTGCCCAGGTCAGGCAGCCGATCAACCGGGCCGGCGTCGGACGCTGGCACGAATATCGCGAGCAGCTGGCACCGATGCTGCGCGAGCTACCGGCAGGCCTCTGACGCAAAGGCCGCCTGCCCGGATGGGACAGGCGGCCTGCGCGCCGTCGTCGAGGACCGGCCAGAAGGCCGGCTGGATCAGAACCTGATCTGCAGCTTCGCGTAGAAGAACCGTCCGAGCACGTCGTAGACGTTGGCGGCGGTGTTCTCGGTGCCGTCCAGTGCGAACGGGGGCGTGCGGTCGAACAGGTTGTCGATGCCGCCGATCAGCTGCACCTTCTTGAAGTTATAGGTGGCCACGATGTCGTGGTAGAACACCTCGTTGGTCTTGTAGAAGCGGTTCACCGCAGGGGTGAAGTCCGAGCCGCCGACATCGTAGACCTCGCCGTCGATGTAGCGGACGGTCCAGCTGAAGCTGAACGGGCCGTGGGCATAGGTCCCGGTGAAGTTGTCGCGCAGCACCGGCACGCCGACCGGATACAGCCCGCCGCCGAGAAGAGTGTTCAGCCGCCCCTTCAGGTTGATGAAGGGGCCGTTCGGCACCAGCTGCTCGGTGTAGCCCACCGTGTCGACCAGCTCGTTGCTGAAGCTCAGGTTGTTGTTGCCGCGCAGCTTGATCAGGTAGCTCAGGTCGAAGTCGATGCCGCTGGTGCGCACCACGCCGAGGTTCTGGAACGGGCCGTTGGCCAGTGCGATGTTGCCGGAGCCGTTGCGCACGCCGGCGTTTGCGCATTGCGGGCTGCTCAGGTTGACGCTGGTGTAGCACTGGTCCTCGACGAACTGCACCGGCACCTCGGCGATCTGGTTCTCGATCGAGGTATGGTAGTAGTCGATCGTGGCCGCGAGGTTCGGGATGAACCGCGGCGTGATCACCGTGCCGATGGTGTAGGTGCGCGACGACTCCGGCAACAGGTTGGCGTTGCCGCCGGTGATGGTGGCGATCTGGTTGCCGGTCTGCTGGAAGCCGGCCGGCACGCCCTGGCGGGCGCAGTTGGCGGCGACGATGCCGGACAGGCCGCCGTAGTGGCTGATCTGGGAGCACGGGTCGGTGCCCTGCTCGAAGTTCAGCACGTTGCCGCCGAACGCTTCAGCGATCGCCGGCTGGCGCACGGAGGTGCCGAGGTTGGCGCGGAAGCGGATGTCCTGGGTCGGCGACCAGTTCAGGCCCACCTTGAAATTCTGCACGCCGCCAAAGGTGTTGTAGTCGGACCAGCGGCCGGACACGTCCGCCGAAAGGTCCTTGGCCAGGAACAGGTTCTTCAGGATCGGGATGTTCAGCTCGCCGAACACCTCGCCAACGTCGAACCCGCCGCCGGTGGGCTGCTCGGCCGACGCAGTCGAGACGCCGGATTCGATGGTCGGATCGGGATGATAGGCGCCGTTCTCCTGCCGGTACTCGAAGCCGACCGCCAGGCCGAGCGGGCCATAGGGCAGCTGCACCAGCTTGTTGTTGGTGATGGTGCCGCCATAGTCGCGGAACTGGTAGTACGCGTTGGCATTGGCGTCGAACAGCACGTACTTCGCCGCCGCCGGGCTGATGTTGCCGGCGCCGAACGGATTAAGCAGGGCGCAGCCGCTGCCGGCGGTGCACAGGCTGCCGTTGAACGGATCGTTGATGTTGCCGTCCGAACCCAGCGCGTTCTCGAACTTGGTGAAGTTGATCTGGTTGGTCAGCGTGATGGTGGTGTCGGAATAGCCGTAGGTGAAATACGCGTCGTAGTTCCAGTTGCCGACGATGTTGCCGCGCGCGCCGATCGTGGCCTGCCACGTGTCGGTACCGGTCTTGGTCTGGCGCGGACCGATGTCGGTGGTGCGGCGGAAGCCGGACAGCGGCTCGTCGATGCCGTGGCCCTCAGCGAATGGGTTGCCCTGCGGGATCACCAGCGAGGAGCCGAGGTTGGGGTTGCCGGTCACCGGCTGGCCGGACAGCTGCTCCTCGGTGTTCTTGTGGGTATAGTACGCCGACGCGTAGGCGGTCAGGTGGTCGTTGACGTCGTAATGCGTCTCTGCCGCCAGGTTGCCCTGGGTTTCGCGGTCGGACAGGTAGCTGTCGTAGCCGTAGTCGTAGCGGCCGTTGATGTTCGGCTGCGCGCCGTTGGCACCATTGTACTGGTGCGACCACGGCACGATCTGGTTGTTGATGGTGGTGATCTCGCTTCCGGAATTTTGGCCGAAGTAGCGGCCGGCGACCGGGATTCCGGAGCCGATGCCATAGGGCTCGCCTGGCCCGTTATCGATGGTCACCACCGGGTCGGTGTAGTCGCGGTCCTTCTGCAGCACCGGGCCGCGGTCGAGATAGCGGCCCGTCAGCGTCAGGTTGCCGCGCCCTTGCGCGAAGTCGAAGCCGGTGATGCCGGAGATGTCGCCCTGCAGATCGTCGCCCGACGCGGTGATGTTGCCGTTCAGGTTCACCTGCGAGCCGGAATAGTTCTTCTTGGTGATGATGTTGACCACGCCGGCGACGGCGTCGGCGCCGTAGATGGTCGAGGCGCCGTCCTTCAGGATCTCGATCCGGTCCACCAGCTGGATCGGGATGGTGTCGAGATCGACGCAGTCGTTGCCGGTGCCGTAGGCGGAATGAACAAAGCGGCGGCCGTCGACCAGCACCAGGGTGCGGCTGATGCCGAGGTTGAGCAGGTCGATGCAGGACGAGCCGTTGGCGCCGTTGTTGGTGGTGGAGAAGTTGCCAGCCGTGCCGACCGACGGGATCTTGCGCAGCACGTCCTCGATCGTCTGCGAGCTGGACTGCGCGATCTGCTTGGACGTGATGACGGTGATCGGCGCTTCGCTGGTCAGGTTGCTGGTCTTCAGGCGTGAGCCGGTGACGACGACATTCTCCGTGGCCGGCGGCGCGTTGCCGGAAATGGCAGCGGCACTCGGCGTGCCCAACGGGATCGGCTGGACCTGTGCGAAAGCCGGAACCGTGCCCAGCACCGGCGCCAAAGCCAGCGCCGCCACCGACCCTTTCAAGACGCCGCGCAAGGTGAAGTGGTGACGTGTCATC
The DNA here is from genome assembly GCA_964242425.1 of uncultured Acetobacteraceae bacterium. Classification (GTDB taxonomy): domain Bacteria; phylum Pseudomonadota; class Alphaproteobacteria; order Acetobacterales; family Acetobacteraceae; genus Lichenicola. The sequence continues at coordinate 23,193 of CAXTCK010000007.1, read as the reverse complement.
CGTGAATGCTCCAGTCCGAAACTGTCTTAGAATGTCCTCGACCAGGACACGGCGACGCGCTCGCGGAACGTCGTCAGGAATGCGGCTCCCTGGCGATGCAACACGATCCGGCGGATGTTGCCGCTGGAAGCCGTCCTGTTGGAAATGCCGGTCCGTTCACCTGCCCGTCAGCTTGTAACCAGCCCGTAACCACACTTTAAGTTCATAACAGAACACCCATGCAATAGGTGCATGAGCTACGCGCCGCAGGCTCTCACCGGTAGTTGCAAAAAAGACACGACATTGTCAGGTGGGTGAGGCCCGGGAACGGGCATCGGCGCCGGATCATCGCCTGCGGCAGACGCAAGCACTGCTGGCGCTTCTTCCCGGCGGAAAAACCGGCTACGTGCGACATAACGGAAGCGGCTGCGGCTCGGCCGCTGGGGCGTTCAAGGCCACCGGCTTCCAGGCGGCTGCGCGCGAGAGGGCACGTGACGATGACAAGATGGTTCGGCTTGCTGGCGGGCGTCGCCTGCACGATGACGGCGATCGCCGGCTCCGCCCACGCGCAGCCGGTGCAGGGCCTGTATGTCGGCGTCGCCGGCGGCGGCAACCTGGCGCAGGACCAGACGGTGCGGCTGTCGCCGCAGCAGCCGAGCGGCGAGCTGCGCTACGGCGCCGGCGAGGTCGGCCTCGGCAGCGTCGGCTGGGGCTTCGGCGACGGGCTGCGGGTGGAGGTCGAGGGCAACTACCGCAACGACCCGCTGCAGCACTTCCGCGGCACGCGCTTCCCCACCGTCGCCGGCGGCTCGGAGGAAAGCTACGGCGCCATGGCCAACGTCCTGTTCGACATGGATATCGGCAAGAGCTGGCTTTACCCGTATTTCGGCGCCGGCGCCGGCTACATGTGGTCGCACGCGAACGAGTACTACAGCGGCACCAACTACCCCTACGCCGAGCGCCTGGGCGGCACCGACGGCAACTTCGCCTACCAGGGCATCTTCGGCCTATCCGTGCCGGTGCCGTGGGTGGTCGGGCTGTCGAGCACGCTGGAGTACCGCTTCACCTCCATCCTGGGGCCGCAGCGCTTCACCGGCGACGGCATCGGCGCGGAGGGCGCGTTCGGGCCCAAGCCGTACGGCACCTCGCGCGGCAACCAGGACATCACCACAAACTTCAACCATTCGCTGCTGCTCGGCGTGCGCTACGAGTTCAACCCCGCCCCGCCGCCACCGCCGCCCCCGGCCGGCGCCGTGCCTGCCGCCCCGGCGCCTGCGGAAGCCCGCACCTATCTCGTGTTCTTCGACTGGGATCGCGCCGAGCTCACCGGGCGGGCGCGCGAGATCGTGGCGCAGGCGGCACAGGCCTCTACCCACGTGCAGACCACGCGCATCGAGGTGGACGGCTATACCGACACCTCCTCCATCCACGGCGGCGACCGGGGTGCCCGCTACAACCAGGGCCTGTCCATCCGACGCGCGACCAGCGTGAAGCTCGAGCTGATCCACGACGGCGTGCCGGCGAACGCCATCGACATCCACGGCTACGGCGAAGGCCACCCGCTGGTCGCCACCGGCCCGAACAGCCGCGAGCCGCAGAACCGACGCGTCGAGATCGTCCTGCGCTAGCCGTCCCACGCCGAGCCGGATACTCGCACGGCGAGGGCGGGGCGGCACGCACCAGCCGTAACGGCAAACGGTCCGGCTGGATCACGAGCCAACACGACGAGGTACCTGCCTCGCGCGTTCTTCCGTGGCCGACGGAAGGTCGAGGTCGGCCGGGCGGTGGACGCGCAGCGCGACGGCCGTGAACTGCCGCAGCCCGGGCGCCGACGGGCACGGGATCACTCATGCCGCGCGGTCGACGTCGTTCGCACCGTTCGAGGCCGGCGCCGATGCCAGAACCACTCACCCAATGCCGCGATGGGAGTCACATGCGCCTGGAAGCGGGCTGGGCTGCCCCGCGAACGTGACCGCGCGCCACGCATCTCCGCCGTCGCCGATCCGTTCAACGCCGGCATCAGGGAGTTCATCATGGCGATCTCAACCCGGCTGCACGGATGGATCGACTACGCGGCGGCGGTTTCGCTTGGCGGCCTGGCGCTTGCGGGTCCGCTATCCCGCCCGGCGCGGCGCGTGGCCGCGGTCGCCACCGCGGTTCCGGTCTGTGCCTTCCTGCTGACGGACTTCGAGGCCGGCCTGGTCGGGCTGATCGGCGTGCGCCGGCACCTGAGGTTCGACGTGGCCGAGGGCCTTCTGCTGGTCGGCGTCGGCGCCGCGATGCGTCGTCAGCCGGCCGCCTCGCGCGCCATCCTCGCCTTCTATGGCCTGGCCCAGTTCATCCTGGGGCTGTCGACCGCCGAAACCGCGGAAAGCAGGCCCGGACAGGGCTCGGGCCCGATCGCAAGGCTGCTCGGTTCGCCCTAGGCGGACAGCCCGGGGCCTGTTGTCACCGAGAACACCCGAGGGCTTCCACGGACAGGAGCCGCGTCAAACGGCGCCCGATGCCCAAACCGGCGGCGCCGACTTCATCATCTGCCGCTTCTGCGTCCGCTCAGACTGGCTCATCCGGACGACGACCAGCCATCAGGCGGCGGAGACGCCGCAAGGTCGGTAGGCTGGATCGCAGCGCCCGATCACTCGAACTGCCGCCGGGTCAGGCAGGAGCCGGCGCTAGGTCAGTCCCGCGAACAGGGAAGTCGACAGGTAGCGCTCGGCGAACGAGGGCACGATCACCACGATCTGCCGTCCCTCGTGCTCGGGCTTGCGCGCCAGCACCAGCGCCGCGTGCAGCGCGGCCCCGGAGGAGATGCCGATCGGCAACCCTTCCATGCGCGCGCAGCGCCGGGCGGCGGCGATCGACTCCCGTTCCGACACGGTCAGCACGCCGTCCAGCGCGTCCAGCTCCAGCACGCCGGGACAGAAGCCGGGCCCGATGCCCTGGATGCCGTGCGGGCCAGGCTCGTCGCCGTTCAGCACCGCACTCTCGGCCGGCTCCACCCCATACACCAGCAGCCCCGGCCGACGCGGCTTGAGCGCGCGCGCGATCCCGGTGGCGGTGCCGCCGGTGCCGATGCCGGCCACCACGATGTCCACGTCGCCGCCGGTGTCGGCCCAGATCTCCTCCGCCGTGGTGGCGGCGTGGATGTCCGGGTTGGCCGGGTTGTCGAACTGCCGCGGCATCCACGAATCCGGGGTGCCGGCCAGGATCTCCCGCGCGCGCGCGATGGCGCCCGCCATGCCCAGCCGCGACGGGGTCAGCTCGAGCTGCACGTCCATCAGCCGGAGCATCTTGCGCCGCTCGATCGAGGCGCCCTCGGGCATGGTCACGATCAGCCGGTAGCCGCGCGACGCCGCCACGAAGGCCAACGCGATGCCGGTGTTGCCCGAGGTCGGCTCCACCAGCACGGTACGGCCCGGAGTGATAATGCCCTCGCGTTCCGCGGCGAGCAGCATCGCCGCCCCGATCCGGTCCTTGACCGAGCCGAGCGGGTTGAAGAACTCTAGCTTGCAGGCCACCCGGGCGAGCAGCCCGTCCTCGCGGGTCAGGCGCGGCAAGGCGACCAGGGGCGTGCCGCCCACCGTCTCGACGATGCTGCCGTAGATGCGCCCGCGCGGTGCCGCGAACTCCGGTGCCGCGGCTTCAGCTGCGTCCATCGGGGCATCCATTACGGCGTCCATGTGCTTTCTTGCCATGCCGCGATATATAACACCGATCTCCATCGTGGATAAGCAGCCGCCTTCCTGCTATGCATCAATCGCGCCGCGCCGTGGGGCGGCCCCTTTCACGACCGAACGGAGACCGACCCGTATGCTGCTTCGGCGCGACAGGGCGATGATCGCGGTGCTCATCATGCTGGACGTGGCGTTCCATGCCGGCCGCGCCGGCACGGTCAGCGCCGCCGATATCGCCGAGCGCGCCGGGCTGGCGCGCCGGGGCATCGAGCCGCTGCTGCAGGGCTTGTCGCGCTCGTCGCTGCTGGAAAGCGTGCGTGGTCCGCGCGGCGGCTACCGGCTGGGCCGGCCGCGACGCGACATCCGCCTGAGCGACGTGATCGAGGTGGCGGTGTCCGAGGACGCGGCCTCCGAGGACGGCCCGATCGGCGAGCTGTTCGCGCGCGTGGTCGAGCCGACCTGGCGCCGCTTCGACGACAGCCTGCGCGCGCAGCTGCACCAGCTGACCCTGGACGACCTGGTGCGCCACGCGGAAGGTGCCGGCCTGCGACGCCCCCTGGCAGAGCCGATCAGCTTCTCCATATAAGGCGGAGCGGCGCGGCGGGGCTGCGCTTTCCACAAACCACTGCCTTGCGTCGTGGTCCAGTTGACCTGCGTTGCTGCATCGTTTTCCATTCCGACCCGTTGCCAGCGGTGACGCCGTCGTTTTCGCCGACGGCCGCCTGAGGAACACCCTGCATGACCATCCAGCTCGGCCAGATCGCGCCCGACTTCGAACAGGACACCACCAAGGGACGGATCCGCTTCCACGAGTGGCTCGGCAGCTCCTGGGGCGTACTGTTCAGCCACCCGAAGGACTTCACCCCGGTCTGCACCACCGAGCTCGGCGCCGTCGCCAGGCTCGGGCCGGAGTGGAGCCGGCGCGACGTCAAGGTGATCGGGCTGTCGGTCGACCCGGTGGACAGCCACCACCGCTGGGAAGGCGACATCGCCGAGACACAGGGGGCCGAGGTCGACTTCCCGATGATCGCCGATCCGGACCGCAGCGTGTCCACTTTATACGGCATGGTACATCCCGAGGCGGATCCGAGCCTCACCGTGCGCACCGTGTTCATCATCGACCCGCACAAGAAGGTGCGTCTCAGCCTCACCTATCCGCCTTCCGCCGGACGCAATTTCGACGAGGTGCTCCGGGTGATCGACAGCCTGCAGCTGACCGACGCGCACAAGGTGACCACGCCCGCCAACTGGAAGTCGGGCGACGACGTGATCATCGCGCCAAGCGTCAACGACGAGGCCGCCCACGGCCTGTTCCCCGAAGGCTGGACCACGCTGAAGCCCTACCTGCGCATGGTGAAGCAGCCAGCGGCCCGCTAGATCGTTCGACATTCCCGACCGTCTGAGCCTCGGCTCCGCCCGGTTTTCCAGGATCACTGCCCGTGCCCGATCAAGCCATTCCCGCACCCAAGAAGCCCACCGGCGTCGAGACGCTCAAGCAGGGCAGCCACGGCCTGCGCGGCCGGCTGGCCGAGGAGCTGGCCGAAGGCGGCGTCCAGGTCAGCGAGGATGCCTACAACCTGCTCAAGTTCCACGGCAGCTACGAGCAGTTCGACCGCGACACCGCGACCGCGCTCAAGCAGCAGAAGCTGGAGAAGGACTACCAGTTCATGGTGCGCGTCCGCATGCCGGGCGGCGTGCTGACGGCCGAGCAGTATCTCGGGCTGGACCGGCTGGCGGACGACCACGCCAACGGCACGCTGCGCATCACCACCCGCCAGGGCATCCAGTTCCACGGCATCCTGAAGGGCGAGCTCAAGGCGTCGATCGCGGCGATCAACCACACCCTGCTGACCACCCTGTGCGCCTGCGGCGACGTGGTGCGCAACCTGATGACCACGGCAGCGCCGCGCCGCGATCCGCGCCACGACCGGCTGCGCGCGGACGCGAACATGCTGTCCGCGGCGCTGCTGCCGCGCAGCCGCGGCTACCACCAGATCTTCCTCGATGAGGAGCCGGTCGCAGGCACCGACGAGACCGAAACGCTGTACGGCCCCACCTACCTGCCGCGCAAGTTCAAGATCGGCCTGGCTGTTCCCGAGGACAACAGCGCCGACGTGCTGGCCAACGACCTCGCCGCGATCGCCCTGTTCGACGACGCGGACCAGTTGCTGGGCTACAACATCGCCGTCGGCGGCGGTCTCGGCATGACCCACAACCGCGCCGACACGTTTCCGCGCCTCGCCTCGCCGATCTGCTTCGTCGGCCCGGACCGGCTGCTCGCGGTTGTCGAGGCGGTGATCCGGCTGCAGCGCGACCACGGCGACCGCACCGACCGCAGGCGCGCCCGGCTCAAGTACGTGGTCGAGGACCACGGCGTGGAGTGGGTGAAGCAGACCCTCGACAGCTACTACGGCGCCGTGCTGGAACCGCCGCGTCCGCACGATCGGCTGCACGTCCCCGACCTGCTCGGCTGGCACGAGCAGGGCGACGGGCTGTGGTGGCTGGGCGTGCCGGTGCCGTCGGGCCGCATCCAGGACGCAGGCGGCGTGACCCTGCGCACCGCCTTGCGCGAGGTGGTGCAGCGTTTCCGAGTCGACCCGGTGATGACGGCGCAGCAGGACGTGCTGCTGTCCAACATCCGGCCGGAGGACCGTGCCGCGATCGACGCGCTGCTGGCCGGGCACGGCGTGGTGCCGGCGACGGCGCTCAGCACCTTCTCGCGCTTTGCCCTCGCCTGCCCCGCCCTGCCCACGTGCGGCCTGGCGCTGACCGAGGCCGAGCGTGTGCGCGAGCCGATCGTCGCCACCCTGGACGCGCTGCTGCGCCGGCACGGCCTGCAGGACCGCCGCATCAGCCTGCGCATCACCGGCTGCCCGAACGGCTGCGCGCGCTCCTATAGCGGCGACATCGGGCTGGTCGGCCGCATCCCCGGCCACTACGCGATCTATGTCGGCGGCGACTTCGACGGTCACACCCTGTCGTTCCGGCTGCTCGAACGCGTGCCGGAAGCGGGCCTCGGCGACGCCTTCGCGCCCTTGTTCGAGGCCTGGACGACGCAGGGCCTGCCGGAGGAAGGCTTCGGTCCGTTCTGCACCAGGATGGGGCGCGACGCGCTGCTGGCGCTGGACGGCACCAAGGCCGCCTGATCCGGTCCCCGGTTCGCGGCCGGGACCGATAGCCCGTTCTAGGAGCTGTGGGTCTTCTTGGTGGTCTTGCGGTGCGACCGGGAGGTCGTCCTCTGCGTGCCCTTGGTGGCGGGGGCGACATAGGGCGTCACCACCGCCGGGCGCGGCACGCCGGTCGCGTCCACGCTGGCCGCCACGTGTATCAGGGTGCGCGGGCCGCCGTCGCTCGGCACCAGGCTGACGCTGAAGCCGTCCGGACCGGCATAGGCGGTCGTCGCCGTATAGTCGATCAGCGTCTGGTTGTTGTAGTTGTGGATGAACGCCTTGCCGTGCCCGGGCAGGTCCTGCAGCAGGAACGACGCGTAGGCGGTTCCGTCCGGCTGCGACACGGCCACGGCGCAAAGCCCGTCGTCGGAGCGCACCGCCATGGTCACGCTGCGCCCGGCGGGACCGGCCACCACCGGGCTCACGGTGCATACGGCGGAGCGCTTGAAGTAGCCGTATGGGTCCGGCGCGACCGCGGCCATCGGCGCCGGAGGCGGCTTTTGCGCGCAGCCGGCGATCACCAGGCTGGTCAACAGAAGGGATGCAGCAGCTCGCACGTGCACTCAAACAGCTCCGAGAATAGGCGGCTCGCGCCGGGATGCCAACGTCCTGTGCGGCAGGATGCCTTAGGGCAAAACCCGGCCTGGCGGAAGACCGGACGCGAGCCGGTGGACCCGGTGCACGCTTGCCGGCGTGGCGTCGCGGCGCTAGATCACCGTCCCCGTTGCGTGCGAGTTTTCATCAAAGCGATGCAGTTTCGCCACAGGCGGTCTCGGTCGCAGCGAGCTAGTCGGATTTATGCTTGCGAAACCGCACCTTACAGCGGCAACTTCAGTCACCGGATGAGCACGACTCGGCGACTCGGGCGTTCTCGTCCTCAACGTCGCACTCGTTCCTCAACGTCGCGGTCTTTCCTGGAGAACACCATGTCCTTCCTCATGAGGCGATTCGCTGCGGGAATGACGGTCGCCGCGCTGCTCGGGGGACAGGCGGTCGCCGCGGGCCAGTGCGGCATTTCCTCGGCACGTCAGGCCTTCGACGTGCAGGGCCTGAAAAGCGAGCTGATGGTGACGGCGCTCTCCTGCAACGCCCAGGAGCGCTACAACGCCTTCGTGGAGAAGTTCCGCCCGGACCTGAACGCGCAGGAAGCCTCCCTGAACGGGTATTTCCGCAGCACCTACGGGCGCGGCGCGCAGACCGCGCATGACGACTACATCACCCAGCTCGCCAACGTGCAGTCCGAGCGCGGCCTGAAGGCCGGCACCGCCTTCTGCCAGCAGCGCATCAGCATGTTCGACGAGGTGTCGGTGCTGCGCAACGCGTCCGACCTGGGCGGCTATGCCGAGGCCAAGGACATTGTCCAGCCCGCCTCCTACGAGACCTGTTCCGCCCCGAGTGCCGCAAGCCATCCCGGCCGGGTGCGCCGCATCCGTGCCATGAGCCACGCCCACAAGGGCTGACCGTTCCCCGGGTGGAGGATACCGGGGGGGCTGCGCGGCGATGCGCGGTCCCCTTCCACCCCCGGTCGCCGCCCCCGTCAGCCAGGCGCCTTCTTGTCGTTGGCCGGCTTCTTGTCCCCGCCTTTCTGCTTCAGATGCACCGTCTCGCCCTGCGCCAGGTCGGTCGGCGGGTTGACGATCACCTGCTCGCCGCCGTTCAGCCCGTGCCCCAGTTCCGCCTCGGTGCCGGTGTCCCGGTTGATCGCGATCGGGCGCATCGACACCTTGGTCCCCTCCAGCACGGCGACGTGCAGGCCGCTCGCGTCGAAGATCAGGGCGGCGTCCGGCACCACCACCAGCGGCTCCGGGCGCTTGATGTCGAACGACACGGTGACGAACAGGCCGGCGGTCAGCGTGTGGTCGCGGTTGTCGATGTCGACCTCTACCAGCTCCGAGCGCGAGTTCTGCGCCAGCGCCGTGGAAAACCGCGACACCACCGCCTTGAACACCTTGCCGGGCAGCTCGGGCACGGCGACATGCGCCGGCAGCCCGTTGCGTATGCCGACGAACTGGCTTTGCGGCACGTAGACCTGGCAGCGCAACACGTCGTCCTGGTCGATGTGCAGCAGCGTGGTGCCGCTGCTGGTGTCGCTCTGCACCAGGGTGCCGATGTCGACGTTGCGCTGCGTGATCACGCCGTCGAACGGCGCCACGACGTTCTCGAACCCGGTCAGCGCCACCAGCCGGTCCACCGTCGCCTGCTGCGCGCGTATGTTGGCCACCGCGACGCCGATGCCGGCCTGGGCGCTGCCGACGTTCTGCGTGCTGACGTTGAAGTTGGTGACCTGGGTGTCGCGGTCCTGGGTGGTGCCCCAGCCTTCGGCCGCCAGGATCTGCGAGCGGGCGCTGTTGACCTTGGCGTTCTTGGACGTCGCCTGCGCCTGCTTCAGGCTGGCCTGTGCTTCCGTCAGCTGCGCCTGCATCTGTCCGAGCTGGGCACGCGCCTGTTCCAGCTGCTGGTCCAGATCGGGTGCTGCGATCTTGAGCAGCCGGTCGCCCTTCTTCACCCGGCTGCCGATGTCGACGTAGCGCTGGCCGATGAAGCCGGTGGCACGCGCATACAGGTCGGCCGACGCATAGGCCACGGTCTGGCCCGGCAGGGAGGTGGATGCGATGTCGGCGGTCTTCTCCGCCTTGGCCACCTCCACCTCCGGCACCTCGTGCTGCGACTGCGACAAGGTGTTGGACGCCGAGTTCGACTGCTGCCAATGGCTGTACACCCCCCAGCCGATCAGCAGTGCCAGGGGGATCGCGACGTAGATGGCGTAGCGGCGCGGCGGGGCCGGCGGCGGCGGTTCGGCTTCCTTGTTGCCGTCCCGGCCCGCCCGGTCGTCATCTGCCCGGTCGTCATCTGCCCGGTCGTCACCTGCCCGGTCGTCATCCGCCGCCTTGTCCTGCCGACGCTGCGGCGCGTCGGGCGCGTGCGCCTGGTCCCGATCGCCGTGCGAATCGCGGTCGCGATCGTCCTCGTTGCCGGCCCGATCGCCGTCGCCTGGATCCCTGGGTGCCGCGTCGTGCTCGTCGCGCCCCGGCCTGCGCCCGTCATCGGCCTGGTCGGGTGGGGTCATACGTAGTCCTCCGGAGACCGGACCGGCCGGCTACGCAACAGGGTGTAGAGGAACGGCACGAACAACAGCGTGGAGCAGGTGCCGACCGAGATGCCGCCGATCACCGCGCGCGCCAGGGCCGCGTTCTGCTCGCCGCCCTGGCCCAGGTTGAGGGACATCGGGATCAGGCCCACCACCATGGCACCCGCCGTCATCAGCACCGGCCTGAGCCTCGCCTCGCCGGCGGCGATCGCACCCTCGATCGCCGAGCAGCCGGTTTGTTCCCGGTGCTCGCGCGCGAAGGTCACCAGCAGGATCGAGTTCGCCGACGCCACGCCCACGCTCATGATCGCCCCCATCAGCGACGCGATCGAGAAGGTGGTGTGGGTGATGAACAACGAGAACACGATGCCCGAGAACACCAGCGGCAGCGCGCTCAGCACCACGAACGGGTCGCCCCAGTCCTGGTAGTTCAGCACCATCAGCAGGTAGACCGCGATCACCGCGACCCCCAGCCCGATCTCGATGTGGCTGAAGGCGCTGTTCATGCTCTCGATCTGCCCGCGCACCAGCACCTTGTCGCCGGGCTGCAGGTGGGTGGTTTCCAGCTTCACCGCCCGGTTGATCTCGGCTGCGGCGGAGCCGAGGTCGCGGTCCTGGACGGCTGCGTAGATGTCGAAGGTGGGCTCGGTATTGACGTGGCTTTCCACCGACGGCTCCACGCCGCGATGGAACGAGGCGACGTTGCGCAGCAGGGTGATCGGCTGCGCGCTCACCACCCCGTTGTTGCTGGTGTAGATCGGGGTGTTGGCGACGGCGGCGAAGTCGTCCACCCGGTATTCCGGGGTCTGCACCGTGAGCTGCCACGGGATGCCGGTCTTGGGATCGGTCCAGAAGTTCGGCGCCACCTGGAAGGAGCCGGACAGCGAGATGTTCACCTGGTCGGCGATGTCCTGCTCGGTCAGGCCGAGCTCGGCCGCGCGCTGGCGGTCGACCTCGGTGAAGAACTCGGGGCTGTCCGTGACCTGCTGCAGGTGCACGTCCACCAGCCCGCGCAGGTTGCGCAGGCGCTTCTCGATGCGCAGCGCGATCTTGAGGTCGTCCGCCTGATGGCGGCCGTGCACCTGCACGTCGACCTGCGACGGCACGCCGAAATCCAGGATCTGGGTGATCATGTCGGCCGGCTGGAAATAGAAGATCGAGTCCGGATAATGCTGGTGCAGCACCACCCGGAGCTTCTTGGTCAGCACGGCGCTGCTCAGGCCGGGCTTCAGCGTCGCCAGGATCTGGCCGTCGTTGTAGCCGACAAAGGTGCCGTCGTTGAACGCCAGGTTGTAGGTGATCGAGGGCAGGCCGATGTTGTCGACGATGGTCTGCACGCCGCCGGGCCCGCCCTGCTGGCGGATGATGTCCTCCACCCCCTGGAACAGCTTGGCGGTTTCCTCGATGCGGGCGCCGGGACGGGCGCGCACGTGCAGGGTGATCTGGCCCGACGAGATGGCGGGAAAATAGTCCCGGCCCAGGAACGGGAACAGGCAGCCCGCGATCACCAGCACCACGCCGGCGACCAGCGACGTCACCAGCCGGCGCGCCAGCAGGGCGTGCAGCAGGCCGATATAGCCGCGCTGGAACCGCGCGAAGCGCCTCTCGAAGCCCTTGTGGAAGCGGCCGAACCAGCCGGGCTGCTTGTTCGCCTTGATCCCGCCGTCCTTTTCCGCTTCCTCGCGGCGCTTCTGTTCCGGCCCGACCAGCACGTCGATCAGGATCGGCACCAGAGTGCGCGACAGCAGGTATGAGGCCAGCATGGCGAACACCACCGCCAGCGCCTGCGGCGTGAAGATGTATTTCGGCGCGCCCGTCAGGAACAGCACCGACACGAAGGCCGAGCAGATCGACAGCGTCGAGATCAGGGTCGGCTTGGCGATGGTGGCGGCTCCTTCCACCACCGCCTCGCGGAACGGCTTGCCGCCTTCCAGAACCCGGTACGTGTTCTCGATCGCCACGGTGGCGTCGTCCACCAGGATGCCGACCGCCAGCGCCAGGCCGCCCAGGGTCATGACGTTCATGGTCTCGCCCATGGCGCCAAGCACCGCGAGCGAGGTCAGCACCGCGAGCGGGATCGACACCAGCACCACCACCGTGGGACGCCACGAGCCCAGGAACAGCAGGATCATCAGCCCGGTGAGCGCTGCCGCGATCAGCCCCTCCTCGGCCACGTCCTTGATCGCGTCGGTCACGAACACCGACTGGTCGAACAGCGACAGAATGCGGATGTCCTTGGGCGCTGCCGCGATGATGCCCGGCAGCATCGACTTCACCGTGTCGACGATGGAGGTGGTCGAGGTGCCGCCGTTCTTGAGCACCGGCAGAAGCAGGCCGAGATGGCCGTTCACGTGCACCATGTTCTGCTGCGGCGGCCCACCGGCGCGGGCCCAGCCGATGTCGCGAAGCAGGATCGGCGAGCCGTTCACCATCTTGATCGGAATGGTGTTGAGCTTGGCGATCTGGTCCGGCAGCGTGTTCATGCGCATGACGAACTGGGTCTGTCCGAACTTGGCGAGGCCGGACGGCAGGGTGAGCGTTTCGGCGTTGACCTGGGTCAGCACCTGCATCGGCGTCAGCCCGTAGGCCTGCAGCGCGTGCGGATCGAGGTCGATCATCACCTGCTCCGGCACGCCGCCATAGGGCGGCGGCATGGTCGAGCCCGGCGTGGTCTGCAGCGTCGCGCGCAGCCGGAATCGCACGTAGTTGTAGACGGAGGCCTGGCTTTCCACCTCCGAGGTGGCGGCGATCTGGATCACCGGCACCGACGAGGCGGAGAACCGCAGGATCACCGGCGGCTGGATCCCGGGCGGCAGGATGCCGCGGATGGCGTTGGTGGCGGCGGTCACCTGGGTCAGCGCCAGCGAGATGTCGATGCCGGGCTGGAAGTAGATCTTGGTGATGGTGATGCCCTGCAGCGTGGTGCTTTCCATGTCGCGGATGCCCGACACGTTGTTGGAAAGCGCCAGCTCGCTGTAGGCGGTGACCTGGTTCTGCATGTTCGGCGCCGGCAGGCCGGTATAGGTCCACAGCACCGTGACCACCGGGATGTTGACCTCCGGCAGCACGTCCTTCGGCATCAGCACCGCGGCGCCGCCGCCGGCCAGCATGATGAGGATCGCCATCACATAGAACGTGACGCGGTATTTCAGCGCGAACTTGATCAGACCCACTCGGCAACCTTTCCAGGGTCCGCTGCGCGCACCCGCGCTGATGTTGCCATGCGCCCAGATCGCGGCAAGAAGCGTTGCGGTAAATTACCAAGCCGGTCGGATCACCTTGACGCCGTCCCCGGCGGGAGTGAGAACCAATCATGAACGACCTGTTCTCGCACGGCTCCAGGCCCCGCAAACCGGCCGCGTCCACCGCCCCGGCCGCCACCCCATCCGCGTCTCCCGAGTCCGGCTATTCCGCGCAGGACATCGAGGTGCTGGAAGGGCTGGAGCCGGTGCGGCGCCGTCCCGGCATGTATGTCGGCGGCACCGACGAGAACGCGCTGCACCACCTGGCGGCCGAGATCATCGACAACGCCATGGACGAGGCGGTGGCCGGCCACGCCACGGTGATCGACGTGGCGCTGGAGCCGGGCAACCGGCTGACGGTGCGCGACAACGGCCGCGGCATCCCGGTCGACCCGCATCCGAAGTTCAGGAACCGCTCCGCGCTGGAGGTGATCTTCACCACCCTGCACTCGGGCGGCAAGTTCTCCGGCAAGGCCTATGCCACCTCCGGCGGCCTGCACGGCGTCGGCTCCTCGGTGGTGAACGCCCTGTCCAGCATCCTGGAGGTCGAGGTGGCGCGGGACCGGGCGGTTTGGCGGCAGACCTACCAGCGCGGCGTGCCCGACGGCCGCCTGCAGAAGGTGGGCCCGACGCAGAACCGGCGCGGCACCCAGATACGCTTCGTGCCGGACACCGAGATCTTCGGCGCGATCGCCTTCTCCCCTGCCAGGCTGTACCGCCTGTGCCGCTCCAAGGCGTTCCTGTTCCGCGGCGTCACCCTGCGCTGGGACTGCGACCCGGCACTGCTGCCGCCCGGACGCGACGACGTGCCGACCAGGGCGGTGCTGCACTTCCCGGGCGGCCTCGCCGACAGCCTGCGTGACGAACTGGGCAACGACACGGCCCTGCTGTCCGAACTCTGGTCCGGCGAGGCCGACCTGCCGGCCGCGAGCGACGGCAGCAACACCGGCCGGGTGGAATGGGCGGTGGCCTGGCTCGAGACCGGCGAAGGCGCGCTGGCCTCGTTCTGCAACACCATCCCGACGTCGCAGGGCGGCACCCACGAGGCCGGGTTCCGCAACGCCCTGCTGCGCGGCCTGCGCTCCTGGGGCGAGCAGCGCGCCAACAAGCGCGCCGCCCAGGTCACGATCGAGGACCTGCTCGGCGCGGTGGCGGCCAAGCTGTCCGCCTTCATCCGCGACCCGCAGTTCCAGGGCCAGACCAAGGAGAAGCTCACCAGCGGCGAGGCCACCCGCCTGGTCGAGACCGCGCTGCGCGACCGCTTCGACCACTGGCTGGCCGGCCACCCGGCGCAGGCGGACGCCCTGCTGTCGGCCATCATCGAGCGGGCCGAGGACCGGCTGCGCCGGCGCGGGCTCAAGGACATCCAGCGCAAGAGCGCCACCCGGCGCATGCGCCTGCCCGGCAAGCTGGTGGACTGCACGCGCGAAAAGGCGTCCGAGACCGAGATCTTCCTGGTGGAAGGCGACAGCGCCGGCGGCTCGGCCAAGCAGGCGCGCAACCGGGAAACCCAGGCGATCCTGCCGCTGCGGGGCAAGATCCTCAACGTCGCCAGCGCGTCGGTCGACAAGCTGCGCGCCAACCAGGAGCTCAAGGACCTGGTGGAAGCGCTGGGCTGCGGCCAGGGCAGGCAGTACGACCCGGCCCGGCTGCGCTACGGCCGCGTCATCATCATGACCGACGCCGACGTGGACGGCGCCCACATCGCCTCCCTGCTGATGACCTTCTTCTACCGCGAGATGCCGGAGCTGATCCGGGACGGCCACCTGCACCTGGCGCAGCCGCCGTTGTACCGGCTGACTCAGGGGGCACGCACGGTGTACGCGATGGACGACCGCGACCGGATCGCCAAGCTGAAGTCCGGCTTCAAGGCGGGCGCCAAGGTCGAGGTGAGCCGCTTCAAGGGCCTGGGCGAGATGCCGCCGGCCGACCTCAAGCGCACCACCATGGACCCGTCGCACCGCGTCCTGCTGAAGGTGGTGGCCGCACCGGACGAGCACGAGGCGACCGCCGAGCGGGTGGAAAGCCTGATGGGCCGACGCCCGGAGCTGCGCTTCCAGTTCATCCAGCAGAACGCGCACGCCGCCGACCTGGATCTTTGAGCGGGCCCAGCCTTCAAGCGCACCGGGTCTTCAAGCGCACCGGGCCTTCAAGCGTGCGGGCTTCCGGGCCGGGGCCCGGACGCCTAGGGTCCGCCTGATGAGCTTCCGCCCCCTGTCGTTCTTGTGCCTCGCCTCCCTCCTGGTGCCTCTGTCCCTGCCCTTGGCCGGCTGCGTCGCCCGCGGTACCTCGCGCATCACCAGCGTGATCCCGGTGCCGCTCGGGGAAGGCGCCACCCTGGTGCCGCATCTCGCCCCGGACGGTCGCCAGGGCCTGGTGGTCGAAGGGCGGCAGCCGCAGGCGCGCTCGCCGCTGATCATGGCCATGCTGCCCCGGGCGGAAGGCATGCGCGGCTGGGACGTGGTGCAGATGGACCCGGCCGACGGCGCCGGGCCGACCCTGGGCGGGCGCGGCCGGTCGGTGGTGCTGGCGCGCGCCAAGGTCGGCGGCATGCCGGCCACCTTGTTGTTCGTGGCCGAGCCGGACCCGGCCGACCCGGCCCCCGCGGGCGAGGCCAGGCGCATGCTGATCCGCACCCTGCGTCTCGAGGTGGACGAGAACGCCGCACGGTTCGAGGCGATCGACAGCCAGACCACGCGGACGCGCTATTGCAGCGGCAACGAGGCCGTCGCCGTCACCTTCCGGATGGCGCTTCCCGACGACGCCGGTGCCGGCGACCTGTGCGCGTCCCCATCCAGCTGAAGCCCTTGCGGACCCGCCCGGAACCGGCTTATCCTGATCATGACGAAACCAACTGAAAGGAGGTGATCCAGTGTCTCATTGCCTGACCGCGGCTCCCAGCGGAGCGACCTGGATGACCCTCTTCTCCAGCGCGAAGACGGTCTGACCGGCGCATCGCGCACGGGTCGACACAGTCAATGGAAAGGCCCCGGGGCGACGCTCCGGGGCCTTTTTCGCGTCCGTGTCCCGCCGCCATCACGACACCGCCTGCCATGCCTCCCGCCAGATGCGCGGAATCGCCAGCCAGCGGTCGCGGCTATGCGGCCCGGCACGCGCCTGCAGGCCCGGATGCACGCTGCGGAACAGCTCCAGGCCGCGACCCTCCAGCACCGCAGCCCCGTGCTCCCCCGCCCGGTTGCCGACCAGCACCACGCCGCGCAGGCCGGGGAACAGGTCGAGGGTCGCGCGCAACGCCGACGCCCCGGCACGGCATTCCGCGGCGGTGATCGCCATGGTGCCGTTCCACCACGGCACGATGTTCCAGATCGCCACCTGCCCGTGGTCGATCCCGGCCTCCAGCATGAAGGCACGGCAGTTCCTCGCGGTCGGATCGGGGTTGTTGCGGCTGACGAATCCGACACCGTCCGGTGACACCACCCGCGGCCCCGGCTTCTCCAGCAGGAACAACAGCGTCGCCGCCACCCCGCCATCCAGCGGATCGAAATCCGGCACGAACCCCCGCCCCTCCGCCCGCATCCGACGCACGTGGTGGGCGAGCGGCCTGGCGTGCGGGCGGTCCAGCATCGCCACCCGGCGCGCCCGCACCGCCGGATCGGCGAGCGACCCCGGATGATCGTCCGGATCCACCTCCCCGACCGCCCGCACCGTTCGCCGCCGCCTAGAGCCTCATCCGATCGAACCGGATCGGTCGATCGGATAAAGATGCCTGACAAGGCAAGGCGCTAAAGCCTGCTCCGTGAGCCGATGCGAACGGATCATGCTCTAGCGCGGCTGGAGCCGGAACCGCACCGGCCGGTCCGGCTGCGTCGTCACCAGGCCGCGCGGCAGCACCGCGCCGCCGCCCGGCAGGTCCAGCCGGAACCGGCGCAGCAGCCGTGCCAGCACCAGGGTCGCCTCGGCCAGCGCGAACTGCGCGCCGACGCAGATGCGCGGTCCGGCGCCGAACGGCATGTACACCATGCGGTCCGGCGGCGTCGCGCCGGGCAGGAACCGCGACGGCTCGAAGCTGTCCGGCCGGTCCCAGTGCGCCTCGTGGCGATGCAGGATCCAGGGCGACACCGTGACGATGGTGCCGGCCTCGATCGGCTCGCCCCCGACCACGTCCGCCGCCTTGGCCTGCCTGACGATCAGGTAGGCCGGCGGATACAGCCGCAGCGCCTCGTCGACGAAGGCGCGGGTGCGGGTCAGGCGCCCGAGCGACGCGGCCGCCCCGTCCGGGGACAGGTCGAGCCCGTCCGCTTCCGCGGCGATCGCGTCCTGGTGCTCCGGCAGCCGGGCGGCAGCATAGCAGGCCCAGAACAGCGTCACCGCGGTGGTCTCGTGCCCGGCCAGGATCAGCGTCGACACCTCGTCGCGCAGCAGCGCATGGTCGAAGCCCTGGCCGGTTTCGGGATCGCGTGCCTGCCGCAGCAGGTCGAACAGATCGCGCGGCGCGTCCTGCCCGGTGGCGGCCTGGGCGTCGCGCACGGCGATGATGCGGTCCATCAGCAGCAGCCAGTCCTGCCGGAATCGGGCGCGGCCGCGATCCAGCGGCGTGGTCCAGCCATCCGGCAGCAGCATGTCGAACAGCCCGACCTTGGCGAAGTCGCGCCCGTAGCGCAGCAGCAAGGAGCGGAGGTCGGCGCCGAACGCCTTCATCTCCAGCGAGAACATCGACTGCCCGGCGACGTCCAGGGTCAGACGCTGCAGCACCGGCATCAGCTCCACGGGCCTCGTGCCGGCGGCCGCGATCTCGTCCTCCACGCGCGCCGCCACCGCCACGATGTGCCGCGACAGGATCGGCATCACGCGCGGCGCGAGTGCCGGGGCGATCACCCGGCGCTGGTGCCGCCACGCCTCGCCCTCAGCCAGGAACAGCCCGTCACCCAGCACCGGCCGCAGCACGCGGCGCGCCGCCTCGTTGCGCTGGTAGTTCTCGTGGTTGCCCAGCAGCACGTGCCGGATCGCCGCCGGGTCGTTCAGCAGCAGCTGGCGGCGGCCCAGAAAGGAGCCGGGCAGGACCAGCTCCTGGTAGGCAGGCCTGCCCCACAACTCCAACGGGTTGCGCCGCAGCACCAGGAAGGACTCCGCCGTGCTCCGCACGCGGGTCGGCATGGGCGGGCGCGGCAGCTCGGTGGCGGAAGCGGGATGCATATCTGGCATCCCGTCCAAGTGGGACCGGGAAGGCGGAAGCGTAAGGACCGTCAGCCCGCGCGATGCACCGGATGCGCGGGCTGGACCGCCGCCTGCGGCGATGCGGCGCGCGGTGCCGCGATGCCGGCCACCGCCGGGTCGAACACCCGGGTGAAAGAGGACGGGTAGATCCCCATCCACAACGTCACCACCGCCAGCGGCGCCAGCACCGCCACCTCGCGGCCGGACAGGTCGCGCAGCGTGCCGACCAGGCTGGACACGCCGTCGAACATCACCCGGCGATACAGCACCAGCATGTATACCGCTCCCAGGATCATCGCCATGCCGGACAACAGCGCCACCCAGAAGCCCACCCGGATCGCGCCGATCATCACCAGCAGCTCGCCCACGAAGGAGCCGGTGCCGGGCAGGCCGATATTGGCCATGGTGAACAGCATCGCCAGCGTCGCCAGCACCGGCATGCTCGCCGCGGTGCCGCCGAAGCCCGCGATCAGGCGGCTGTCGCTGCGTGCGCCCAGCATCGCCACCACGAAGAACAACCCGGCGATGATGATGCCGTGCGACAGCATCACGAACACCGCCCCGTCCATGCCGACCGCGTTCAAGGTGAACAGCCCGACCAGCACCAGCCCCATGTGCGAGAACGAGGAATACGCCACCAGCCGCTTCATGTCGGTCTGCGCCAGGGCGATGATCGCGGCATAGATCACGGCGACGATGCCGAGTGCTATCATCCACGGTGCGTAGCGGTGCGACGCGTCGGGCAGCATGGAGATGGCGAAACGGAGGAAGCCGTAGGCACCGGCCTTGCTCAGCACGCCCGACAGCATGGCCGTCGCCCCGGCCGGCGCCTCGGTATAGGCGTCGGGCAGCCAGGAATGCAGCGGGAACAAGGGCAGCTTCACCCCGAAGGCCAGCACGAAGGCGCCGAACATCCAGTCCTGCGCCACGCCCGAGAAGCGGGTGTGCAGCAGCACGGGCAGGTCGGTGGTGCCGGTGCTGTGCCACATCCACAGCAGCGCCAGCAGCATGAACAGCGAGCCGCCGAAGGTGAACAAGAAGAACTTGATGGACGCGAACACCCGCTTCGGCCCGCCCCAGATGCCGATCAAGAGCGAGGCCGGGATCAGGGTTGCCTCGTAGAATACGTAGAACAGCACGAAATCCAGCGACGAGAACAACCCGAGCAGGGTGGTCTCGAGCAGCAGCACCGCGATCATGTAGTCGCGGATGCGGGTGTCCACCGCGCGCCAGCTGGCCAGGATCGCCATCGGCGTGATCGCCGCCGTCAGCACCACGAACAGCAGGCTGATCCCGTCCAGTCCGACATGGTACGAGATGCCGAAGCCCGGCACCCAGTCGGCATGGTCCTCGAACTGGAACCCGGACGGGGTGACGCCCTGCCCGGGCACGAAGCCGATCCACAGCCCCGCCGCCAGCAGCAGCGTCAGCAGCGCGGTGCCGAGCGCCAGCTGCCGCGACGCGCGCTCGATGGCAGCACCGGTGCCTCGGAGCAGCAGGATCGCCAGCGCGCCCAGCATCGGCAGGAAGATGAGGATGGACAGGAGGGGCAGGTGCACGGATCGCGTCGTCCCGATGAACAGGCTGCCGGGTTCGGGATCCCGAGGCGACAGCTCCATGCACCCTAGGGCGTGGCGCCCCCCTGCACCAGAGCGGGCCGCACCAGAGCGGGCGCGCCGCCGGCGACGCCGGCCCGTGGCGCCGGCCCCGTGACGCCGGATCGCCAACGCTTCGTTCACTTTCTTGCCTTAGCCTGCTGCCAGGGAGTGCTGCCTCGTGAACACCGCCATCTTCGCCGACCCCAGCGTCGCGGGTCCGGACGTCCTCTTCTCGACCGGCACGACCGTGAACGGTGTTCAAACCTGGGCGGCCGACCTGCCGGACATCGCAGGCACGCCGGATGCCGGCTGGAACGTCACGCAGTGGAACACGCCGGCGGACCAGGTCTTCGACCCGGACGCCCCGACAGATGGCGAGGCCGACGCGCTGCTCGGGCCCGTTCTCGCCGCCTGGACCACCGGCACCGCCTCGGACGGCAGCAGCCTCGCCGTGTATGGCACCGCCGGCGACTACACCTTTCGCGTCGGCGGGAGCGGCGGGTCGACCCGGGACACGTTCCTGCAGACCACAGGCTATGCCGCCGCGACCACCACCTTCGACCACCCCCTTACCTTCACCGCCGACGAGCGCGTGGCCTCCGCCGTGGCGGGCGGCGGCACCGCGATCGCCTTCAACGCGTTCACCGTGTTCTTCAACGCCCGCGGCCCGTCCTACGATCCGTCCCTGTTGTCCACGGAGATCTTCCTCCAGGTGCCGCTGGTCGACTTCCGCGGCGAGCCGGGCGCCTACGCCACGGTCACGGCGGGCGATACCTATCAGCAGGTGTTCAACCTGTCGTCGCAGTACGTGACCGGCAGCGGCACGGTGGGAAGCGACGCTTCGGTCGACTATCTTCCCTTCGCCACCGACACCGGCGGGCTGCACGCGGTGCGGATCGACCTGAACCAGGCGCTGCTCCGCCTCGCAGGCACGCTGGCCAGACAGGATCCTTCCATGGCGTCGGCCTGGCTCGACCTGTCCCGCTGGTCGCTCGGCAGCTACTACGGCGGCGTCGAGACGAGCGCCGGCGGCGGCGGCCCAGAATCGCTGGCGCTGGACATCGCCCACCCCACCGTCACCACCGACGATTCGGTCACGGTGTCGTCCGACACGCCGTCGTCCACCGTGCAGTCGATCGACAGCAACAGCTATGCCGAGGTCGAAACCGACGACACCGTCACCACGCTGCCCGGCACCACCAACAGCATCACCCTCGCGCCCGGCGACGGCACGGCGAAAACGGTGACCAGCAACGGCACCGACACGGTATCGGTGGGTGCGGACGAGACGGTGTCGCTGCACGCGGTTGGCACAGGGCTGGCGGTGATCGGTGGCAGCGGCGCGAACGTCGCGATCGACGGCGACGCGCCGGTCAACGCCTCCGGCGCGTTCGGCATCCTCACCCTGGACAGCGACGCCGACCACGACCTGATCGACGGCTCGACCACCGGCGCGAGCCTTTCCCTCGGCGGCAACAACAACCAGGTCACGCTGGTCGGCCAGGCGGACGCGTCCTTGTCGGGACAGGACGACAGCTTCGCGGCCGGCGGCGGCACCGTGTCGCTGTTCAACGACAACGACGCGGTGGACATGAACGGCGCGGGCAGCCAGACCGTGTTCCTCAACGGCCACGACGCCGTTGTCGGCCAGACCGGCAACGGGTCGCAGGTGGTCGTCGGCACCGCGTCGCAAACCGGGCTGCTCCGGCTGCAGGGCGGCCACGGCGCGCAGACGCTGTGGACCGGCGGCACCAGCGCCACGGTCACCGCGTCCGACGATCCGGGCGCGCAGGCTTCCCTGACCCTGCGCGCCCAGCCCGGCTCGACCAGCACGGTCCAGCTCGGCGACGAGAAGACGCTGATCGACGCCGAAGGCGGTGCCGTCACCATCAACGGCGGCGCAAACGCGGCCGCGACCGTCACCGTGTTCGACAACGCCGGCCCGGTGACGCTCTGGGGCGGGGCGGAACAGCTGACGGCGAGCGACGGCGACGGCGCCCTCCAGGTGCAGGCTGGCAGCGGCAGCCAGACGGTGTTCGGCGGTGCCGGCAGCCTGGCGGCGCTCGGCAGCCATGCCGTGGGCGGGCTGCAGACGATCGTGAACGGGTTGGATCCGACGCAGGCCACCACCGTGTTCGGCGGCCGCACCGCGCAAACGGTGTGGACCGGGAACGCGCACGACACCATCGTGTCGTCGACGCTGGCGGGCGACGCGTCCGGCTCCATCGCCGCCTTCATCCAGGGCGGCGCCTCGTCCTACTGGGGCGGCACGGAGCAGGCCACGCTCGACAACCAGAACGGGTCGCTGGACGCGTTCCTGAACGGCGACGGCCGGGTCAGCATCCTGGCCGAGATGACCGGCCGCACCAGCACCAGCCTGCACGGCTTCAACAGCGGGATCGACACCCTGGTGCTGGGCGGCGCCACGGTGCCGCAGATCCACGCCACGAGTTCGGGCGGCAGCACCGTGCTGGCGCTGGGCGGCAGCACGGTCACCCTGGTCGGAACGACACATGTCGACCTGTCGGCCACCAATAACGGCGTGCTGGTGACCGGCTAGACGCCGCGGGTTCCAAATGTTTGGTCCCGCAGTGAAGTTCCGCGGGTTAACCGGCTGTAAATCAACATAAAATTGGAGCGGGCGAAGGGATTCGAACCCTCGACCCCAACCTTGGCAAGGTTGTGCTCTACCCCTGAGCTACGCCCGCGCTCCCGTGCGGTGGCGGGCTTTTAGAAGGCTTCCGACCGGAACGCAAGGGTATCGCGGGTGCCTGTCGCCTCCGGCGTGCACGGCGCTTGCACCCGGGGCGGCAGACGACAATGTTAACGGCACCAACGGCGCGGCGGACGCTGCGTACAGCGCGCAGGATCAACGACCCATGGACTACATCATCGGCCAGCCCAGGCCCGGTAGCGCCGCAACCACAGCATCCCGGGCCCAGCCGGCAGCCGAGGCGACGCCGCCCGCCGGCCCGTCGGCCGAGGCCGCCATCATCGTCGACGGCGACCAGGACAGCTTCATGGCCGACGTCATCGAGGACAGCCGACGCGTCCCGGTGCTGGTGGATTTCTGGGCCACCTGGTGTGGCCCGTGCAAGACCCTGACGCCCGCCCTGGAAAAGGTTACCCGCGCCGCCGGCGGCCGCATCAAGCTGGTCAAGATCGACGTCGACGCCAACCGCGCCCTGGTAGGGCAGCTGTCCCAGCTCGGGCTGCCGCTGCAGTCGGTGCCGACGGTCGCCGCGTTCTGGCAGGGCCAGATCCTCG